>NZ_CAWPJH010000003.1:0-136185 GCF_963888445.1 Vibrio sp. B1-2
ATCATTAATTATGTTTAGAGCTTGAGAAACATCCATAAAAAAATCCAAGTGCATTAAATACACTTGGATTTTGACAGCTCTGAAGGATCGTTCAACCGATCACTTTGGCCTTAACTGATCGGCATTACTCGTGAGAGGGCTGTTTTATCCGAGTGAAATTAGTGATCGATCATATCAGCCAAAATCATGGCTGCGTGGGTTTCCACCACACCTGAATCGAAACCGTACATGTGGCTATACTTGTTCGCCATTGCGGTATGTACATTGTTAGTGATCTCATCTTGCCAGCGTTTGAACCAAACGAAGTGGTTTCCGTCACTCAAAACTGGAGTGTAGGGCGCGACTTCTAGCTGCTTGCCCACTTCAGTTCTGATGTCCGCAATATATTCCAGCAGATCTTTCACATCCTGTTTTGAACCGATATTGCCATGGCCGCCGTTAATAAAGTCCCACTGTTTGCTGAGTGGTGTGCTCAGAAGGCTTTGTAGATCCTCTTCGTAACCGTGGAAATGTTCTGCTCCCGCGAAATTATAAAACGGCAGTTGATCAGGGTTAATCATGTCTGCAAAATGCAGCACACGATCACTTGGGATGAGAATCATCGTGTTATCCGGTGTATGGCCAGAGCCTTCTGGTGCCATCATTTTTAGCTTCATTGAGCCAAATTTGACTGTTTGAGGTTTTTTCAAATCGTACACCTCATTTGGCGTTGGAACTTTAGGCGTTTTCACACCGTTTTCGCCCACTTCAGCGTGGTGGTTGATCTTGTCTGCAACGGTTTGACTAGCAATAACACGGACATTATCCACCTTTGGATAATTTTTCTTAATCAAGTCAATCAGTTGGTTACCACCACCTACATGATCTAGGTGGTAGTGCGAATACATAATGGTAGTAATTGGTTTGTTGGTGATGGATTTAACTCCTTTAAAAAGAGCATCAATGCGGCCATCGCCTAGCGGATCAATCAACAATACTGAGTCTTCATTAACTACAACCGTAGCGTTGTAATAATTAACCCCGATCCAATAGGTATTTTTGCCCAATTTTTGAACGGTGGCTTTACTCTCATCAAATTGGCGCTCATACAGGTTATTGATTTTCTGTCCCAGTTTCAGAGACTGAGTGGCAGAGGGCTCAACTACGATTTTCGCTGTGTCTTGAACGCTTTCACCAGGAAAAAAAATCGCATGTTGGTTGTCGTGGTCATGGCCTTTCGCATTTACATTAAAAGTAAACAGTGCAGCAGCAATAGGGGCTAAAGCTAGGGTGGATAGTTTCATTTTTTATCTCCTCAATCAGGTGAGGAGAAGATAAATGAAAAACAAACATATCAAAAATGCATGCTTGTTATAGTATATAGATCATTTACGCACGAAATTATTAGGTGATGGTATGGTCGCCCCCGAAATCAATTTGCGCAGCATTGACTTAAATTTATTGACGATTTTAGAAAAGCTATTAATTCATAAGCATATTAGTCAGGCCGCTCAAGTATTAAACATGAGTCAGCCAGCAGTCAGTCGAGCTCTGATGCGCTTGCGTGAACAATTTGGTGATCCATTGCTGGTGAAGGTGAAAAATGAGTACCGTTTGACTGTAAAAGGTGAGCGCCTTTATAGCGAATTGGAAATATCACTCAATACCATTCGTCATATGTTGGTAGATGACGAGTTTGACCCCCAGCAATACTCAGGCGTGTTCACTATAGGGGCGTTGGATTTCGAAATGATGATGATTGTGCCGAAATTGTTGGCGCGTTTTCAACAGCGTGCTCCAAACTTGAAATTACAAATTGTGTCTTACAACTCGTTTATGCCGCTGCATGATTACTTGGAAAAGGTGGCGGATTTATTACTGTATTCCACCGATGAGTCACCCACTAACGTGTTTAAACAGCGTTTATTTAATGATAACTATGCCGTAGTGATGTGTTGCCAGCATAAATGGGCTCTTCAGCCTATGACGTTAGAGCGCTATTGCCAGAGCCGACATCTAATCATCTCCGGTAATGGCTTGGGCAAAACGGATATGGATCATGAGCTGAAAAGACTGGGTTATCAGCGCGAAGTGGTGGCATCTTTGCCACATTTTTCGATGGTGCCGGAGTTATTGATTAACACTGATCTGATTGCCACTTTACCAAGACGTCTGGTCTCTCACCTAGGTAGACGTTATGACATCACGGTGGCCGATTTACCGTTTTACACTGCCGACTTTCGAGTTGAACAATTTTGGCATCTCATTCATCACAATAGCCCAATCCACCAGTGGGTGAGGCAGGAAATAAAAAATATGGTGGATGAAGAAATCGGGGAATCGGTGTGAGGCGACTTTATTGAGCCGCCTCTTTCTTTAGCGGATT
The DNA here is from genome assembly GCF_963888445.1 of Vibrio sp. B1-2. Classification (NCBI taxonomy): domain Bacteria; kingdom Pseudomonadati; phylum Pseudomonadota; class Gammaproteobacteria; order Vibrionales; family Vibrionaceae; genus Vibrio; species Vibrio sp. B1-2. Next base: position 2,366 of record NZ_CAWPJH010000003.1, read on the forward strand.
CTAACTGGGAATATCGCAATAAATTTGAAGCCTCACACAATCGGCAGCGTAAGACTGCTTGTTAAATATAAGATACAGAGTAGGGCAAAATATAGCGATACTCCACCATATTGCTACTCCTTACTTACTTTAAACAAAGCCAAGTTAAAAACTTAAGCACCACTATAGCAGGCTGCATTGAAATCAAAAGGCTGTTTCTGCTTTCTGAAAATATGAACGTTTGGATCTGTATCAAGACCCAGCTCAGTCCACGTGCTAGAAATACCAGGCTTATTCGCTTTATTAGTAACAATGTCTTCGCTAACCAAAACGTTAATACGCTGCTCTTTTGAGAGAACGTAAGCAGTATGTCGCACACAACAATCACTGTTAAACCCCATGATGACTGCACTATCAATTTGGTTTTGGTTAATAAATTGAATGATTTTACTTTGAGAGCTGGTATCAATTTCAACCGTTTCTTTCACTACATAATGGTATCGTTCAGGTCCAAACTTATACATTTCAGATTTGAGCTTTTTAAAGGTCGGGTTGTGTTCAAGATAACGGCTTCTGTCTCCACCATAGTTATCTCGTAATGAAAAACGGTCAATGTAGTTGATATCAAAGACGTGAAGCTTGTTTTCGTTGGCAAACTTCAACATTTCTATTTGGTTTTTCCAAATTTTTTTATTGCCTGGTGCTTGTGCTGGTAACCAAGGCAACTTTGATGTCGTTTCTTGCATGTCAATCATGAGGATAACGGGTTTATCCCCCCTGTGTATACGAGACAATATGTCATTTTTTAAAGCCCCTACATCTGCCCATGATTGCGTTGAAGAAAGGATTAAGCTGAAGGTAAGCAGGACTCGTGTTGTCAAAAACTTCTTATTCATACTGTGTATTGGTTTCATTGTTTTATTCCTACAAATACTTAGGGTTGTTAGGACTGAGATCACAAGCCACTTTACGGTCACTTTGCTGTTTCACAGCCCATTCAATGGATGCTTGTACTTCCAATTGCTGACTTGTGAGTGATGACATTAATTCATGTATAGGAGCAATCCACTCAAGTAAACTGTCGCTATTTATATCTAATAGTGCTTTTTTGACAGGAGTAAAATTGATGTAGCACTCACGTCCTGGTTGGTTGTTAAGTTGATTTGACGCATTAGCCAGAGCAGAAAATCTTTCACTGAGAACGGATTGAGGATCAAAGAGCGCTCGCAGTGAAGAGTCTAACTTTTGGTCATAATTGTATGGGGGGAGGTGAGAGATTGTATAACGAAGAACATTGCCAGGAAGCTCTTCAGTAAAGAGAACATCATTTGGCATGTCGTTGGCATGTCCGGTAGAGGTGTGCTGCTGGTGGACGATGGCTGCATATCGATGGAAGTCCCCTATCTGAGAGATAAGCCAGTCTGTGCCTTTTTGTTTTGATTGATTTATTGCTTCAATCATCTCTCTTTTTAGGATCTCTTTGGCTATTTGAAGCGAGTTTCCGGAAAGAGAAGCCAAATCCAAAGTTGAGTTTTTTAAGGCTGAAGCCATTAAAGGGGCATGCTTTTCTAAGTCAAAGCTGCCAGGGTGCGCATAGCTCAAAAACTGAGTCAGTTGAATCGCTTGCCACTCGCTTTCTAGGGCTTGAGGAATAAGCTCAGCAAGTTTGATTTCCCTGTATCTTGATACAGAGCTTGAATAATCCGCAAACCACCGACTAATGTCGGATAAAGAGGAGTGTTGAGAGATGTTTTGCCTCTCTAAGTATCCGGCATTCCATCCTTCACAATTATGTGGACACTCATCTTTTATCTGCGCATCGGAACCGAACAACCATTTGTGCACTAAAGCTCTGTCTTTTTTTGCATTATTTTTGGCGGCCTGCTGCTGCGAATAGTGAGTGATTTGTTGTTCAAACCATTGTTCTTCTTGATTCGCATCCCAGCCTATGCTGATCAAATTCAAGATGGCTGCGTCGAACTTTGTATGAAAATTTTGGCGTGGCTGAGAAGTGATTTGGCTGATAACTGCGTCTTTTGCTGGTTCAAATTTTCGTGTTTCAGCCGGTATCCATTCGTATTTTCTACATCCTTGGAAGTTAGGATCACCTGCCAACACTCCAAATGAGGTGCATTTTCTATAGCCTTCATTCAAGACGAGGGTTTTTGTTTTGAGCTCATCAGCCGTTGCTGGACGGTAAAGAACACTACGCGCCATTTCATCGATCGCATATCGGCTAGCTTGATCTTTAAAAAATTGAGTTGATTTTTCTAGAGCACCAGAATCAAACAAACGATCAACGGCTTGTCGGCCATCGATTATTATCTGCTTCTTAAGTGCTGAACTGATGTGCTCAAGATGTTCGCTTGCTGTATTTGCTATCTGCTTCTTGGTCGACAAAACGGTTTTAAAGGCCTGCGTAAACGCCTGTTGATCAATATGCCCAGTACGTAACTCATCTAGACGCTGCACAACACCGCTTAATACACTTTGCTGGCAGAGTTGTAAGTTAGTAAGTGCTCCATTAGCTTCTGAGGTCGATGGAGTGCTTGAAGAGCTATTGGAGTTTGAATTGGTATAAAGAGATGCAATCACTCGGGTTTCTGCATCACAAGCGCTAGTTAAGTCGCTAGGAAACAAGCGCGAGCCATTATGGTCAAACGAAAGAAGCGTATAAACATACTTATGTAACTCTTGATCGAGTGCGCTAATAAGCTCGTTAGACAATTTAGCTTGTGCGTAAACCATTTCCTGATAATGGTATTGATATTTAAGAGTGATATCTTTTGCGTACGCACCGACTATTTCAGTGACTAAATCCGCTTGTTTACTGGCGAGCTCTGCCCAATGTTTCTTGTTTCTTAAATCTTGTTGGGTGGCAATATCGTCGTGTATGTTGAAACTGTAATGTTGACCACTTGAAATGGCATCCCAGCGGTGACTTAATATCACTCGGTCTATTTCTCTTTCGGGTAGTTTGAGTACACCAAACCAATCCACTAGCCCCATAACCGTTGCAAATCGATCATAAGAAGTTTGGGATTCATCTTTAAATGTATTACCTATCTCTTTTGCCCAAAACCCTACCGCCGCAGCATCTCCAATAGGGCCAAGCACTTCAAGAGCGCCGGTGGCGAATTTTGAGCTTGTTCTACCTAGTGTTTGCAGCAGTCTCTTTGCTGCGTCTGCTTCTATGGTAAGTATTGAGCTAGGGCCTAGATCCAGTAAGGAAGAAGATTTTGAATACAGCTCATTAGCTTCAATAATTGAAGGTTTTAATTCAGTGAAGTGTTCTGGTGTGGAAGAAAAAAGTGTGTCAACTGTAATGTCGTCACTAAATAAGGAATAATTATCTTTGCGTAATGCCCTCATGGAGTCGTTATCGAGGATGTTGATTTCATCCCCGATTCGGCAAATCTCAAAGGCAGTAGTGGATGTAGTAAAAAATGCACTTACGAGCAGCAGTTTGGGCAACTTCATATCTCAATCCTTTGTTGACTGTTATTTATTATTAAATTTTGCTGATATGTTTATTAATTCCTAACAAGAATCAAGTCTAGTGAATTATCATAAGTAAGAGTAATTTAATGAATCAATATCACGGAAAGTGAATTATTAATTAGTGTGAAAGAGTGTTTTTCAAAGTGGCTCGATTTTCCAATTAAATAACTCGTAGAGAAATACCGTACGAATGATTTAATTGGAAAATGAACACATGTAATAATTGTGGTCTGACTATATGCACAAATGATATATAGGCTATATCATTTGTGCATTGTTAATATTGATTTTATTCATCTATTTTTTATCGGATATAATAAATATTAGCATAACATAGTTAAGATTGTTTTTACTATCTTTAATTCGTAAAAGCTAATGTACGGTGGTTTAATTACTGTCGTACCGTAAAATAATGAGTTTATATAGCGTAACCATCTTATGAATATCGATAGGTTGCGTGAGTTTTTTTAGTGAAAAGCTATGTAAGCACTGAAGAATTGATTTTTGTCGTTTACTTTAAAAGATCATAAAATTAAGAGGAAATTTAAATGGAAAATAAAAAATATACAAAACCAATATTAATTGGCTTGACCTTGGTGGGAGGAAGCTATTCATTGCCTGCTAGTGCTGTTGAAGGTAATGATGTCTTACCAAGTGATGCGCCATACATGGTTTATTTTAAATATGCGCATTGCTCTGGTACGTTGATTGCGCCAAAAACAGTACTCACCGCACACCATTGTGTCGGACTCGGCGCTCAAAAAGGGAATCATGCGTATCTTTTACATTCAGGATCTCAAGAGGTTGATGAGAATGGCCGTATACCGAACCCAGGTATTAAAGTTAAAATAGTAGAAGCCTATACAGCTGATCACATATTCGAACCTAGTAATGGAATAGGCCGAGATGAATTTGATGATATAGCTATCGTAGAACTTGAAAGCATGCCAGAGGGGGTTACGTTTTTACCTGTCGCAAATCAGTCAATTCCTCTCGGTGCAGAAGTTTTCCCCATCGGTTATTCAACCTCAAGTCTAAAGCGTATGCCAATTCCTGCTATTGTCGCTGCAAAGGAAAATTCTCCAGATTATGAGCGTGAAGTGGATATGGCTCAATGCAATAGTTCTAAATATTTTTCAAACAACTTTTTTACTCAGGAATATTCTCAAATAGATCAAGAAAGTTGTGATTGGGCTGAAACGAGTTATGAATATAGACAAGAACATGGGGTATATAAGCCTAACCGTTATTCTATTACTATTGAAAACCCACCATTAGATTATTCAGATTCTAGATTTGATGTCAATGAATTTGGTACTGTATTAACGAAATATTCTACTTTTAGGGGGGATAGCGGTGGTCCTTTAATTTACCAAGGAAAGGTATATGGTGTTGCCGGTACGGGAGTTAATTCCCATTCTCAGGTGCATAATCAGGCGACATTCTATGCTGGTTTTACCAGACCTGGAGTATTTAATTGGATAGTTGATACAGTGAAAAAAATTCAAAATAAATCTATGGAAAAAAATGTGAGTACGGCAGTGCATGATGCCCCAATTGTATTCCCAATAGATTAGCTATCCCTACAAAATAGAAGCGGTAATAATTTATAAACACTGCTTTTATTTTTTAAACTGACTAGCCCTCGTTAGAGGGCTAGTCAGACATAAAATTATAACCGTCGGAATTGGCGAACTAATGTGCCTTGAGAGCTAAGGTTTACCACTAAATCCTCACATTCATCTCGTGTATCACTGGCCAAAATATTGGTCGCAACACAGACATCACTGATCGATTGAACGCTTGAGTTCATATCTTCAGTCACGCGTGCCATCTCTTCTACGGCGGTGGCAATTTGTTCATTTCTATCCGTAATATCAATCACTTGTGTAAGTAGCATATTGAGTTTATCGCCAGAGACATTAGCACTATTAACACATAATTTAGATAATTGTGCGCCTTCATGCATCGCATTGACAGCTTGGTGGGTGCTGGTTTGAATCAGTGCAATGACATTTTGGATCTCTTTAGTGGACTCATGGCTGCGTTGTGCCAAGGTGCGAACTTCGTCGGCGACGACCGCAAATCCACGGCCTTGCTCGCCAGCCCGAGCAGCTTCAATAGCGGCGTTAAGTGCCAGCAGGTTGGTTTGCTCAGCGACAGATTGGATCACAATTAACACTTGGCCAATGGTTTTTCCGTGGTCTGCCAACTGTGTGACAACCGATGAGGCGCTGTCTAGTTGGGTTGCGAGCTGTTGCATTGCATTCAATGTATCTTTTACCGAATCCATACCTTCTTCGGCGGCCAATTTTGCTTTCTCTGTTGCGTCTGATGCACTTTGCGCATTTTGTGCAATTTCATTCGCGGTAGAGTGCATTTCATTGATCGCGGCGGCAACTTGTTCTGTTTCTCGTGTTTGACCTTCTAAATTGGTCGCAGTTGTTTTGCAGTTTTTTGAAGATGAATTAGCAGCCTCACCAATTTGTTGGTTTGAATCTTGAATGCGTCCCACCACAGCATTGAGTTCGGATTGGCGCATTTTTAACGCAAGTTTGATTTCAGAAATGTCATCAATATGGCCGTTATACACCAATTCCATTAGTGGGTTATCAAATACCTTGCGTGCTTCGGCACTGAGCGATTCTAAGCGACGAGTTAAACTATAGCCAGTAACTACTGACAGTAATAGCATCAATACTAAACCTACGCCGGGAAGGAAAGTATCTGCAACAAAGCTGACACCCGCGATGGGTAATAAAGTTAGGGCTAAGCGCTGCCATAAACGAGTTCGAGGTAGCTTGAGTCGCCTAGGTGTTTTTCCCGCTTTGAGCTGCGCGTAGATTTTTTCTGCGTTAGTGATGTGTTCTCGACTTGGACACAAACGTACCGACTGAAATTCAACCGTTTTACCATTTTCGACTATCGGAGAAGCAAACGCATCAACCCAATAATGATCGCCATTTTTACATCTATTTTTGACGATACCCATCCAAGATTGGCCGCGTTTTAAATGCTCCCACATATCTTTAAACGCTTCTGCTGGCATGTCTGGGTGACGAACTAGGTTATGAGGCTGGTTGATAAGCTCTTCTAATGAGTAGCCCGCCACGTCACAAAACTCTTTACTGGCATAAGTGATATGGCTGCTTGGTTTAGTGACCGATAATAAGTTATAGCTAGGTGGAAACTTGACTTCTTTTTGTGTAACAGGTTGATTGGTGCGCATGAGACGGCCCCCGAATTAAATAAGTAAAAAACGAATTAAGCCAAGTTTCTCTATCGTGTGATGAGAGTTTTATTTATTTTTATTTGCATTATTTATAGAATCGAATCGGTAAAAAGGCAATGAAACTCGTCATTATCGAATAGTCAATTGGTATCATTACTTTTAATATGGATATATGGCCGAGTTATAACGTAAATATGACTTACGGCTTGACCTTACGAGTAAGCTTGCCACAATGTGCGCATGCAATAACTGTAGGGAAAACAGTATGATATTTTATTCTTTTGGGCGGCTAAAACCCATCGCGTTACTCTTAACTTCTTTACTTTCATCAACCTCTTTCGCTGCTATCAGTGATGCGCCTGTGGTTGGCGGGCTGTTCAATTCGGCGCAAATATTGAAAAATCAAATGGCGTCGTCTTTAAGCTATTCAACGCGCTTTGCCCGTGATTCGACCTTATTTACCATCGCCGGGGTAACACTCGATAGCTATATCCTTATGTTGCCTTTAGATGCAAAAACAAAAGCTCGCGTTATTGCACAAATTTCTAACCCAACTTACGCCATCCCGCTGGGCTATTTTTTATATCAATATTATGATCGTTATACGGGGTTAGAAAATGATGATGTATTTAAACAGTATTTAAGTACTGTTTATGACGCAAAGGTTTTAAAGGGATTCGAGCATAGCCTCTACCATTATGGGGAAGAGGTGGTGAGTGAACAAAAAGAAAATATTAAAGATCAAGGGCATCATGAAGGGATTAAAGTGGATGCCCAATTTATTGCGGCCATGGTGACTGTGTATGATGCCTTGGTTGAAATTGGTGAGTGGCAACAGCTTGAGAGATTGCCGGATCACTATCAATATCTGACGTCAAGTGAACCCGATCGATTACTGATTAATAAAATCCAACCGATAGTGATCCAAATTATTAGTCAGGCTGCTAATGGGATGGATGAAGGAGAGATGAAGCAAGCCCTTTTTGGGGTATTAGAAGATGCAAAGCCAGAAAATACAGCACGTGTGAACAACAAAGCAGAGGCAATCACGGTTACTTTGATTGATTTTGTGCGTATGAACGTATTAAAAGGCTACCGCCAATTTGTCTATCAGCAAGAGCGTGAACAAGCACTAAATTCCTGGTTACAAAAAGCATTTGATGATGATCCTCAAGCATTGATTGCGTTTCTCCGCTCTCAGCAACAACGTCGTATGGCAGTGCAGATCACCGTGGATGGTTTGCAACAAGGGCTGATCGAAGGTTTGGTTGACTCAAGTAAGCCATTTATCCGCAAAGCTCACCAAGATCACAACAATCGATTGAGCACTAAGCCTTCTTCAATGGAGGTGGTTCAACCCGAACATCAGCAGCAAGTACGTTTCATGCGGATATTGGCTGAGCAGCCTTATCACGATCCACATTACTTGCCGTTTTTTAAACGCTTGTATCGTGATCATCGCGCTTCTATTACTCAAGTGGGCATTTCATCAACACCAACGATCAGTGTGCGTAATTTACCGATCATAAAAACAGGAGCTAAGGTGTCCGGCCAAGGTGGTACTGGCATACCCAATTTCCACTTTGTTGATCGCCCAACCGACCGAGCTTATTACTTTTTTGGTAATGATGCACTGCAGCTTGATCGCTTACTGGTTAAAAACCAAGTACAAACGATGTTTGATCGCCTCGCTTACCTCAACACCCTCAACTGTAATGCGCAATACGATTGGAATGCTCACACCACTTATGATGGTTTAGTGAATTTAGGGGCGGGTGAGGCACTACGTGATTTTGGTGAAAAGCGGTGTGTGCGTGAGCTGAAAGAGCGCGCGATTGTCGAACGTGAACTTCAACAGTTGCGAGCGACATTAGTTGAAGAGGTCACGCGCTATCAGCAGATAAGCAAGTGGGATTTTTATACTCGCTGGACTCGCCATCAAGTGCTTGCTCACCAGTTGAAACAACTTGCACAAAAAGAACTGAAAGGAATGCCCGACTATGCGCTGATTTATAATCCATGGCCGGATCATTTTGCTCATTTTAGCGGCCCATTCAGCGATGAAGTCATCATGCCAACTGGGGAACTAAACCGCCTCGATTACTGGCTAGCGCAAATAGAAGCAACCTATCAAGACGCGGGAGTATATGACCGCACGTTATGGGGCATGGCTGGCGATCATGGTTTAGCTCCTGTTTATTTCTCCCTCAACCCAGAAAAACAGATCTTTGAGCCGCTAGCTTCACAACTGGGAATAAAACTCAAGGTGAAAAAAATCTCATCGGATGAGGGAGAAGGGCCAAAAATGACGAATGCGATTAACGCGCCGTCAAACAAAGGGATTGATGTGGTCGTCGCTTCCACTGCGGGTGGAAATTTTATGATGGATTTCTTTAATGCAGAAGCTGGATGGGAAGTTCAACCGGTTTATCAAGAGTTGATCCGTTGGCAACCGATCCATTCTAAGCCAGGGCAGCAGGTTGATGTGATCGATGAAACCGTAGCGCGACTTGCTGAAAGCCTAGATTATTTAGTTGTGAGAGAAAAACCATGTGATTTAACGGACTGTTCTGTACGGTTGGTTGGTGAGCGGCAAGGTAAACGAGTGGATGAGTGGATTGAAAAAAAGGGTGATAAACTGCGCTATTTTGCTAAATCAGAACAGCCATTGTTGCTTGGCGTTCAGCAGCTAAATGCTTATTTGTCGCCTGCTTCATCTGACGAGCTAGAACATTATGCACAACTCGTCGAACGTTGCGTTTATCACGCTAAAGCGAATCAAGCTGAGACGTGGTGCTCAAGTGCGCAGTGGCGAGAGTTAACACGTTTTACGCCCCGTCCAGATTCGGTTAATCAGCTCGCTGCTATTTATGAAGACGACCGTGCGGGCACCATTAACCTCTTTCCTAAAGAGGGCGTTGGCTTTAATACTAAAGTTCCGGGGCGTCATGCGGGTGAAAGCTATCTAGAAAAAGATGCTTTTATCGGTTTTTGGGGGAGTCCAATTGGCAATCAAGCCACGCCGCTCGGTTCAGTCGAAAATGGCTCACTTGCGCCCACTCTTTATCACTATTTAACGGGAGACGAAGTTAAAGTTGGTGAAGATGGGTGGGGTTATCCATCGGTTCTTAAACAGTTGGATATTCGCTAGCGAGAGTTAGCCGTTATGACTGCCAATGAAATAAGTGAGCGTTAGGCTCTATTGAGTGAAGAACGTTCGCTTGTTTCATTTGCTTCGATTGCAGCCTTAAGTGGCAGGTTGATCAGCACGTTTAAACTTCAAACGATTTTTCACATCTCGGCTGCTCAGAATACGTTGGCTGTGATCAATATCGAGCTTGGATTTTGCTAAGCGATCATACAGCAGCACATTGACGCTCGCGGCCAAATTCATGCAACCAATTGTTGGGATGTATACAACCTCGCTGGCTTGGTTGACTATCTCTTGTGGAATAGAACCATCTTCAGGGCCAAACACATACAGCGCTTTTTCCGGGTGAATAAACTCGGGCAGTGGTGTAGCCCCTTCTGCCAGTTCAACACAGACGATTTTCATCTCACTTGGCAAGTCCTGCGTGATCTCTACCATCGCGGTGAGCGGGATTTTACTTTGAATGTTTTTTGTGTCGGTTTGAAATTTCACTGCGCGATCATAACGCTCACCACTGTAGCGAACCGCGCACGCTTGGTAGCAACCTGCTGCGCGCATCACACCACCTACGTTGGTTGGGCTTTTAGGGTTACACAAACCAATGATCACTGACATTTCACGTTCCACAAAAAATCCTCTCACAATTTGGGGCGGGCAGTATAACGCTAAAATTTGCCTTGAAAGAAAAAATATCGATAAATCGTTCAATAGTTTTTATATTTTTCGTGACCTTTCTTGGAGTACTCAAACTGTCGTATTTCTTACATCAATATTTCATAGGGGGATGGCTTAATTTATTTTTTCACAGTTAAAGGATGAAAACGTGAAGATTATTAATAAAGTCATGCTATTTGGGTTGTCTCTTGCTGCTCATGCGGTATTGGCGGACACCGATATTTATTTAACCAATAACTCTGCGCTGCCGATGTCTATTACTGTGAAACAGACCGGATCTGATCAGTTGCAACAAGGCAGTGAATGGCAGCAACACAGTGAAACGTTAGGCCCGTGGGAAACCAAAATGGTGCTCAGCTTTAACCGCTGGCAAGGGGTGAAATCTGGCAAAACGTACCAATTTGAAACTATGGTGACTTTGCCGCAAGGGCAGGTTTTCTCTTTACAGCAGAAGATGGAAGGTCATTGGTATAACTCAAGTATTGAGCATGGGGTACAAGCACGAGATATTCCTCTTCAGTGGCAAAATGATCGTGCGGTTCACCGTTATTACTCAACGCAGTTGATTGAACGTCCAACCGAGCTTGCGTTTAAATCCGTCAGCACCACTCGTTACGACGACATTTATTACACCATTACGCCAACGAATACAGAAGAAACACCCGATGCTGAGACCTTAAAAGTGATGACCTATAACGTTTGGGCGTTACCTGTGATTGCTTCAAATATTGCCGAGCGTTTTGCTATCATCCCTCAACATATCAAAGGATATGATGCCGTAATGCTGCAAGAAGTGTTTGCTGCGGGGCGTGATGCCTTTCTTCGAGAGCTGGCAAAAGAGTATCCGTACCAAACGAAAATGCTCGATAAGTCTGGGGTGAATATCCATGACGGCGGAGTGATGATCGTCAGCCGCTACCCAATTGTTAACCAAGGACAATATGTTTTCCCTGATTGCTCGGGAACTGACTGTTTTGCTGATAAAGGGGTGAATTATGCTGAAATCATCAAAAATGGTCAGGCTTATCATCTGTTTGCAACGCATACTGCCTCGTTTGATACCGATACCGCTCGCGATTATCGCCAACGTCAGTTCAGACAGATGCGCAGTTTTGCGCAATCGTTCTCTATTCCCAGCACAGAAACGGTGATTTATGGCGGTGATTTTAACGTGAATAAACGTAAATTTGCCGATGACTATCAAAACATGCTCGCGAATCTTGCGTCAACCGAACCTAGCTACGCAGGCTATACCGAATCAACGTTTGATCCGCGTATCAATGATTTTGCAGGAGAAGCCTTATCCGGTGGTGAAAACGTGGAGTACCTCGATTATGTGGTGGTAAGTCAAGAGTTTGCACAACCAAGCGAACAACAAAACCGCAATACTGTGCTGGTGCCAAGAACCACGGACGAGCGTTTATGGCAGCATTACAATTTATCGGATCACTTTCCGGTTAAAGCTGAGATCCGCTAGATGCGTTGGGTTAGGTTATTGATCTGCGTTGCCTTAGTCGGCAGCGCAAGTTATTGGTGGGTGAAGAGGGATGAGTTTCCCACTATCCAAACACCCCCCAATAGAATTGAGGTTGCATTGCCGGGCACGGTGCGTTTGCCAGAGCAAAGTAGCGTTGCTTTGCTGGCTAATCGCGATCATCAAACCCATGAAGAGTGGACACTCGTTGGTGAAACGCTGCAAACAGAAATAGGCAAAGCGCTGAGAGAGAGAATAGAGCAGTTTTGGCAACAGTGTCGTCAGCAAAATGTGTGCGCTGCGCGGCTACAACAATTACAAACGCAGTTGCCCCATGAACGCTATGAGCTGGTTGCACTCTATTGGCAAAAACAGGCGGAACGTGACGCGTTGCTTGGAATGGAACTCATCAGTCAGGATACGGAATTAGGTGACAAAATGGCTTATGTAAAATCGATTGATCAACAAGTATGGGGGCGACAAGCGGATATCTTGTTTGCTGATCAGTACGCTTATGATGATTTTGTACAGCAACCCAATGACTACGAAGGCATTGCTTCCGTAGAAGAGGCGTTGCAGAGCATTGAACAGCGGCTTACACAGCATCAATATCAATGGGATACCTTTTCATTAAACACAGGTAATGCACGCTATGAACAAGCGATTCGGCTGATCCCTCAACATTTATCGTTAGAACAGCGCTTAGAAGTACAACAAGGTTTAGCCGAACTTTACTTAAATGAACATGAGCGCAGTGAGGTGGCCCATCGCCAAATCGAGCAACAAGCGCAGGCTGCTCAAGTCATTGACTACCAGCAAGCGTTAGCGCAGTTAGAAAAAACGCTCTCAAGCCAGAGAAAGACAGCCTATGCCACCCTTTCGACAGAAGAGTGGGTGCTCTATGCGGCAAAGCAGCGTTATGAGTTTAGAAAAGCATTTTTTGCTCGTTAGGATGAATAAGATAACTACAGCGCTCTTTATTCACTCGCCATGAACCGTTAAACTCACCAGCAAATAACTGACTTGGATTGATCATGGCAACCTTATCTCTACAAGAGCAAATGCTAAAAGCGGGTTTAGTTAACGCCAAAAAACTCAGCAAAGCGAAAAAGAGCTCTAAAAAATCGCGCGTGCAAGCACGTGAAGTGAAAGCGGCAGTAGAAGCGAATAAAGTCGAGCAACAAGAGCGCGACAAGGCACTAAATAAACAGCAAAAAGAGCAGTTGTTGAGCAAAGAAATTCGTGCTCAAGTAAAACAACTGATTGAGATGAATAAGCTGGATCTAAAACACGGTGAAATCAAATACAACTTTGTTGATGGTAAGTTGGTGAAGTCACTTTATGTCGATTCACTGGTTCGTGATCAACTGAGTAAAGGAATCCTGGCTATCGCGCGTTATGAAGATGGCTATGCTGTCATCCCGGGTGTGGTAGCGGATAAAATCTTCATGCGTGATGAAGAGAGCATTATCGAAAATAAAACTGCCGATGAATCTCTACCTGCTGAAGATGATCCGTACGCGGATTTCGTAGTCCCTGATGATTTGATGTGGTAATTCCTTCCAGCTCTCCTTCTCAACGGAGGAGGGCTCTCGTTCTCCCTTCCTACCTCTACTTTCCACTTAGCCTATTTCCCCCAATGGTTTCGGTACTAATAGACAGAGTTTGTTGACAATGTTTGATAATCAAACTAAATTTAAATCAAATATTTTGATCATCAAACTAAGTGAGTGGGATTTTGCAGTTTACTACCGAGCATCGTCATAACTTTATCGCTAGCGCAGACCAAAATGAGAAACGCACGTTTTACGTTCTTTTGCTCACGCTTGTCACCATGGTAGCGGAGATCATTTCTGGTACTATTTTCGGTTCGATGGCTTTACTTGCCGATGGTTGGCATATGGGTACTCATGCGGCTGCTTTCTGCATTACGCTGTTTGCTTACCGTTATGCTAGAAAGCATGCACACAGTGAGAAGTTCTCATTTGGTACAGGTAAAGTGAGTGTGTTGGGAGGCTACACCAGTGCGATTGCATTAGGTATTGTGGCGTTGCTGATGGTGGTGGAATCGGTTCATCGTTTATTCAATCCCGAAGCGATTCAATTTAATGAAGCGATTATTGTCGCCATCCTTGGCTTGCTGGTGAACTTAGTGAGCATGCTATTGTTGCATGATAACCATCACCACCATCATAGTGACCATGACCATGACCATGACCATGACCATGACCATGACCATCACGATCACAATTTACGAGCTGCCTATTTGCATGTTCTTGCCGATGCCTTGACTTCTCTTCTGGCGATTGTGGCGCTCTTGTTTGGAAAATATTATGGCTGGAACTGGTTAGATTCTGTTGTAGGCATCGTCGGCGCTGCCGTGATTGCTAAGTGGACAATAGCTCTTATCAAGCAGACTAGCCCCATTTTATTAGATGAAAGCATCGAGCAACCCTATCGACGTTTAATTGAAGAAGAGCTAGCCGCATTTGCGGTGATTAAAGATCTCCATATTTGGAAAATCAGTGGTCATCACTACTCAGCTGCGATTATCTTAGAATCTCATGTTGATAAAACCGTGGCAGAATATAAACAAATACTGGCGAAGTTTGATAAAATCCACCACCTTACCCTTGAAGTTCACCCGATGGCATGATGAGTAATATCGAAAAACTGAATCAACAATTAACGGAATTTTACGACAAGATGTCCTCATGGGAGCAATCTGTGGTGCGAGACACCGGCTACTCTCTGGCGCAGATCCACACCATCGAGGTGTTAGGTATTCATGGCGCGCTGAGAATGAAAGAGTTAGCGCAAAAGCTCGGTATCACAACTGGTACGCTCACCGTTCAAATAGAGAAGTTAGTGAATGCTAAGTTGATTGAACGCGGCGCGCACCCAGATGACAGAAGATCGATTGTCGTGACTTTAACCGCGGAAGGTCAGAAAATTCATCGCCAGCATAATCAGTTGCATGTGGAGTTAGTGAAAGATCTGACGAGGCACTTGGATGTAAACGAAGAAACAGTATTACTCAACAGCCTGCTAAAAATGAACCAAGAGTTTTAAACTATGACCAACCACTTGCGACTTGCAAGTGGTTGGTCAGCTAATTTTCTGTTTTATTCTACCTGTAATGTTACATCAGAAAAATTCGAGTATGCATCGATCATGATATGCAGATCCTCAGAATTTTGCTCGGCTAAGCATTGCTCATTACTTCCTGATTGGTAAGGCCGACAATCAAAGACTCTTTTGGTCGGTGGATTGCCTGAAAGGGTATAGAGATCGGCATCGCCTTGCCCAGAGGTTATCGAAATTTTTACCGCTGCTTGGCGTTCTGATGCAGGTAAAATGAATCGTTTTTGTTGGCCTTTGCTCAAGGTGATGCCAGTAATGCTTTGCCCACGTTGGATGACGCCATCTTGCGGAGGTGGAGTGCCTCCTTTTTTCCCTACGGGCAACTGGTTATCAAAAAATGGTGCAACTTGAGGCCAGATTTTGCTGATTTTGACCCCTTGGTTTTCACATCCCCCAAAGTGGTGTAGTGCAATGACTTTATGGCTCTCAGAGGCCAATACAGGTGAACCAGAAGAGCCGCCAATAGTGTCACAAAAATACCCTGTGTCGGTATTGGCACCGCGACCATTGGTAGAGGCTATATCAATTTGGCACATGCCAGAGCCATTTTGATCGCTTTCTATCGCCAACTCTTTGGGGTTACCAGCGCCGTGTTGTGGAATATAAATACCCGTGCCGTAGCTGGGCTCTGAATTGTCTAAGCCTAAGTAACTAAATTGTCCTAGCTGCTCGAAATTAGCCACCGTGAATAATGTGTAGTCCAAGGTATAATCGGTGCTTAATAACTGATCGCCCATGACTTTTACTGTGGTATCCAAGCTACCGCCGCAAGTCGTGCGTTGGTAATTAAACCATACTTCAGTATTTTTTAGTTCAGAGGCTGTTGATACACAGTGGTTATTGGTGATCATGTGATTATTGGGCCCGACACGCCAAGCCGTGCATAAGCTACGGCCATCAATCAGTAGCCTTGCTACGGCGCTACTCCACGCCACTTTTTCAGGGTGTGAGTCGCTCCAACAAGCAACATCTTTTCTTTCATTGATGCCACAGGTTGAAAACAACCCAGAGTTATCAGCGGCTAGGTTCGGTTGTGATAACGTGGCACTTTCATTCCCTGCCATAAAATAGTCAATTGAGATCTGTGCTTGGTCAGGGTGTTCGCCGGTTTTCCACTCCACGATAACGCTATCCCCATTAATTGAGCGGGCAAATAAAGGCCCGTTCTCTGAACTGTTGTAGGTGATACTTTCATTGCTGTGTGGAGAGCGTAGTGTGACGCTTCCCCCTTTGCTGAGTTGAAACTTATCAAAGTGGACCTTAATAAAGCTGGCTCCCGGCGAATGGATTGGATAGTGAGTGGTTAGAGATTGATGGGTTGTTAAAGAATGCGGATGGATTACTTTATCCGCAATGGTGGGGAGTGATTCTTTTTCTATTGAAGCAGTCGCTTGAGTAGAACTCAACACCACTGCTGCTATTAAGCCAAGTAGACGTATTGATAATTGCATTTTGATCTCCTCTATGTGGCAATAAATGCCTCATAAAGCATATGAGCCTATGAGAGTATTGGCTCAAAAATAGTCTCGATATGTGTGTAAACTTAATTGTGCGTAATATTGTCAATAGCAGTCCTCTCCAGTAGTATCTCGATAATGGTAGAGGAATGGGGCAAACAAAAAGTATCACTTTTCAATCTTTAAAGCGTTAAAATGATACGTTCTGTCGGATGTTGCATGGGTGATGCTGCTAGACTTGTTCATGAACTTATTCATAGGAGAAAACAATGAACTCGACGATTTTTAGCTCGGCCATCGTCACCACGACGTTAACCACCAGCTTATTATTTACAGGGATGGCAAACGCTCTGCAACTCAGTAGCCGTGATATCCAAGAAGGCCACCCGATGGCAAAAACCTTTGAATTTTCAGGCTGGGGTTGTGCTGGGGAGAATCTTTCGCCGCACTTAATTTGGACCGATGCACCTCAAGGAACCAAAAGCTTTGCTATTACGGTTTTTGATCCAGATGCTCCGACAGGAAGTGGCTTTTGGCATTGGATTGCGCTGGATATTCCAGCGACAGTGAGTGAGCTAGCACGTGGGGTTGAAGTCAAAAAGCTCGGTGCAATAGAAACACGTATCGATTATGGCAGCGTTGGTTTTGGTGGTGCTTGTCCGCCAGAAGGGCACGGAATGCACCGTTACCAGTTTACGGTATGGGCTCTCCCGACGGAAAAACTTAATTTGGCGGCCGATGTATCACCTGCGGTGGTTGGTTTTACCCTCAATAGTTTGGCGTTAGAAAAAGCGACGCTGACTGCAACCTATACACGCTAATTCATGGGGGAGTGATGAATCACCAATACCAAGTCACCACCTTTCGAGCCGCTCAGCAACAAAGGCTGAGAAATGTGAGGATTCACTCTCCAAGCTTGATTCAGATCCAATCTGGCAGTAAAAAACTGTTTCATAAAGAAGAGGCCACTAATCTATCGAGCACTTCGTTATTATTGTGTGAGGCCTCAGCTTCGCTCAGTTTCGAAAATTTACCAGAACACGGTTACTTCTCTTCAAGGCTGTTCAGTTTCACCTACCGCCCGACCGAGGCGATGCTTGCGTTAAGCGCAAGTCATGATCGCCCAGTTATGTGGCCTGTGATTTCAACCAGCCCTTCACTGAAAAGTTCGCTCAATGCGCTCGCCTCGTTCGATCTTTCGTTAATCAGCCAAGAAACCCAAGCCTATCTACTGATGGTGTTATACCAACAATTGGCTGAGCAAGGTGCACTGCATTGGCTCTTTGAGAGTAATTCTCTACCCTTTGAGCAGAAGCTGAGAAACTACCTCGCCCAGTCACCAGAAGAAGAACATCCACTTGAGCGGGTAGCAACGTACTTTGCTATGAGCCGCGCGACCTTAATTCGACGCTTAAAGCAACATGGCACCCGTTATCGTGAGGTTTTGGCTGAAGTGCGTGTGAATCACGCGCTGAACTTAATGCAAAATGGCCAACGAAATATAGCGATATTGGCACAGTGTTGCGGCTACCAATCGGAACAGCGATTTAATCAACGCTTTCGCAGTCAGTTTGGTTTAAGCCCCAAAGCGTATTTACAAACTCTTGGTATGCGAGGTAAAGGTACGCCAGATAAAGAGACAAAAAAACAGCCCATTTTATCCAATGAGCTATTTTAAGATTGAGAGTAGATCAAAGCGGTTTAGACACTTCATCAACCAAATACAAAATGGATTGATATGGAATACCGCTGTGGTGTGATAGGCCAATTTCACAGGTACGGCTATTACTGAATCCGCGTTCGCAGTGAGCAGGGACTTGCTCTTTGAGCGGATGAACAGCCGCCGCATTCAGTTCTGGCGTGGTAAAGCCTTTATCGCCCGCCCAGCCGCAGCATTGAATATGCTCTGGCACAATCACCGTGCTGACGCAGGTTTGGGTCAATTTGAGCATGTCGGCTTCCAATCCCATTTTGCGTGCACTGCAGGTGATATGCAGCATCACAGTCTCTTCTTTGGCTTTGATCGCTAAAGAATCCAACAGATACCTATTGACAAAACCGACGGGTTCTAAGATCTCCAGTGGTTTGGTAAATTGTTCAATACTGCGTTTTGCACACGGGCTGGTATCCATCAATACCGGATATCGCCCTTGTTGGCTAGCTTGCCATAACGCGGCTTCTAACTGCTGCGCTTTTGACTGCGCAAGCTCATTCATTCCCTTGCTGTCATAGGGCATACCACAACATTGGCTGTTGAGCTCGTTAGGTAGGATCACCTCATATCCTGCTTTGTTAAGCAGCGATAAGGTCACTTCGGTTAATGGCCGCTGATCGCCCGCGCTGTTTTGTTGGCCCATATTTCGGCTTGCACAAGAGGGTAGATAGACGACTTTTTTCTCACGGCGCGGCAGGTTTTCTACCGCAATGGCTAAGTTCTGATGATTGGCTTGCGGCAGTTGTGGATACCAAATAGGCGTTTTGCCTTTGCTGAGTTTACGCAAGCCGTTGGTTGCGCCGTCGATTAACTTCTCGCCCAGCCATTTGCTCGCCAATTGGTTGGCACTGAGGCCGATTTTAGCCACGGCTGTGGTGGCGGCAAAGTGATCCGCCGTCCATGTAGCAATGGGGATGAATTTTTGGTATTTCGCGGTGCGCAGCTTTTTCACTAAATCACCAGTGTTGATGCCAACAGGGCAGCGCTCAGCGCATAAGCCAGTTGCGGCGCAGGTGTCTAATCCTTGGTATTCAAAGACTTTTTCAAGCTCAGAAGCTTCTACCGTTTCACCTTGTGCGCGTCGACGTTGCAGCTCGCGGTACAAGACGATTCGTTGACGGGGCGAGAGTGATAGTGTGCGAGACGGACAAACAGGTTCGCAAAACCCGCATTCGATGCAGCGATCGACCAAGGCATCAGCTGCTGGCATTGGCTTTAGGTTAGCTAAGTGGGAACGCGGATCATCGTTGATTATAACGCCGGGGTTGAGCAAGCCTTGTGGGTCAAACAGGGTTTTGATTTGTTGCATTAAGGTGTAACCGTCTTTGCCCCATTCCAATTCCACATACGGTGCCATGTTACGGCCCGTGCCGTGCTCGGCTTTGAGTGAGCCTTGATATTTCACGGCCACTAGCTCGGCCACGTCATCCATAAATGCGCCGTAGCGGTCGATCTCGCTTTGGCTATCAAAGCCTTGTGTAAAGACAAAATGCAAGTTGCCTTCCAGAGCGTGGCCGAAGATGATGGCTTCGTGATAGTGGTAGTGATCAAACAAAGCCTGCAAATCGCGCACACCACTGGCAAGGCTTTCTACCGGAAACGCCACATCTTCAATGATGACGGTTGTCCCCACTTCGCGCACTGCGCCCACGGCAGGAAACATCCCTTTGCGAATGCCCCATAAGGTTGCCACCGTTTTGGTATCAGAGGTGAATGGTACGGATTCGATGATCTGGTAGTCGCTTAGTGCTGCCATCACGGCGCTGCATTGTGAATGAAGGGCCGCGTGATCGCTGGCGTGAGACTCAATTAGCAGCGCCGCGGCTTCTAGATCCAATTGCGCAATAAATGCGGGCATGCCAGCTTTGTCAGCGACAGAGCGCATCGCGCGTCCATCCATCATTTCCACTGCCGCAACTGGGGTTTTGGACAGGGTCGTAACCGCTTGGCTAGCCTGCTCAATATCAGCAAAGACAAGCAGCGCCGAGGCTTTGTGCGCGTGCTCAATGACGGTGTTGTAGGTGATGTCGGCAATAAAACCGAGTGTGCCTTCTGACCCAATCATCAAATGTTCAATGATTTCAATCGGATCAGAGTAATCAACGAGAGCATTTAGGGCGTAGCCAGTGGTGTTTTTTAGGCGATATTTGTGGTGAATAAGCTTTGATAGTGTGTGATTTTGCGCCGTTTGTGCATGAAGTTGAGCAATACCTTCAATCAATTCGGGTTTAGCGATTTTGAATGCAGCGATGCTTTCTGGGTTTGCGGTGTCGAGCACGGAACCGTCTGCGAAGACGATCTTCATACTATCGACAGTGCGGTAAGAATTTTGCGCGGTGCCGCAGCACATACCACTGGCGTTATTGGCGGCGATTCCACCAATTTTGCAGGTGTTAATTGAGGCTGGATCTGGGCCGATTTTGCGTTGAAAAGGGGCAAGGTATTTGTTGGCATCGGCTCCGATGACCCCCGGTTGTAGGGTGATTTTTTTGCCCTCATCGTGAATGCTATGGCCTCGCCAGTCATCGGTTAAGGCGATCAAAACCGAATCAGAAACTGCCTGACCAGATAAACTGGTGCCAGCGGCGCGAAACGTGCAGTGAACGCCAAGCTCGCGGCAGCTTTTAATGGCAAAAATGACCTCATCAAGGCTTTGTAAGCGCAGCACAATTTTCGGCACCAAGCGATAGAAACTGGCATCAGTGCCATAAGCAAGGCGTTTTGCCTGCTGCGTGATGATGCGCTCAGGGTCGATGCGCGTAGCGAGTTGCGTTTCCAGTTGACGATAGGTGGCGTCTGAAAGAGTGCTGGCCATCATTGTTTCCCATTTTAAATTGAGGTTGTGGATAGGTTAACGTGCGGCTACCGTTGGTTTGTCATCATGAGATTAAAGTTTGACTAACGAGTCTCGTGACAAATCGGTAATGGTTTTCGCTCCGGTTAAGGTCATGGCAACGCGCATCTCTTTTTCATATAAATCGAGCAAATTTTCAACGCCGCTTTGACCTTGCGCCGCCAATGCATAAACAAACGAGCGACCCAGCAGCGTACAGTCCGCGCCCAGTGCCAGCATGCGTACTACATCAAGCCCAGTGCGAATTCCCGAATCGACCAGAATTTTCAGGTCGCCCTTCACCGCATCAGCAATCGCAGGTAAGGCTTTGGCGGTTGACAATACCCCATCAAGCTGGCGACCACCGTGGTTGGATACGATAATGCCATCAGCGCCAAATCGCACCGCGTCTTTGGCATCTTCTGTATCTAGAATACCTTTAATGATCATCGGGCCGTCCCAAAAGTCGCGGATCCACTCTAAATCTTTCCATGAAATGGAAGGATCAAAATTCTCACCAAGCCAACCAATGTAGTCTTCCAATTTAGTCGGCGTGCCACGGTAGGCAGAAATATTGCCTAAATCGTGTGGTTTACCGAGCAAGCCAACATCCCACGCCCAGCTTGGGTGTTTCATCGCTTGAAATACTCGGCGCATCGCCGCATTAGGGCCGCTCATGCCAGAATGCATATCGCGGTAACGCGCGCCGGGAACGGGCATATCCACGGTAAACACGAGGTTTTTTACCCCCGCGGCTTTGGCGCGCTCCAACACATTTTTCATAAAGCCGCGATCTTTAAGCACGTAGAGTTGAAACCAAATTGGTCGAGCCAGCGCCGTTGATACTTCTTCGATCGGGCAAACCGATACGGTAGACAGTGTAAAAGGAATGCCTTTATTTTCAGCCGCGCGCGCTGCTTGCACTTCGCCGCGCCGCGCGTACATACCAGTTAAACCAACAGGGGCAAGAGCAATCGGCATTGCAAGCTGTTCGCCAAACAGTTGTGTTTCTAAACTGAGCTCTGACATGTCATTAAGTACGCGTTGGCGCAGTGCGATGTCAGCTAAATCCGCGGTATTGCGTGTGAGCGTGTGCTCACCGTATGAGCCACCATCAATATAATGAAACAGAAAAGGAGGCAATTTCGCTTTCGCGGCAGCGCGATAGTCGGTGGAGGCTGAAATAATCATAGATTGAATCCTAATTTGTGCAGAGCCGCCGCCTAGCGAGCTCTGCATTTATTACACAAGATTAATGGTTATAAAAACCAAGTTGATACCAAATCACATCACCAAACTTAGGGTTGTTGGGTCATTAGTACGTCGGTCATGTTAAAGCCGTAAATCACCACTAAACCGATAAGGCCTGTCATCACAAGGTAGTAGAAAGTCGGGATAATGGTTTTGCGCAGCGTAGCTCCTTCTTGGCCCAATAAACCGACCGTTGCTGATGCCGCGACGACGTTGTGAATCGCAATCATATTGCCCGCCGCTGCGCCAACAGCTTGTAGCGCAATGATCATCACACTGGAGATAGAGAGTGTTTGCGCCACTTCAAACTGGAACTGGCTGAACATCATGTTCGACACTGTATTTGAGCCGGCGATGAACGCCCCAAGTGCGCCAACGGTGGCACTTAATGCAGGGAAGGCATCACCGACTAAACCCGCGGCAAAATTGGCGGTAGTGACAGGCATGCTCGCAAGCTCTGCGCCATTGACGCCAGAGTTAATAAAAATACGCACCATAGGGATAGTGAATACCAACACAAAGCCCGCGCCGATCAGCGTTTTGCTTGATTCACCGAATGCTTTGATGAGCGGTGTGGCACTGCGTGACTGCAATATTACTGCCAGTAACGCGACAAAAACCAAGATGCCACCGGGAAGATAAAGCGGTTGAATGGCCGTGCTGACGCCCGTTTCAGCCAGAATGTTGTTAAAGGATAGGCTTACTCCAGCCAGCAGTGACTTAAATTCGCTGCTCACACGGCTTGCCACAAGGATAACCGCGAGCAGAACATAGGGAGTCCAAGCTAATGCAAGGCCCATCGGTTTAGCTTTGATCTCCTCAATATCAATTTTTAATGAGCCTAACCACTCTGCGGGCCACGATTTCTCTTCTGGAAAATCCCATTGTGATTTTGGTACTAAAAAGCCTTTTTTCGCGGCCGTGACAACCAGTGCCAAGCTGATCAAGCCACCGATTAATGAGGGAAATTCTGGGCCAAGAAAGACGCCCGTTAGCGCGTAAGGCACAGTAAAAGCCAAGCCAGAGAAAATCGCAAAAGGCAAAATATCTAACCCTTCGGTCCAGCTTTTGTTCTTACCGAAAAAGCGTGTCAACATCATCGCCATTAATACTGGCATCAATGTACCGACTATCGCATGGGTGATGGCGACACTGGCGGTGATTTGCTGTAAATACACATCCCAACTTGAACCGTTGCTGATCAGCGTTTCGGTGATGTTGTGCGTATCTAACCCCTTGTTTACCCCAACAATAATGGGCGTTCCCACTGCGCCGAAAGAGACAGGAGTGGATTGGATCATCATCCCCATCAATACGGCAGCCAACGCCGGAAAGCCAATCGCAACCAGCAACGGAGCCGCGATAGCCGCCGGTGTACCAAAACCAGAAGCGCCTTCAATAAAAGAGCCAAAACACCACGCAATGATAATGGCTTGCACACGGCGATCAGCCGAAACATCCGTAAAACCGTTACGAATGGTGGTGATAGCACCAGTGTGTTTTAAGGTGTTGAGTAGGAAGATTGCGCCAAACACAATCCAGAGCACGGAAATCGTGATACCGAACCCTTGCAAAACAGAAGCGAGCACGCGGTTTGCCGACATATCCCAAAAGGTGAGGGCGATGGCCACAGTTAATGCAAAGGCCACGGGCATCGCCTTTTTCGCAGGCCAGTTGAGCCCGACTAAAAGAATCGCTGCTACCACAATGGGGGAGAAGGCCACTAGTGCCAGTAAGGTTTCGTTCATTGGATACTTCCTCGTAAAGTGTGCTCTTCGTACTAACTCTAAATAGTAGGATAGTTGAAGAGCAGACATCCTGTAGGGGCTACAGACCTTTCGGCCACGTCGGGTAGCTAAATTATTATATTTGTGATGTTTTTGTTAATTCTGGGTGAATTTACTCCTTTATTTTTTATGGATATAGGGAAATAATGAAAATAATTAATTCCAAAATTGACATAATAAGATGCGAGCAGACGACCTAATATTGTTTTCACAAGTGATGGAACTGGGAAGTTTTAGTAAAGTAGCAGAACAGAATAGCCTTACAAATTCAGTAGTTAGTAAAAGAATGGCGCGTTTAGAAGAAGAGTTAGGCGTGCAGCTATTATATCGAACTACGCGTAAATTAACTCTGACTGAAGCGGGCAAGGCACTGTTACAGGGTGCGAAAAATGTGAAGCTTGCCACTCAAGAAGCCGTCGATGCGGTGGCTGGGTTTGGTGAAAATATCAGCGGCCACATCAAAATGTCGGTACCCACCATATCAGGCGATCTAATATTGGCCGACGCGGTTGCGGAATTTTGCAATTTACACCCCGGCTTAACGGTAGACATGTCACTTGATAACCGTTTTGTTGATTTAGTAGAAGGAGGTTTTGACCTAGTGATCCGCACTGGTTATTTGGAAGATTCAAGCTTAATTGCGCGGCATATTTTAGACTCACAGTGGGTTGTGTGCGCTTCTCCCTCTTATATTGCGAAAAATGGAAAACCGTTAAAACCGGAAGATTTAGTCAACCACAACTGCTTTCAATATGCCTACCAAACCACAGGCGCTAGCGAGTGGGAATTTAAAGGTCGCAAAGGAAACTACATTGTCACAGTCTCGGGCTGCTTTTCTACGGATAATGCCACGGCACTGAGAAAAGCGGCTTTAGGCGGCCACGGCATTGCTTATGTACCGCGCTGTTTGGTTTATCATGATTTTCGGAACGGCCAGCTAGTGGATGTTTTCCCGGAACAAGTGGGCAAAAAACTGGGTATATATGCCGTGTATCCCTTTACTCGCCAACCCCCGAATAAAGTCCGCTTGCTGATAGAGCACATCCGCGCCCGCTATTTGACTATTTCACACTATTTTTGAGTGTGACTTATGTAAAGCATGTCTCCAGTTTATTTTGTAAAGGATGTCTTCGGTCTGTATACCGTTCTGTTCCTCCCCCTTTTAGGGGTAGGTTAGGAGGGGGTACTGCCAGCAACCAAGAAACACCCCACTCTAACCCTCCCCTTGAAGGGGAGGGAATCAGTTTCGTGATCGTTGAGAGTGTGCCATTTATTATGATTGGTATGGCTTACTAAAACACTTTTGCCCCATTATTTGGTAGACCTCTTACTCATTCACATCCTGTTCATGGGCTTTTCCTCTACCAAAGTTTATCCATTCTTCTAGTGGTGTTAGTTTGTAAATCCCCGTGTTGTATCATGGGGGTATATTCCACGTAACCTTATGCCGTTAACGGGGCTCAGATAAAAGAAAACCGCACCTTTCGGGTGGTTAGTTTAAAGCAAGTATATTTAGATGCCTTTTATCTACCGCAGCATCTCTTATACTTATTCCCACTACCACAGGGACACCTATCATTTCTGCCAATTTTAAATTTCATTTTCTTTTGAATATCTGACGGAGAGATTTTCTTTGTGTTATTTTTTATCTCTTTAGGTATTGCTTTTTCCATATCCTCATCATATGCCCATGGAAAATCTACTCCTCCCATGAATACTGGATATTTAGTAATAGCATCAAAAAGAACACCAAACCACTTATCAAATTTACATGAGTATTTCTTCATGTTCATGTGAGCCAACATTCGATTAGCTTCGTGCTCTAAGTCCATTTTATTCTTACATAAATCCACATGTACCGTTACACCGTATTCGTCCATAAGCAACGAAAAATCGTGTAGTTTGGAATCTTGAATACATTTGTACGAACAACCGTCTACTGCTTTATTGAAATCATTGATGGCCTTACTGGAAAATTTGAGCAATTCCAAACCAAAATTAATAACTCCCCTATCATCGCCTTTATCAATCACAGATATTAACCTTGAGAAAGGAGTGTTCACATGATAAGTGAGAATTCCCTCTGGTGTCTTTTTCCCTCCCCAGTAAGGTATTCTTCTAGACATTATTGCGTGATCTAAATCTCCACATATACTTTCATCTAAGCATGCGAATGTATAATCAGATGAAAGCCACAAATTATCCTTTAGATGATGAGATAAAATTGTCAATTCAGAGCTTGCAACAAAATCATTAAAATAACCAGCTCGTCTATCTATATAGCTAATGAAGTAAAGTGGAGTGTTTAAGAATTCACTCATCACATCCAAGAAAAATATATCCATTACAAAAGGTTTCTTGATAAGTTCAAGGTCACTATCAAGAGTTAACATGTTTAGCGACTGAAATGTTAATGATGGGTAATGTTCTGATGTAATGGCAATAGGATAGAAACAATCAATATCTAAGTTGAGTTCAATTTTTTGATTATTTTCGTCCTTTAATATGACGTTTTTGGAGTGCAAAGCTTTAGCACACTTCACAGCTTGGTCATATGCATTTTGTACTGCTGCTACAAAATCCCGCTTAGCCGCATCCCCATCACCTTGTCTAGCTGGAAGAGTTAAAGCCTTTGACTTTGCTTGAAATATTAATGCTTTGTTTCCAAATAAAACTAAGACATCTATTTCGCTTATTCTAGTTTTTGAGTCTCTATATATTTCAATGTTGCTAAATACATTTTTTTCACCGAATACCTTCTTAAGGTATTTTATGGTCATTTTTTCTACATATTCACCACGATGTTTTTCTGCCTGTTTCAAATATTTCTTATCAGTATCACGAATCCAGAAAATTGGAGATTCATATAGATTTTCTAATAAACTATAGCTGTTAAATATATAGTAATTATCATTAAAATTAATTATTGGTCGTAATTTAACATCATTCAAATCAGTAACGTTATTGAAGTTAGTGTTATTTGTTGAGCATGTAAAGCACTCTATAAATGAAGATAGTTCTGATTTTTCAAAATCAATTTTTTTACTTATAGCATCAATGTCTATTCTGAATATTTCAAGTAAGTCTTCATAGTTGGTTACTTTCTTGTAAAACCTACTTGCTTTTTCATTAATGTTTTCTTTTATTATGTTAACTATATTAACTGCATTTCTAACTGTGAATCCCTTGTTTTTAAGAATCCACTCTTCATCCTGTACATATTTTTCAATAGACAGATCGTTATATTGAAAATCATAAGCACTGTCAGCAGAATAAAATGTGGATTCACGGATAGAAGCTGGTGAACTCATAAATCTTTCACCAAAACCTTTAGATGAATCCATATCTGAAAATAATGCTTCAATAGCACTAGGGTTAAATAGCATGCTGTTATGAAGTTCTTCAAGAAGACTATCTGAATCATTTGCTAATTTATCTATTTCTTCTTGCGTTATGGCTAACTTCGTTAATGGTTTTTTAACCATTAAACCTAACAATGTATTGATTTCATTCTTGCACAACTTATTTTTAGAAAACCAATGGCTAAAATTCTCAGCAATACTCCTCCCAGGAGAAGTCACAAGAAAGTTGTCCCTAAAACAAAGGGATGCAACTGCGTATATATAGCCGTTTGATTTACAAATTTCTTCTAGTTGACTAAAGACATCTTGCTCTGCTCTATGCTTTATCATTATCACACCTTTTTCCTAGCCTATGAGTACGAGATTATAGTTTCTTGAACTTCACTATTTAGTGAAGGATCTCATGTTTAGTGGAGTGTCTTGTCTTGCAATTTTTAGTAGATAGGAAGTGGTCTTAAGCTCCAACTCGCTTTGAATCGCCAACAGAGCAACGCCTAACTGACAAATTTGACTTACAAAAAATTATTAATGAATTGCTAATATTCAATTTTTCGTAACGCATTTTTGTCCAATTATATGCTCTAGAGTGGAAGCTGATACCGTTCTGTTCCTCCCCCTTTAAGGGGGAGGTTAGGAGGGGGTGCTGCCAGCAACCAAGAAACACTCCACCCTAACCCTCCCCAATTAGTTTCGTGTTTGTTGGAGTTGTACTAATTGTGGAAAAGGAGGCCTTTTAGGGCTGAAAGGTTTATGGGGCTTGTTTTGAATTATGCGGTTTTAAAATATCAGCCAGCACGGAAAATGGTTTAGGTACTGGCTGAATTTTCGTGGTTAAACGATTTTAGGTTGGCCGTCGGAAGCGGTAGCGCCACCATCGACGGGTAAATTGACACCATTGATAAACGATGCATCGTCGCTGGCTAAAAAGGCCACTGCGGCGGCAATTTCGCTCGGTTCTGCGGCGCGTCCTAGTGCGATGCGCTCGTTAAATTTATCTCTAATCTCTTGCGACCAACCATTGGTCATATTGGTTTTAACTAAGCTTGGGCACACGGCGTTAATTCGCACGCCAGCGGCACCGTGGTCTAACGCCATGGCGCGAGTGAGGTTAACTACCGCGCCTTTACTGGCGCAGTAAAATGCGGCACCCCAGTCGCCACCTAAGCCAGAGACTGAAGCGGTGTTGACTATGGTCCCCTGCGTTTTTAGCAGTTCAGGTAAGGCAAATTTAGAGCAATACACTACGCCATCAATATTCACCGCTGATATTTTCTTCCAATCTTCAACGCTGCTTTCTAAGACGGAGCCGGGGATGTGGATGCCCGCATTGTTGACTAAAATGTCGAGCTTACCGAAGCGTGATACGGCGTTATCGATCATGGCTTTTACTTTTTTAGGATCGGAGACGTCAATCACTTGCGCCGCGACGCGTGTTGAGTCAAAAGCTTCGATGGCGGTGGCGAGTTGCTCTTCATTCCAGTCGGCCAGTACTACATTGGCCCCTTCATCATATAAACGCTGTGCTATCGCAAAGCCGATGCCGTTGGCGGCACCCGTGACTAAAGCGACTTTATGGGTTAAACCATTCATATTGTTTCTCCTTCGATATGCTCAAAAATTGGATCTCGATTTTCTTGTGTTCTGGGTAGCATCAACTTGTAGTTGTCGCTGTAATCAACGGGGATAGCGATGACAGCAGGTCCTTGAGTTTCCATGGCTTGATGCAGCATAGGCATCAGTTGATGACGTTCGGTCACGGCAAAGCCTTGCGCGCCAAATGATTCGGCATACGCTTTAAAGTCTATCGGGCCAAATTTTATTCCGGATGGGCGTTGATACTTTTTCATCTCTTGTATCTCGACCATGTTGTAGGCGTTATCGACCCAGATGATATGTACAATGTTGCATTTTAGGCGGACGGCAGTTTCTAACTCCATGCTTGATTGCATGAAGCCGCCATCACCAGAAACAGACACCACTTTGGTACTGGGTTTAAGCAGGTTTGCACCAATCGCCCAAGGTAGGGCAACGCCCATAGTTTGCTGACCATTGGAGATCAGCATTTGACGGGCGCGAAAACAGCTTAAATAACGCGCAATCCAGATATGGAAGCTGCCCATATCCAGACACAAAGTGGTGTCTGGGGTAATAATGGATTGCATCGCTTTGATTAAGGTTAATGGATGAAACCCATGCTGAGATTGACGAGTAGGGTAGGATTTTATTATCTGCCGCTGTTGCGCCACTTCCTCTAAAATCGATAAGGCTTTGGGAGAGAGGCGTGCGAAATTGGTGACACAATCGGTCATATCATCCAGTGATTGAACGATGTTGCCGACAATTTCCACGCAAGGTTGGTAATTGAGCTGATACTCTGCTGGTTCAATGTCTAAGTGGATGATTGGGGACTGTTTTGCGTTCCAAAGCTCTGGGTCGTACTCGATAGGGTTAAAACCAATAGTGACAATCAGGTCAGCATCTTGCAGCAATACATCTCCGGGCTGATTGTTAAATAAACCTACGCGGCCAGCGAAATGGTGATAATAGTTAATATCAACTGCCCCAGCGGCTTGATAGGTTCCGACTACAGGCAGTTGAGTGGTGCGCAAAAAACGGCTGATGGCTTGAGCATTTTCAGCGCGACTGGCGTGTAAGCCGAGTAAGACGACGCAGCGCTGTGACTGCTCGATTCGGGTAATGGCTTCTTCGATCGCTTCTGGGTTGGCTTGGCTTGAATGAACATTACGTGATGGAACAATAATATCGGTGAGAGTGTGGTCGGATAACACATCTTGGGGAATGCTAACGAAACATGCCCCCGGTCGGCCTGATTCTGCCGTGCGAAAGGCATTTGCCATCACTTCGCTGGCGGCATCAACATGTTGAATTTCTGCACTGGATTTTGTGATAGAGCGGAAAATACTGACGGTATCCATACTCTGGTGCGTTTGCTTTTGTTGATCTGCTCGTTTGACCGCGCCGCCGATAGCGACAAGCGGGTCACCTTCTGAATTGGCAGTGGCAACCCCTGAAACCAAGTTGCCACAGCCCGGGCCTGAGGTCACCATGGTGACTCCGGCTTTGCCAGTTAAACGGCCGATGACGCCGGCCATAAAGGCCGCATTGGCTTCGTGACGCACTGGGATCATTTGAATATTGGTGTCTTCAATGGCGTCAAATAACCGATCAATTTTGGCCCCCGGAATGCCAAAAATATAGCGGACATCCAAAGATTCCAGCTGTTGAGCGATTAATTGAGCGCCGTTTCTAGTGGTAGGTTTTGTATTCATTTTTATACCCTTATTGTTGACTGACGTTGACACTTCTTCACGAAGTGGTGCTATCTGGCGGCTTTTTTCAATTCAATTCTTTTTCTCCTGTTCAGCGCTATTTTTCCGCTTTTTCAATCGCGGTTCGGATGTCATTGGGAGCTAGGTTGGCTTTAAGGAAATCTAGCGAAGTTGGGGTATCAATTACCAAGCGCGATACTTTGCCAATTTGCAAAAAGCCCGACGAAATAGAGTAGTCCTGTATGTGGCCGCCGCCTTTTCTATCTTCGGTAATGAAATGTTCGTGATACCCCGGAACGTTAATACCTGTGGTGTACTGCGGGCTTCTAAAACCGGCGATAACGCCTTGTTTGAAGGTGAAATTAAATGTGGGCTGCTCTTTTACAACATCTAACATTGGGCGAAATGGGCGAGTTTGACGCGGCACGGTACGCGTTCTGACAAACTGATATAAACCGTCAATGCGTACTGCGCAGAAAATATTGTCACTGGGTACTAGCTCATCAATCAGATGATGAACGTCAGCACGAGACATTTTAGAGGTGATGGGAACTTCAACATCAGGAGTAAAAAAAGTCATGACGGCGAAGGGAGTTTGCTGCGCTAAGTGTGCGGGGTTAGCCGAACCATCGGCTTTTAATTGGAAAACTTCTTTATCAAACGCAATGAGCTCACCGTCTAATTGATTGAATGTGCCCAAGCCAAAATCGCCATGTTGCAGCAGTTGTTCAACCGTTGTTGCGCCTTCATAAACGCCAGCAATCAACGCACTCATCAACGAAGTTTGGTAAATCTCTCCATCCCCCGTTACATGATGATATTCAGCAAACTCTTTTGCTACATCGAGAGAACAAGCACAAAGCGGAGTGTAGAATCCACGCATGAGAATAACCATTTATGCAATAAAGTGTATATTTAGATTGACTTCTCCACGTGGCTAAATCCAATATAAATAAGATTTATTTCTATATGGAAAAGATATGGAGTTTCGCTATCTCAAGTATTTTGTGGCGGTGGCACAAACTCGCCATTTCACACGAGCGGCTGAAGTGTTAGGTATTGCTCAACCACCGTTGAGTCAGCAGATAAAGAAATTGGAGCATGAGCTCGGTACGCTGTTATTCAAGCGTTTACCACGTGGGGTAGAGCTGACCGAGGCTGGGCAAATGTTTTATGTTGATGCGGTCACCATCTTAAATGATGTGGATCGAGCGAAGGCGAAAGTAAAACAGCTGGCGCGTGGAGAAAAAAATGAAGTGCGGATGGGCTTTGCTACTTCGGTTGCGATGAATACCCAAATATTATCCCGAGTGCGGGAGATAAGGGACAATTTTTCAAACGTGAATCTCACTGCGGTTGAGCAAGCGATGCCAGAGTTGGTTGAGCAGTTGAAAGCTAAGCAGTTGGATATAGCATTGGTGCGTTTACCTTGTTATGCCAGTGAGTCTTTACAGCGGGTGGTTTTATTTGAAGAGCCTTTTGTCGCGGTGATCCCTTTAGGGCATCCATTGGCTGGAAAAGATCGCCTTACTTTAGCTCAGTTAAAAAATGAGTACGTTTTGTTGTTTCCTCGTGAAACGGGGCCAGCATTGCATGATGGTATGAAAGCGCTGTTTGACGATGTGGGCATCCGTGTCGATCAACGTTTTTCGGCTCCACAGTTGAGGTCTATGGTTGCAATGGCTCAAGCAGGATTTGGCGTAGCTGTTGTACCCCAATCACTGGCTGAACATATCGATGATTCTGCCGTGATCACTCCCATCGAGGAGATGCCTTTTAACAGCCAAATTGCGGTGCTTTGGGAAGCCAGTAACTTAAATAAGCATGTGCTTAAGGTGGTGAAGGCATTAAGTCACCAAAAATAACATCCCCAGCATGATGATACTGGGGATGAAGCGTGCCAAAGTGGTAAGGTTAATCACGCTTACTTAGCGAGTTGAATGCAAAAACTCCACTGCTTTATCAGGATAGTCCGTAAATAAACCATCCACTTTTACAGTGTTGTAGAACACATCGAGCATCCCATCAAAGCTGTCGGCATAAGGTGCAATGCGATCGGGCTCTGCGCGGAAGGTATAAGGGTGAACGATCAACCCTGCGGTTTTAGCGGCTTTCATCAATGGCTTGATGATGATGTTTTCTTTGGTTGAAGCGTCGTCAACCAACATAGGTTTCCACGGGCCAATGCCATCGGCGTAGGTAGCGACTTGCTTCATGCCGTTTGCTTCGAACATCCAATCATAGCTGTATGGCTGTGCTTGGTCGCCATCATAGATCATGGTCTCATTCCAATCGGTGTAGGCCATCAATTGAACCAGTTTGAGGTCCATGTTCATTGCTGGAAGCAGTTCATCATTAATGCGCTTTAGCTCGATAGGATCAAAACATTGCAAGTAAACGTTTGACTCTTGACTGTCGTAACCATATTCCTTCAGCATTTTCAGTACCGCTTTACTGATGTCTTTACCTTCATGGCGGTGGAACCAAGGCGCTTTGATTTCTGGATAAATACCAATATCGTAACCGAGCGTTTTGTTCAGCCCTTGGATCAGCTCGATCTCTTCCGCTAAGGTTGGGACGGTGAAGTCTGATTTCCAAAGAGGGAAACGGTTGGGGAAACCAGCGGTTTTATTGCCTTTGTCATCGATATTAAAACCTTCAGTTACGCGCAGGCTTTTGATCTCTGCCAGCGTAAAATCGATGGCGTAATAGCGGCCATCACCACGTGCACGGTCAGGGAAACGCTCTGCAACGTCAGTGACGCGGTCAAGATAGTGATCGTGAAGAACCACCAATTGGTCATCCTTGGTCATCACGACATCTTGTTCAATAAAATCAGGCTTCATGCCGTAAGCAAGCGCTTTGGCTTCAAGGGTATGTTCAGGCAGATAACCGGAAGCGCCGCGATGCGCTATCACCAATGGTTCTGCTTGAACCCACGCCGAGCTGGCTAAAGTAGCCATGGAAAGTGCGAGTAGTGTCAGTTTCATATTGTTATCCTTAAAAATTCCCCCTGACGTTGCAGGGGGAGAGTTTTGATTCAAAGTGAACAGTGCGTAACGTAAATTCAACACATTTAGGTGTCAGATTTATGATTGTGTTGACGCTTTTTCTTCCGCAAGTCTGTCTTTTTCTTTATGGTGAGCACGCTCGCCAATGTAGGCATACAGCAGACAAAGGATAGAAATACCGCACGAAGCGACTAGGATCATAAAGCCGCCATCCCAACCAAAGTGGTCAACGGTGTAACCCAATACCGCATTTGCCGCTACTGCGCCGCCGAGATAACCAAACAAACCTGTTAAACCTGCTGCGGTACCTGCTGCTTTTTTCGGAGCCAGTTCCAGTGCGTATAAACCAATCAGCATTACTGGGCCATAAATTAAGAAACCAATCGCAACAAGAGCCGCCATGTCGATACCTGGGTTACCAGCAGGGTTAAACCAGTAAATGAGTACCGCAAAAGTAACGAGAACCATGAATAAGATGCCCGCAGGTGCACGACGGCCTTTGAATACTTTGTCGGATATCCAACCACACAATAGCGTTCCCGGAATACCTGCCCACTCATACAAGAAGTACGCCCAAGAAGATTTATCAACGGTGAACTCTTTAGCTTCTTTCAAATAAACAGGAGCCCAGTCCAATACGCCATAACGAATGAGATACACAAAAGCGTTGGCAATAGCGATAGACCACAACAATTTGTTAGAGAAAACGTACTTAAAGAAGATTTCCTTCGCGGTCATCTCATTCTCATGAGATTTATCGTAGTCGTCTGGGTAGTCATCTTTATACTCTTCAATCGGTGGTAAACCACAAGATTGCGGCGTATCGCGCAGTGTCATCCAAATGAAAATGGCAACTAAGGTCGCAAAAAAGGCAGGAACGTAAAATGCGGCGCGCCAGTCATCGTTAAATGCCCAAAGACCAAACAAGAAAAGGGGACCAATTAAGCCACCGCCGACGTTGTGGGCTACGTTCCATACAGAAACAATTTCCCCACGTTCTTTACGTGACCACCAGTGAACCATGGTACGGCCACAAGCAGGCCAGCCCATACCTTGGAACCAACCGTTTAAGAACAGCAAAATAAACATCGCAGTAATGCTGCCTGTTGCCCACGGCATAAAACCGAAACAGAACATTACTAACGCAGACATTAAAAGGCCTGCACTTAAGAAGTAGCGTGGGTTAGAGCGGTCAGAAACACTCCCCATTAAAAATTTAGATAGGCCATAAGCAATCGATACGGCGGCAAGAGCTACCCCGAGATCACCGCGGCTAAAACCTTGGTCAATCAAATAAGGCATCGCCAAACTAAAGTTCTTACGAACAAGGTAGTAGCCTGCGTAGCCGAAGAAAATACTGATGAATAACTGCCAGCGCAAGCGGCTATAAGTGCTATCGAGCCGCTCAGTAGCGAGCCTCTCGATATGCGCTTGGGGTTTAAAGATACCAAACATAGTTGACCTCATTAATGTAGTGCGATGGTTCTAAAGCTCGAACGATAAAAAATGTTTCATTCGAAAGAGAACGGCATTGTCGTGTGCAACTAAATGTATTTCTGTGACAAATGTTACAAGGGAATTAATTTGTGCATAAAAACAAATGATTAGTTTTCATTTTTTCATGGTTAGTGCCATTAAATTGAGATGTAATCGTTTTCATTTTTGTTCGCGAGATGTTTGTTTTTGGTTGTTTTGTCGTCAATTGAATCGCAGATAAGGAAAGTTGGCAAAAATTGTTAAACCATGAAGTCACTCGAAACTCACTGTGAGTTCAATGACTCATATCCTTTTTGATTGGAAAGAGAGTGGCAAAATAAGCAAATAGTCCAGTATTCCTACCCAGATTTGACACTGCCTATTGATAATTCTTGCTAGCTTTGATTGGCAATTTATGTGTTACAGAGTGTCGTTCTGTGGCATTGATGTTAATAATACAAAAAGGAAGAATGATGAATAATATTAATAAAGTCAGTGTTTTGGGTTTGCTTTCATTGAGCGGATTGCTTTCTGCTCATGCACAAGCTCATGGTTGGGTTGAATTTCCGAGCGCGCGGCAAAATACCTGTTACCTAGATGGTGGTTTCTGGAGTAATACGATCCCTAATGCAGCATGCCAAGCGGCTTTTGATCAGTCTGGAGCTTATCCTTTTGTACAACGCAATGAAGTGGCGGCCAATGTGGCAAATTATCGTGATATGGCTCATGTTCAAGCTGTTGTTCGCGACGGCTTGTTGTGTTCCGCAGGCAGCAACGCGAAAGCAGGGTTAGATGTTGCTTCACCTCATTGGCAAAAAACGGCCGTGAATTTAGACGCTAATCAACAAATCGAATTAGTCTTTAATGCTACCGCGCCACATAACCCCTCTTATTGGGAGTTTTATCTCTCTAAACCGACTTATACCGGTGAGGCCCCATTAACTTGGGATGATCTGGATCTTATTGATACCAAAGGTAATATCACCGTGGGGACGGATAAAAAATATCGCATCAAGATTACCCTGCCTGCCGATAGAAGTGGTGATGCTGTGCTTTATACTCGCTGGCAGCGTATTGATGCCGCGGGCGAAGGTTTTTATAACTGCAGTGATATTAGTTTTAGCGGTGGTGGATCAAACCCAACGGATCCGACAGACCCATCAGAACCTGCGCAGAATCTCAGCGATCTTGGTGGTTATCTTTCACAAGGTTTCGGTCCTGTTGAATCTGGCGATACGGTTCGTTTGCGTACCTTCGATGCCAATGGCAATGAAACGACCGATATCAGCTTAGCGATTTCAGCCAATAATACAGCAACGTGGCCAGCGGAAATGGCAGGTCAGTTTAACCAAGTGAAAAAAGGGGAGTGGTTTATTGGGATTTGGCATCAAGAAATGAATCACTATATGTACGATAGTCAGAATCTGTATGCTAATCGTGTATTTGCTCCAAACGCGACTTATAGTTATCAGCTTTCTTTGCTAAAAGAGGAAACGCCACAGCCACCTGTCTCCGATAATGCTTGGAATGCGACTAAAATTTATACGTCCGGTGATGTCGTTATGCACAATCAGCAAACTTGGACCGCGCAGTGGTGGACAAACAATGAAGAGCCCGGAACTACGGGTGAATGGGGTGTATGGCGATAGTATTAAATAGCTATAGTATCGAGTAGCAAAAAGAGGCCATGGCCTCTTTTTGCTCTCTAACTCTGGTTTAATAATGGCTTATGAGATGAGGTTATTCACACAATTTGCCTTGTTTTGCTGGTTGGGTTAACGAGTAATCACCTTCTAAACTGCGATAGATTATCGCATTCCAAATGCTGCCATCCGCCATTTCAAACTCAATGGCATAATTCACCCCGTTAACCACTTGTGAACGGACATCGATAATGTCTTTTAATTGTGCATTGCTCTCCATTTGTGCTAAAGCGCTCTTCAACGCTTCTTTAGCTTCGTCGGTAATTTTTGTCGCTTGCCAACCTCCCGGCATCAACTCACTTGCACAGATGGGTGACGGTACGGCATCTGTTTCCGTCACCATCACGGTGGGCTCTAGAGCCTTAGTACTTTCTGTTTGTGTTTGTTGATCACACCCCGCTAACGCGAGCAAACCAAATAGAGGTAAAAGAAATCGTTTCATTGAGTTGTCCTTTGTTTTTAGAAAAGCAGAAAGGGTTAATCTGAGGAGTTCATATTAACAATTGTGGTGTGAGGAGTCCGTCAAGCTCTGTTAGGTGCGTGATAAATTATGATGATATTTTCTGACAATAAAACGTTATTACTATTTCTTACCAATATTGTCAGTTTTTAACCATAAATAATAAAGCCATTTCAACGTTAGGCTAGGTGTGATGCACATAAAAAACGCATTACATGACTGTGTGTTTTTATGCCTAGAAAAGTGATCAAGGTTGCAGAGTTGTAAGCTGATCGGCGATAAATTTTACAAATTGATTTCCATCAAAAAAGTATGGTTTTTATGTGCTACTGTGCGCGCAAATAAAAACTATTACCCCGCCCTACAAAAAGGAAATCACAATGAAAAAAACACTTTGCGGCCTTGCCGTGCTTTCTGCTCTTGTTTCTACGAATGTTTTTGCCCACAAAGAAGGTGACTTTATTGTGCGTGCCGGTCTTGCCGCTGTGGTGCCCAATGATAGCAGCGATGGTATTTTAGGCTCAAATGAAGAGCTTGCTGTGGACTCAAACGTTCAGCTTGGCTTAACAATAGGCTATATGATCACCAACAATATTAGCTTTGAAGTGTTAGCGGCTACACCTTTTAGCCATACTATTTCAACCAATCTTTTGAACTTAGGTGACATTGCTGAAACAAAACATCTACCGCCGACTTTTATGTTGCAATACTACTTTGGTGAAGCGTCATCGAAATTCCGTCCTTATGTTGGAGCGGGCATTAACTACACCATGTTCTTCGATGAAGGTTTTAATGGAAAAAATACCGATTTAACGGATCTCAAACTCAAAGATTCTTGGGGCCTAGCGGCCAATGCAGGATTTGATTATATGCTCAACGAACAGTGGTTTTTGAATGCATCAGTTTGGTATGCCGATATTGAAACTGAAGCGACTTATAAGTATCAAGGTGTCGAGCAGAGAACTGATGTGACCATTGATCCTTGGGTATTTAT
Organism: Vibrio sp. B1-2; assembly: GCF_963888445.1. Lineage (NCBI taxonomy): Bacteria > Pseudomonadati > Pseudomonadota > Gammaproteobacteria > Vibrionales > Vibrionaceae > Vibrio > Vibrio sp. B1-2. Next base: position 40,860 of record NZ_CAWPJH010000003.1, read on the forward strand.
GATAGGCGCTGGTTATAAGTTTTAGTGGTAGCAAGGTGATTAATAGAAGGCAGCGAGCGCTGCCTTTTTCAATTTCAAGCAAAAATTATATTGATAGTTATGTGCACTATTAAATGTACACATAATTATCATTTATGTTTATCTCGTTAATATATAAGTTAATTATTGTAATAAATCTTCGAGTTATTTTGGCTATTGTCTTTTTTGTGACCATTTTATTTGACGCTCGTTTTGCACTATTTTTCCGTGCTACTGGCGAAGTTGGTTTTCTTGATCCATTTTCAATGAGCGAATCATTCGCAGTCACGTCGCTGGTGGTTGATTGGATGTAAGTCGTCAGCGGATGCTAATAATAACTCTCTAGGATTGAGAAATGAAAAAAGTACAACGTCAAATGAAGTGGCTATTCCTCGCAGCCTCTATCAGCGCAGCACTACCAGTATCAGCCGCGAAAATGGTGCAGGTTGATGATCCAAGTCTACTAGAACAAACTTTATCCATGCAGGCTCGCAGTATTGTGCCAACACAAAATGGCTTTCAGGTGGTAAAAAGCGTCACTCTACCTAATGGTAAAGTCAAAGTTCGTTACCAGCAGATGTATCATGGTTTACCGGTCTTTAATACGTCAGTCGTAGCAACGCAAACTGAGAAAGGTATCGGCCAAGTTTACGGCATGATGGCGCAGCAAATTGATTCTGATGTGGTAAGTACTTCACCACAAGTTGAACAAAAGCAAGCGGTTAGTATTGCACTTACGCATTACCAACAACAAAACCCGTCACTAACGAGTGCGGATCTTGTTACAGAAAACGAGCGTGCTCAATTGATGGTGCGTTTGGACGAAAACCAAATGGCTCAAATGGTTTATTTAGTCGACTTCTTTGTTGCAACCAATGAGCCTGCACGGCCATTTTTCTTTATTGATGCGAATTCTGGTGACGTATTACAAACTTGGGAAGGGTTAAACCATGCAGAGGCGACGGGTACTGGACCTGGTGGAAATCAGAAGACAGGTTTTTATCAGTACGGAACAGATTTCCCAGGGTTAGTGATAAATAAAGTAGGCAACACCTGCAGCATGATGAATAGCGCTGTAAAAACCGTGGATATGAAGCATGCGACATCGGGTGGTTCAACGTTCAGCTATTCATGTACCGACGCGAGTAATTACAACGATTACAAAGCGATTAATGGCGCTTATTCACCGCTTAATGACGCACACTACTTTGGCAAAGTGGTGTTCGATATGTACAAAGACTGGATGAACACCACTCCATTAACCTTCCAGCTAACTATGCGTGTGCATTATGATAGCAACTATGAAAACGCCTTCTGGAACGGATCGTCCATGACCTTTGGTGATGGCCAAAATACATTTTATCCATTAGTGGATATCAACGTCAGTGCGCATGAAGTAAGCCATGGTTTTACCGAGCAGAACTCAGGACTTGTTTACCAAAATATGTCTGGTGGTATCAATGAAGCGTTCTCTGATATTGCTGGGGAAGCAGCTGAATTTTATATGAAAGGCAGCGTTGACTGGGTGGTCGGGAGCGACATTTTCAAATCTTCCGGTGGCTTACGTTATTTTGATCAACCGTCAAAAGATGGCCGTTCTATCGATCACGCTTCTCAATACTACAATGGATTAAATGTTCACTATTCAAGTGGTGTGTTTAATCGCGCGTATTATTTGCTAGCCAACAAAGCCAATTGGTCGGTTCGTAAAGGTTTTGAAGTGTTCACCGTCGCTAACCAGTTATATTGGACAGCAAACAGTACCTTTGACCAAGGTGGATGTGGCGTCGCAAAAGCGGCACAAGACTTAGGTTATAACAAAGCGGATGTGGTTGATGCCTTTAACCAAGTGGGCGTAAATGCTAGCTGTGGCGTAGTGCCTCCAACGGAGAATGTGCTAGAAAAAGGCAAACCAGTAATAGGGTTACAAGGTACGCGAAGCTCCGAAGCCTTCTATACCTTTACGGTCGCAAGCTCAACCAGCGCTAAAGTTTCGATCAGTTTGGGCTCAGGTGATGCTGATTTGTATGTCAAAGCCGGCAGCAAACCAACCACTTCTTCGTGGGATTGTCGCCCTTACAAATCGGGCAACAATGAACAGTGCACAATTTCTGCAACACCAGGAACCACCTACCATGTGATGCTCAAAGGCTATAGTAACTACAGTGGTGTAACCCTGCGGTTAGATTAATCACTCTACTTTATTTGACTTTCAAGTAGTTAAGGTTATAAAGGGGCAGATCTTCGCCCCTTTTACTCGTTTGGTCATTCCACAATCACGGCCGTTCCACTGACTGATACCATCAGCATACCGTTGGTCTTTCCAAATGTTTCATAATCAAGGTCAACACCGATAACTGCATTTGCGCCTAATTCTTTAGCTCGAGCCTCCAACTCTTCTAGTGCAATCATCCTTGCTTTTTGTAGTTCCTGTTCATAGGTGGCAGATCGTCCACCGACAATATCGCGTATTCCTGCGAAAATATCTTTAAAAATATTGGCACCTAAAATAGCTTCGCCTGTAATTATGCCGCAGTAACGTACGATTTTTTTCCTTCAATTGTCGGAGTGGTGGTGATGTACATAAAATGTCTCTCCTAGAGATAGGTGTGAATATCGCTCGATGCATGATTGGCTATTTCCAATCTAAAATCCAGAGATTACTATGGGTGAACTTTATGTAAACACAACTCTGGTTGGTGTAATGAAAGTACAACGAAAATTTGATCTCAACCTACTAAGAGTTTTTATTTCAGCCTATCAGACGGAGTCGGTAACCAAAGCGGCCGAGCAATTAGATTTAACTCAATCAGCAGTGAGCAACGCTTTAGCTCGTCTAAAAGAGCAGGTAGGAGGCGATCTCTTTATCCGAACAGGAAGAGGGATTAAACCGACACGTTTTGCTCAAGATTTGTATCAAAGTATCCAATCTCCATTAATGGAAGTGGAATCAATGCTGCAAGGCATCAACCAGTTTGATCCTAAAACATCGACTCGCCGATTTTTAGTCTATTGCCATGAGGCACAAATTCATGTGTTGCGGCAACGATTGGATCAGTCATTGATAGACATGAGTATTGATGTGGTATTGATGGAGCCGCCATCTAATGAAGAGCGTTTGTATGAAGAACTGCAGCTAGAAAAAGTCGATTTAGTGATCGATGTCGAAGCGCCTCAGAGTAAAATATTTCGATCAACTCTCCTAAAAGAAGATCATTTGTGCTGTGTTGTTCGTAAAGGTCATTCTCGGTTATTCAAGCAAGCTTTAAGCAAGGTCGAATACTTACAAGAAAAACATGTATTGTTGAAAATGCGTCGTTCACAGCTCCCTTTTCTCGATTGGTTTGTGAAAGAAGTGGTGCCTGTGCGGCAGGTATACAGTCAACATTCGTCGTTAATTGGTATGTTAGCGGCTGTCTCTTATAGTGATGCAGTTGCGGTTGTGCCGGTGACGTTTGCACAGCAGTACCAGCACGTCTTTCAATTGAACATTCTTCCGTTTCCCTTTGAAGACCAACTTCTTCACTCACATATGGTTTGGTTGAGTAAAATGAATTTGAATCCAGCTAACCAGTGGTTGAGGCATTTAATTTCCGCACTATCACAATAAAAAAAGCAGCCGAGATTAGGCTGCTTTATCATATTAAGCGTAATTTAAATCAAGGTGTTACAATGCCGAAATTGCTGTCGAACGTGTCAAGGATACTAATAAATTTGTCAAACTTCGTCTGGTCTGAGACAGTGAATTTACCGCCTTTTACTGCGTCTGGTAACGACGTTGTGCCTGTCAGAAGCTGAACAAAGGTCTCATGTGAGAAGCTTAACGTAATATCAGCTTGGTCAAATTGACGATTTTGATAAGTTTTTAATACCGCGTTTGATAGCTTCAATGCATATTGACCATTTGTCGTTTGATCATCACCTTTCACTTTGATGTTAACCGTCATATTCATGTTACTAGCAAGGTCTGGTTTTACACGAACCGCTAATGATTCTAATACAGAATATACTGGCATATTGGCAACAATCGCTGTTGTATCTGGGGTCGCCGCTGGTGTGAAACCGTGGCGTAGCTCTTTAGCGCCGATCAGGTAGTAATTACGCCAAGGGCCAGATTCGGCTTGGTAGCCCAGTTGTTCCATAGCATCAGCTTCTAAGTAGCGAGCGTCCATATTCTCTGGGTTTGAAAATGTCACGTTGTTCAGCAAGGTGGCAGCCCAGCGGTACTCGCCATTTTTAATCGCTTGTTTGGCGATTTCGATAACCTTATCTTCACCACCAATGGCTTCAACGTATTTTGCTCCTTGCTCCGATGGTGTGAGTGGGTTTAAGTTGGCTGGGTTGCCGTCCCACCATGCGCCGAAATAAAAGTCATAAGTGGCACGAGCGTTGTGCGACACTGTGCCGTAGTAACCACGGTTATACCAAGCTTTATCAAGTGATTCTGGCAGCGTGATGGATGCTGAAATTTCGTTAGGTGTGTAACCTTGGTTGGCTAAACGTAGCGTTTGATCGTGAACAAATTTGTACATGTCGCGTGTTTTTTCAAGCTGCTCGGTGATGTTGTTCGTTCCCCAAGTCGGCCAGTGGTGAGAACCAATCATCACATCAGACTTAGCTGCAAACATTTCTAACGACTCATCTACATAAGCCACCCATGCATTGGCGTCACGAGTTCGCGCGCCGCGTAATGTAGAGATGTTATGAATGGTATGGGTCATCACTTCAGATGCCATTAAGACGCGGTGTTTAGGGAAGTAGAATATAAACTCTGAAGGTGCTTCGGAACCATTTGCCATTTGGAATTCGACTTCAACACCATCAATTTGATGAATTTCACCCGTATCCAAAACTTCCATAGTTTGCTCTACAATGCCTGGTTTACCAGTTGACGTTGTTTTACCCAATCCCCCATCAACTTTACCAGTAGGACCGGCTTCGACCATATTGCCATACATGTAGCTAGCACGGCGGCTCATGGCATTACCCGCTAGCACATTTTCTGAAATTGAATGTTCAAAGAAATCTTTTGGAGCAATAACGGGAACCTTACCGCTTTCAATATCTTTCTTATTCGTGACTCCCCAAATGCCGCCAAAGTGGTCTATATGAGAATGAGTAAATACCACCGCTGAAACTGGTGCATCTTCAACGTGTTGACGTAACAGCTCAATCCCCGCTTTAGCGGTTTCTTCCGACAGCAGAGGGTCTATTACTATCCAACCGTGCTCACCGCGGACAAAGGTCATCACAGACAAATCAAAGCCACGGATTTGGTATATATCCTCTTTAACCTTGAATAAACCATGCTGATTATTGAGTTTAGCCATGCGTTGTAAAGAAGGGTTAATAGTATCAATGTTGTGGTCGGTATTGACAAAATCGAACTTAGTAAAATCCCATACAACATTGCCGTTTTTGTCTTTAATCGTACTTTCTGGCCATGTCGCAATGAAGCCGCGAGTCGCATCTTCAAAATCACGGGTATTGGCAAAGTCCAGGTAGTTTGCTAATTGGGCATTTTTTTCGACAGTAAATTCACTTGCTGATTTAACGTTAGGGCTAGGCACAGTTAATGATAATGAGCTAGTTGATTGTATGTTTGCTCCTGCAGTAGCCAGTGTACTTATTATGGTAAAGGATAGCGGGAGGAGTCGTAGATTCATGATGGCCTCTCTATAGTTAATGTAATATCGGTGCAGAGTCATCATAGTGAAAAACGAGGCATTAAATCATTATAGGAAGCTAATGATCTAATATTTACATTATAAATATCATGGGTCGTTTGGGCTTCCACAAATTCGCCTTGTCTTAAGCATCGAAACACCGATTTGTTGTTATGGCTTGCTATCGATATAACCACAGCACTTTTGTTATATGTAGTGTGAAAATGTCGTTAGATAAATTGATGGACGCAATTGCCGATCAAGGTTGGTACATATGGGATGACTTTTTAACACCAGAGCAAACCAAAAACCTACGAGCGTGTACGCCACCGCAGTTACAAGTGGCGCGAATTGGCAGGCACGATGCCTTGCAATTAGAGGTTGAAATACGCAACGATAAAATCCAGTGGATTGAAAACAGCATGGGCCTGCCTGTGCAAGACTATTTGCAACGTATGGAGCAAATTCGGCAAGAGGTTAACCGCCACTTTTTTCTTGGGCTATTTGAATACGAAGCTCATTTTGCCAAATATGAAATAGGGGCATTCTACCAAAAACACCTCGATGCCTTTACAGGTAACGCCAGCCGCAAACTGACGACGGTATTTTATATGAATGATCGGTGGTGTGGTACTGATGCAGGTGAGTTGGTTATTTACGATGTTGAAGATCAGTATCTCGCGACGGTTGCGCCGATAGCGGGGCGTTTACTGGTCTTTTTATCCGAACGTTTTCCGCATGAAGTACAACCTACCAATGCTGAGCGTTTCAGCATCGCTGGGTGGTTTCGCATTAATGGCGTGACAGGCAACAAGCTCGATATTGCCAGTTAACGCAAAAAAGCTAATAAGTAAGCGTGGCTTTTGTGCTGCCACGCTCTTTTATCAGTCAAATTTGATCAGGGTAAAATGAGGATGTGAGCTTAATGCCTCCATCATCAATAAGGCATTGGTTTCAATTAAGTGTTCACTTTGCTCATTTTTCAACACAATGCACTCTTGTTGGTGTTCATTGCGCAGAGTGTCCATCGCGGTACCTGAATAGGTAAGACCATTTTTTAAGGTGAGCTTGACGGGCAAATGAAACAAACACGCGAGCTCAATGTAATCATATTGACTGCAAGTGACCATTATTCACTCCTATGACGTTACGCGGGCTTATTAAGATACGCGTTTTGCAAAATGTACATGCGCTTTACGTCACGATATTGGCCATTAATGAAGAATTCTTCAACTAAGTGCCCTTCCTCAACAAAGCCGGCTTTTTGGTATAAATGGATGGCTTTTTCGTTTTCCGTCGACACATGCAGGTAGATTTTGTGTAGGTTCAAAATGGTGAAAGAGTAGTCTAAGGCTTTGTTGATCAAGGTTTGTGCAAACCCTTTTCCTTGGTGCTCTGGCGTGATGATGATCTGAAACTCTCCACTGCGGTGAATGTAATCAATTTCAATTAATTCAACGAGACCGATCAGTTCCTTATCTCGGTTCTCAACCACAAACCGACGCTCGGCGTTATCGTGAATGTGCTTGTTGTACAGCTCTTCCAGCTCATCAAAAGATTCATAAGGCTCTTCAAACCAGTAAGACATAATGTTGCGGTTGTTATTGAGATCATGGATAAAGCGTAAGTCACCGCGCTCTAACGCTCTTAATGATAATTGATTATTCATAGCAAACCTTCATTGAACTAAGGCATTCATCTTATGCCGACTTTGTTGCAATACAAGTGGTTAGTCAGCAATTTTTTAAAATGCGTATGCTTACGTCTTGTGATCTGATGCCGCGAGATGAATCAGTTCGGTCAGTTTGTTTATGCTTTCCTGCCATGCCATGTTGTCTTCAAAGTTCGCTACACTGAAACGGATACAGTGTTGGAATTGTCCCTGCGTTGCAAAAAGATGCCCCGGCAGGAGGCTGATTTTGTTTTGCAGGCCACGTTGATAAAGCTCAAAACTATCGATGAATGACGGAAGTGTCAGCCAGCATAAAAATGAACCTTCAGGTCGGCTTAATTGAAACTGCCCTTGCAGCGACGGGTAGTGATTGAGCGAGGTGGTGAGCAATTTGGCAAAGCGCTGCTGGTTCAGTTGGTAAGTGCGGCGCATTTTGGCTAGATGTTGACGATACTTACCACTTTCGAGAAATTCCGCTACGGCTGATTGGATTAAATTCAAGCTGCCCATATTCTCGCTGAGCAATATCTTTTCTATTTGTGCTTGATACTTTCCCGCGATGATCCAACCGATCCTCAGCCGTGAATCCAAGGTTTTGGAGAGCGAATTGATGTAAATAACGCGGCCTTTGCCATCCAGCATCTTCAAGCAAGGTATCGGCTTTTGAAAATACAGGCCACCAAACACATCATCTTCAATAATTGGTGTATCACCACTGACAGCCAAAAGCTGTTTACGTTTTTCCAGAGGCATTTGTGAACCGATTGGGTTGTTAAAATTCGGCGTGACGAGAATCGCCTTAATCGGCCATTGAGATAGCGCTTGTTCGAGGGCGCTGATGTCGATGCCTTCGACACTATGGCTGGGGATCTCCACCACTTTTAAGCCTAATGATTCAAGCAACAGCAGCGTGCCAAAATAACAAGGTGACTCAACGGCCACAATGTCTTCGCGCTTGGTTAATGCACGAAATGCGAGGCTGATGGCCTGCTGACCGCCATGCGTAATGGCGATTTCTTGTGCTTTGATTTGTAGGCCCAAATCTTGCGATATTTTTAGCAGTTGTTTGACTAAATGGCTATTACCTGGCGGTAGCTGATAGTGGCTAGGAATGTGCGTTTGCTGGCGGCTGTGGCGGCCAATTTCTGCATACAAACTACGAATCGCGGCGCCTTGCGTATTAGGATGCGCTGAACCTGCGGGCATGTGATGTTTCACTGTGGGTTGAACCAAAATTGATTTAGATAAAGAGAGCAGGTCAATGCTATTGGGTTGTGGCAGCGGAATTTCCAAAGGGGTTACAGCACCTTGGACTCGATAGCCTGAACGAGGCTGAGAGTAGACGACATTCATCGCTTCTAACTCTTGATAAGCACGAATAACGGTATTTTTGCTGACAGACAATTGTTCGCATAGCTGGCGAATGGAAGGCATTTTATCGTGTGCGTGGAATAAACCATCGTCGATGGTCTGCTTAAGATGACGTTTTACCTCAGTATATTTAGGTTCAGTATATTTAGGATCCGTGTTTTTAAGCTTACTTTTCATTCTGTACCCACTAAATTATTCAAATCTGTGCCTTTTACGCATAACTGTACCCAAATAAAGTAGCAGCATAGAATCGATTGTGGCTAGGAATTTTGTGATGTTTGTAAGAATGATCCCGTTCTTGTTTGTCGTGCTATGGGCATCTGGTTTCGTTGGCGCAAGGTTTGGCTTAATGTATGCGGAACCTGCCACGCTGCTCACGCTGCGCATGGTGGCGAACGTGGTGCTTTTTATTGGTTTGCTGTTATTGCTCAAAAGGCGCATTCCGCGTGGTCGCCATTTGTGGCATTCCTGTATAACGGGCGTGTTGATTCATGGTTGCTATTTGGGCGGAACCTACCAAGCGATTTCTTGGGGAATGCCAGCAGGTTTAAGTGCTCTGCTGGTGGGGACGCAACCCATTTTGACTGCGCTGCTGCTGGTTTTTATGAGTACAGAGCGCTTTAATCTGGCGCAGTGGTTAGGGTTAGCTCTTGGGTTTTCTGGGATAAGTCTCGTTTTGATGGGTAACATTGAGTGGCAATCGGAAGTACACAAATGGCCTGCCATTAGTTTGTGTTTGTTATCTCTGCTCGGCATCACGCTCGGTACCTTATATCAGAAAAAATTTTGCCAAGGTGTGGATATGATTGGCAGCGCTACCGTGCAATATGTGGCTGCGTTATGCCTATTTTTACCTTGGGCTTGGAGCTTTGAAACCATGCAAGTGCAATGGACGCCGACCTTTATCATGACACTGGTATGGCTGGTTGTGGTGCTGTCATGTGTCTCTATTTTATTGCTGTTGTATATGGTTGAACACGGTGCGGCCTCAAGTGTGGCTTCGGTGTTTTATCTTGTACCACCAACCACCGCCATTCAAGCATGGCTTGCTTTTGATGAATCATTGGATGGGTTTGGTGTTGCGGGCTTCTGCCTTGCCGTTACGGCTGTTTATCTGGTGGTGAAAAAGCCGAATCTGCTGAGAAAATTGGCGAAACCGGTATTTGAGCGTTCATAAAATTCACCCCTATAAACCGAACTTAGAATGGGGTGCTCTGCTGGTGGTTGGGTAATCAATGGATAATTTCTGACTCGCGGCGGCACCTAATGACTTTGCCAATTTTTTCAGATTGATCTTAAGTGATGCACTCAAAAATGCGCTGCCCTTCCTCTGTTTTCCTAAAATATTTTACTGTGTCATCTAGTTTTAAACTAAGTGAAACACAACTGTCATATTTGCGTCCTAAAGTGAGTTTCGTTCAATACACAACGGCAATAAAGCCTCTTAAGGATATTTGTGATGAAAAAGACAGTAATCGGTGCAATCGCTCTTTTAGGTGCATTGGCAGTTAACCCAGTTTTTGCAAAAGAAACCATTTCTGCTGTTGGCTCTAGCAGCGTAACGCCATTGATGGAAGTTTTCTCTGAAACATATATGAAGAAAAACGCGGACGTGTTTATTGAGGTTCAAGGCCCAGGTTCTTCGGCGGGTATTAAAGCCGCTAAGAACGGCAGTGCGGATATTGGTATGTCTTCACGTGGCCTAAAAAGCTCAGAAAAAGAAGCATCATTAGTTGAAGAAAAGATCGCGCTTGATGGTATAGCGGTGGTTGTGCATCCAAGCAATAAAGTAAAAGGGTTGAGTGCTGAACAAGTCTCTGCCGTTTACCGAGGCGAGATCACGAATTGGAAAGATGTCGGTGGTGAAGACAAACCTATCGTTGCAATTACTCGCGATACCGCATCAGGGACTCGTGGTGCATTCGAAGAGATTATGAAACTGACAAAAAAAATCTCAGACAAGACGGTATCTGCTATCTCTCAACGAGCTCAAGTAGCTAACGGTAACGGCAGTTTGAAAACTATGGTTGCGTCTAACCCTTATTCCATCGGTTACATCTCTCTTGGCACCGTTGATAACACGGTTCATGCCTTAGCGGTAGACGGTACTGATGCATCGGTAGATAACGTGAAAAATGGTTCATACAAAGTGGCTCGTCCTTTCCTTGTACTGTACAAAAAAGGCCAACCATCCGCTCAAACGCAACAGTTCCTTGATTGGATGCTAACGCCTGAAGCTCAAAAACTCGTTGCAGAACATCACTATATCGCAGTGAACTAATTGACTCTCCCATTCGACTTGAAGTTGCAGCGGCGTTGTTTCGTCCAGCCCAATCACATGCTTTATCCATGTGGATGGGAATTCACTGACTTGCTGTTTAGTCGCCACTTCAAGTTGTTTGGGGAAATAACTTTAAAAGTTTGCTTAGCCCATCGTTGGGGCTGAGCCTTTTCTATCCACGTCGATTCCATCGAATAGTGAGATTGATACTATGACCATCGCAACAAATAGTGAAAAGCTTATGAACAACGTTTCTACGCAAGCTTCCAAACGTGCACTTCGTGCTAAAAAGCGTGTGGACTGGAAAGAGCGCATTTTCCACGGGTTGTTTCTTACCAGTGCCATTATTGGCATTGTGTCTCTTGCCATCATTGCCTACTTCATTTTCCGCGAAAGTATTCCCGCATTTCAAGAAGTGGGTATCTCGGGTATCGTCCTTGGACAAGATTGGTTGCCGCCAGCTCTGTATGGTGTGGCAACTATGATTGTCGCTTCTGTGGTTTCAACGTTTGGTGCGGTTATCGTTGGTGTGCCTGTGGGCGTACTCACCGCTATCTTTATTGCCGAAGTCGCACCAAAACGTGTCGCGAATATCATTCGCCCAGCCGTTGAATTGCTCGCTGGTATTCCTTCCGTGGTCTATGGTTTCTTTGGTCTTGTGATTATTGTTCCTTTGATTCAGGACATTTTCCAAGTTCCTGCGGGCAATACCATTCTCGCGGGCATTATTGTGCTTGGTGTCATGATCTTACCTACGGTGATTACCGTGTCCGAGACTTCTATTCGCGCAGTCCCTCATGCGTACAAAGAAGGTTCTTTGGCATTAGGTGCATCCAGTATTTTTACCATCTTCAAATTGCTGGTACCGGCAGCTCGCTCCGGAATTATGACCGGCGTCATCTTAGGAATTGGGCGTGCGCTCGGTGAAACCATGGCCATTATTATGGTGATGGGCAACGCGCCAGCGATGCCTGAAGGTATTTTAGACTCAGCACGCACGCTGACAGCCAATATTGCGATTGAAATGTCTTACGCAAGTGGTGTTCATGCCAGTGCGCTTTATGCAACAGGCGTTGTGCTATTGGCATTCATCATGATCTTGAATGCCACATTGCTCTATTTAAACCGTGAGAGAGCGAGATAATAGTGATGGATACAGTAAAACTAAAACGTGCCCGCCAGCTAAAAGATAACGTATTGAAAATATCTATTTGGATTGCGGCCGCTGTAACAGTCGGCTTCCTATTTTGGATTATCTGGTACATCCTTTCTAACGGGCTACAACACGTAGATTGGAATTTCGTTACTGACGATTACACCCGTACTGGCAATGAACACGGGATCTTCCCGATGATCATATCGACGATTTATATGGTGATCGCTTCTATTTCGGTGGCCGCCCCGTTGGGTATTATGACGGCGATTTATCTTACCGAATACGCCAAAATCGGTAGCCGCTTGGTGAAAGTGATCCGCTTTTGTACCGAATCTTTGGCGGGGATCCCCTCCATTATCTTTGGTCTATTTGGCATGACCTTCTTTGTGGTGATTCTAGGCTTAGGCTTCTCTATTTTGTCGGGAGCGCTAACGCTCAGCATTTTGATTTTGCCTGTGATCATTCGGACCACAGAAGAAGCGTTGATGGCCGTCCCCCAAACTTATCGCGAAGGTTCTTATGGTCTTGGAGCCTCAAAAATATACACCATTTGGCGTCTGATTTTGCCAAGTGCAATGCCCGGCATCCTTACGTCAATTATTTTGAGTATTGGTCGTGTTATTGGCGAGTCGGCCCCTGTGTTTTTAACCGCAGGAATGGTGGCACGTATTCCTGATTCATTGCTCGATTCAGGCCGCACCCTAACCGTTCACCTTTACAAGCTCACAACAGAGCTGTTCACGGTTGAAGAGTGGAATCAAGCCTACGGCACAGCAACCGTGCTGATTGTGGTTGTGCTACTGATCAACATGGTGACGAAGCTAATCGCAAGACGATTTAATACCGCTTCTTATTAAGCAGAGCGTTGGGCGCGATTTACAGAATTTTGAGAGATAACAAGAATGAACAAATTTAATATTGAAAACCTAGACCTTTTTTATGGCGATAACCAAGCGCTAAAATCAATCAACCTGCCTATTCCAACTCGTCAAGTGACAGCGCTGATTGGCCCTTCTGGCTGCGGGAAATCGACTTTATTACGCTGTTTGAACCGAATGAATGACCTCATTGAAGGCGTGACTATCACCGGTAAATTGGCGATGGATGGGCAAGATATTTACGGCAATATTGATGTTGCAGATCTGCGTATCAAAGTGGGAATGGTGTTCCAAAAACCAAATCCGTTCCCAATGAGTATTTATGAAAACGTGGCGTATGGGTTACGCGCACAAGGGATTAAAGATAAAAAGCACATCGATGAAGTGGTTGAGCGCTCATTGCGCGGCGCTGCGTTGTGGAATGAAGTAAAAGATCGCTTGAAGTCGCATGCGTTTGGTCTCTCTGGTGGTCAACAACAGCGTTTGTGCATCGCACGTACGATAGCGATGGAGCCGGATGTGATTTTGATGGATGAACCAACGTCCGCCCTTGACCCGATTGCAACACACAAAATTGAAGAATTGATGGAAGAGCTGAAAAAGAATTACACCATCGTTATTGTCACGCACTCAATGCAGCAAGCGCGTCGTATTTCTGATCGCACGGCGTTTTTCTTAATGGGGGAATTGGTTGAACACAATGATACACAAGTGATTTTCAACAATCCTAAAGATGATAGAACCATGGGATATGTCAATGGCGATTTCGGCTAGTCACTTATTGCAGCGACTAACCTGGAATAATATCGGACTCATTATAACTATAAAGCGATGGTAACTTTGCCCCTCATACAGAGGGGCTTTTTTGTAGAAACTTCATTGCATACATATTCTTATCCGCAATATGTATTAATTGATTAATATTGGCTGAATCTTTAGGAAAAGAGGCAATACCGATACTGGTTGAAAGTTTTGCTCCCACTCCATTATCCACGAAGAAATTCTCTTTAAAACACGCTTTAATGTGGCGTTGCATAATGCTCAGTTCCATCGCATCTACGCTATGGATGATTAGGGCAAACTCATCTCCCCCCATACGAAATACCGAATAATCAAAGGTTGGAATCGAATGTGTTAAGCGAAATGCTACTTGCTGCAATACACTGTCCCCTGCTTTATGACCATTTTGGTCGTTAATGGGCTTAAAGCCATTTAAGTCGAGAAGAAAGAGAGAGAAGGGGTTGTTGGTAGAAATTTGATTCAGCTCTTCAAACATAGCAAGGCGGTTAGCAAGCCCAGTTAGAGGGTCAGTTAACGCTAAGGTACGCTGAGCAACCGCTTCTTTATGAAAAATATAGCTAACTAAGCCAATGCAACCTAGCATCAAGAACATCAGCAGAAATTGTACCTGTGTTAGCCTATTTGCTTTTTCTTTTTGCTCGAGATAGATAGGGCTTTGCAGTTGAAAGTTTTGGTTTACATAGCCGATAATCTGGTCGTAAATCAAGCGAGCATGTTTTTCAAATACAGCCAATGACTTTTGATCTTTAACGGCCAGCAATAAGCTTTCTAATATTTTGAAATCATCAAAGTTGTTCTTAAAGAAATGCTGGGAATCCGTTCTCCCCATAAAATTATCCGATTCCTTACTCGTTAGAATCAAGTCAAAACGGCTCCAAATCAGCTCATACTGCAGCCAAGTGTGCGCTCTCTTCTCCTTTGACTCTAGGTAATAAGGAATCGAAGCAACCAGCTCAGAATACTCTTTGGTGAGCTGGAATAAATACCAAGTTGCATAGTTACGTTGGTCGGTATAGGAGTTGGCTAAAGAGCGTGTGGTCGAAAGTATATACAAATTAGCGACGATCAAGGCGACTGACAGGACAATCAACAGTGTTTTTGCTCGGTATAGCAACGGGTGTAAAGTGCTGTATTTTGTAAAATTCATTATTTACCGTGAATCAATAGTTTTTCTAACTGCCACACCATCTGGGTGTAATAAATGTCATTGTCTATTTGTGGATATTTATCTAGATTGTAGATCAGCCAAAACGGCCCCTTGTTTCTTATTTTCATTTCATCGCCATTCATGTGATAAGCAATAATGGGTTCATAGCGAGTTAAGCTTTCAATTGCAATATTAGCGGCGTAATCATTAATGGCCAAAAATGATACAGAAGAAACCTGTCCAACTTGCAAATAATTAATTAAATCAATAACTTTAAAACCAGTGAAAGTATTTTCTTTTGGTAACCAAGGAAGCTGAGTCGTGAAGGTTTCACGAGGCAGTCTCTCTGCCAATTGTGCAAGAGAATAAGTAACCCGATCTTGGTTTGTGAGGGTAATAGTTAAGCTTGCAGCATGAACAAATAAGCTGAAAAAAATAAGTGGTAAAGCGGTTATCCATCTCATCATAAACTACCTTATTTACTTCTGCTTTTTTCTTAGAGCATAGGCTAAAAGTATAAGGTGATAATTTAATCAATGAAATTATTTTCTATTTATATTTCTGTTAATTTGGTCGAATCAATCTTTAGTTTAGAACAAAAAAATCCCCACATAAGTGGGGACTTGCATATTGAAATGTTATTAGTGCCGTTACTGCTGCATTGTTTACTAAAAAATGAGATGTGCTACACCCGCTATCACTGGCAGTGTAATGAGCGTACGCAGAATAAATATGACAAACAGCTCAAGTATGTTGACAGGAATTTTGCTGCCTAACATTAATGCACCCACTTCTGACATATAGATCAACTGAGTCACTGACATGGCCGCAATCACGAAACGTGTCATTTCATTATCAATGGAAGCTGCAAGAATCGCGGGAATAAACATATCCGCAAAACCGACCACAATGGTTTGAGATGCTTGAACAGCCTCAGGTACACCAAGTAATTCTAGAAAAGGAATAAACGGTTGGCCCAATACAGAAAATACAGAGGTGTATTCTGCAACAATCAGAGCCAGAGTACCCAAGCCCATCACGACAGGTAGCACACCAAACACCATATCAACAGCGTTACGCATGCCTTCAGCGAAGATCGATTTTGCAGATTTAACTTGGCTTGCTTTCGCCAGTGCTAATTCCATCCCCCATGAGAACGAGGTATGGCCGCTTGGAACTGCATCGGCATCTTTAGCTGGAGAGGTACCATCAATATAAGTGTTCTTTTTGAAACTTAATGGTGGCAGGCGAGGAATGATGATCGCTGCAACAAAGCCTGCAAGGCAAATCGTGCCATAAAAAGGTAGGAACAGATGCTCTAGCTTAACTTGCGCAATAACGACTAAGCTGAAGGTAATTGAAACGGCAGAAAACGTTGTACCAACAATAGCGGCTTCACGCTGTGTGTAGAATTTGCTTTCGTACTGTTTGCTGGTCAGCAAAATACCGACACTACCGTCGCCCAACCAAGAAGCCATGCAGTCGATTGCGCTACGGCCTGGAAGGTTGAAAACTGGACGCATGATTCTGCTTAATAAACTACCAAATAGCTCCAGTAGCCCGAAGTTAAGCAGTAAAGGCAGCAAAAGCCCTGCAAAAATAAATACAGAAAATAAAGTGGGTAATAAACCCTCAAGAACCATACCGCCAGTGTTTTCTTCCCAGATAGCCTTAGGGCCGATTTGGAAAAACGTCATGATGACGGCGATACCACCAAATACACGGACGGCTAACCAAAGAGCAGATGGATTAAAAAGCCCATTTAAGAAAGGACTCTTTGTAATGAATGCAGGTTGAAAAATTTTACATAAAATGGAAGCTGCAGACATAAAGGCGATGATCACTGTCACTATTGCAACAAGGTAATCGCCCAAAATAGCTTGGATAGATTTAGCAAGGACGGCAACTGGAATGGTTAAGTCACCTTGGTAGCTAATTGGCGCCATAAACAAAAATAGACCAATTAACGAAGGGATGAAAAACATCCAAAAGCTACTTTGTGTTGGTGCTACAGGAGCTTCAATAGTTTGAGCGTTATCTTGCATGTCGTGTCTCGTATTACTGCGGGTCAATAGTCACCAACTGGTGGCATAAAAATGCACTAAATAGCTCTATTTAGTCATTGCAGGCAAGAATATCTATTTTTAAGATGGCTTGCAATACTATTCATTAATCAAGGTTAAGTATTCAAACAAAAGCGCTGTTATTCTCAGATAACATGGTCATTTGTTTTGTTATTGTTGCATTGGTTAATAATCTGTTAGTGATTGAGGCGTGCGTTTTAAAAAGAGTTAAGGAGGGCTGCGGAAAATTGGGCGGTTAAGGTAAGAGGGACGGGTCAGTCAAAGGCCTTTAACCGTAGGCTAAAGGCCAAAAATGTATAGGTCCAATGAGCTTTATTGAGCTGTACTGATATTCAAACGTTGTAGGCTAACGCTGAGCGCATCATCGAATTGACTAAAGAAATTATCTTCACCGACCAAATCAACAATCCCCGCTTTTTTCAGTTTCATTGCAACACGAGTATTTGCACCAGAGATCAACACTTGCACATTCTTTTTATGGAAGTTTTCGATCATTTCCTCAATGGATTGCAGGCCAGTAATGTCCATAAATGGAACCCATTTAAGGCGAATAATTAAAATTTCTGGCTGCTCTTGAATGCTGCTCATCACACGCTCAAAGGTTTCAGCCGCAGCAAAGAAAAATGGGCCTTCTAAGGCATAAACGGCGAGCTCTCTTGGTAACTGAGTTTGCCCATGACGAAGCAGCTCAGCACTGAGCTCATGGTGTGTACTGGCTTTTACCTCAACACTAGATGCCATACGTTTTACAAAGTGAAGGGTAGCGATGATCACCCCGATGTTGACGGCGACAACTAAGTCAGCAAACACGGTTAATCCAAATGTTAGCAACAAAATAACCACATCGGCTTTGGGTGCACGTTTAACCAATTTAATAAAGTGGGGAACTTCACTCATGTTCCATGCTACGACGAACAAAATCGCACTGAGTACTGCCAGTGGAATATTGACGGCTAATGGTGCAAGTGCAATAAGGATAATGACCAGAGTGAGCGAGTGCACCACGCCCGAAAGTGGGCTTGTCCCCCCGTTGCGTATATTGGTTGCAGTACGTGCAATGGCGCCTGTTGCTGCAATACCACCGAAGAGAGGAGCAACGATATTAGCGATACCTTGGCCGACTAATTCTTGGTTTGAGTTGTGTTTGGTGCCCGCCATACCATCAGCGACCACCGCCGAAAGTAATGATTCAATCGCACCTAGCATGGCAATCGCAAAAGCAGGGCCAATCAATAGAATAATTTGAGAGAAGCTAACTTCTGGAAGCGAAAACTCTGGCAGTCCTTGAGGTATGCCTCCAAAAGCCGATCCAATCGTGCGGATCCCTTCAAAGCCAACAAAATATTGCAACACGGTAACGGTGACGAGAGCAAGCAGCGGCCCTGGTACTTTCGAGAGCTTCGGGATCTTAGGACCGAAGATAACCAGCGCGAGTGAAAATAACGAAAGGCCTGTTGTGGCCCAATCCATCTGCGGAAAGGCATGGAAAATAGACACTAATTTTTGATGAAAATGCTCACCTTCGATCTTGGGGAGGCCGAAGAATTCTTGCCATTGCCCAACCCAGATGATGACACCGATACCGCTGGTGAAGCCGACGATTACGGGGTCAGGAATATAGCGGATGATGCTACCGAGTTTTGCGACCCCCAGAACCAATAGAATCACACCGGCCATCATAGTGGCTATCTGCAGCCCACTGACCCCATACTGGCTAACAATTCCAGCGAGTATCACGATGAAAGCGCCCGTTGGGCCGGCTATCTGCACTCGCGAGCCGCCAAACAGTGAAACGATAACGCCTGCAATAATGGCGGTGTATATCCCTTGCTCCGGTTTCACGCCAGAAGCAATAGCGAATGCCATCGCCAGTGGCAGAGCGACAACCCCTACAATCAAACCTGCACTGATATTATTTAGCCACTGTTTTGGTCGTAGCAGACCGGCTTTATAGGATTCATATACGGCAAACATAATTGATAACCTTATTGAAAATAGGGGAAAATAGAAAGCGCGGTGGATTCTACGCTCATTTAAAATGCTGTAAAGAGGGGTGAATATTCAACGGAGGTTATAAATATAGTGGTTCGGCGGCGGAATTTTTACTATTTAGAGTTGTGGATGTGAGTCTATTTTCTTATGATTCACTAGGTAGGATGTTTTTTATACAGAGATGGAGTTTGTGATGATTAATAAACGTTTTTTTAAAACAAAAGAAGAAGTCGAAGTGACCTTTGAAGTGGACGTCCCAGATACGGCTGGCAATGTTGCGATAGTAGCGGACTTTCTTGACTGGCAACCAGAACCAATGAAAAAGGTGGCGAAAAGTAATAGTTTTAAATTTAAAACCCGTTTACCTAAAGATGCTGAATTTCAATTTCGTTACTTGTTGGATGACCAACAATGGGTTAACGATCCTAGCGCTGACCAGTACATTGCCAATGGTTTTGGCGAGGAAAATAGCCTAGTAACGACTTATCAATAGGTTGTTGATAAATCTTGTGAAAGCGTGAAACATGATTAGGACAGTACTCATTTTTACGTGTAATTGTTGATTTGTTATAAGGCACTCCGGTGCCTTTTTTGACCATAGAATCACACGATATAGGTGACTTTTGAAACAGAAAGTCTTAATCTTGAGGCTCTTTTGACTTAATCCACAGGATAGATAGTGCTTCCTCGTTCTCTCATTCTGCGCTTTTCTGAGCTTTCACTTCCAAAAAAAGCGTCGATTATTGGCCTACCGATTGTCGCGGCCATCGCATTTTCCTCGTCTATTCAGGATAGCTCCTTACAGCGCCAAATTGAGCTCTCTATTACCGAAACTCAAATTGTTCAGTCGATTTTATCTGATGCTATTGAGGTAAAAAATCTTCCGGATTTTGAATATGAGATTAAATCTGGTGACAATTTAAGTACTATCTTTAATCAACTTGGCTTTGGTTACCAAGACTTGATGAAGATTATGGAAACCGATTTAAACTACCTCGCATTGGATACGTTAAAACCTGGCAACATCCTCAGGTTTTGGAAAGCGCAAAATGGAAATGCGCTTTCCAAAATGGAGCTAGAATTTAGCCTAGTCGAGCGCGCGGTATATTCACGTTTAGATGATGGTACCTATGAGTTTCAAGATGTTAAAATACCGGGTGTATGGAAAGAGTTCGCCATGGTTGGCGAGATCCAAGGCAGCTTTTCTCAGTCGGTCAATTCGATAGGGTTAGGCAGCGCTGAGATAGAACAGATCGTCTCTTTACTTAAAGATAAACTCAATTTCTCTCGTGATCTTAGGGTTGGCGATCGATTTGAAGTGGTTCAATCTCGTCAATTTGTCGGTGAGAAATTGACGGGTAACCGTGAAATCCAAGCGATTAAAATCTACAGTCGAGGCAAAGACGTTTCTGCTTATTTACACCGTGATGGGCAGTACTATGACAAAAATGGCGATAGTTTACAGCGCGCATTTCAACGCTATCCGACGACAAATAAACGCATTACCTCCAACTTTGATGCGCATCGCCTGCACCCAGTCACAAAAAGAGTGGCTCCGCACAATGGTACTGATTTTGGTGTACCAGTCGGTACTCCGGTATTCTCGACTGGCGATGGTACGGTGATCATGACGCGTAAGCACCCTTATGCGGGTAATTACGTGGTGATACAACATGGCAGTACTTACAAAACACGCTATTTGCATTTGAGTAAAATTTTAGTGCGTAAAGGTCAGAAAGTATCGCGAGGTGAGCGGATCGGTTTATCTGGGCAATCGGGCCGAGTCACTGGACCTCATCTGCATTATGAGCTGATGGTTCGAGATCGCGCAGTGAATGCCATGACAGCCAACATACCAATGGCAAACTCAGTGCCTAAAAAAGAGATGGCGGGGTTTGTTGCAAGGCGTAATGAACTCGATTCTATGCTTCAGCAGCAAGAACTGCGGTATGCCACCAGTGAGTCTTCGGCTGACCAAGAGTCTTAATGTGATAGCATAATGGATATTAGTAATCCCTCACTTTCAGAGTGAGGGTTTTTTATGCGCGCCGTACATGGCTCATGTTGTTCCAGTGAGTCACGATAGAGTGCGGTGTTTCTGGCTTTGAAAAATAGTAACCTTGGATCTGTTCACAGCCCATAGCATAGAGTTTTTCCAGAGCTTCTTGGTTCTCCACCCCTTCTGCGACGAGATCAACTCGAAGTTGATTTGCCAATTGAATAATCAACCAAACTACGCGCTCCGCTGTTTCGTTACACACCATGTTTTTGATAAAAGTGGCATCAATTTTAATGCAATCGATGGGGTAGCTATGGATGTAATTCAAGCTCGAGTAGCCAGTGCCAAAGTCATCAAGCGCGATGGTAAAACCAAGTAGTCTGAGCTTATCTAAGATGTATCTAACTTCACTGGTTTGTGAAAGTAGTACTGTTTCAGTGAGCTCAATTGTGAATTCATTGGGCTCAAAGCCGTATTGAGTAATGGTTTGCATTAAGTGTTCGAGATAGCGCTTGGAGTTGATCAGTTCATGTGCCGAACAGTTAAGCCCTAATTTTACCTTGTAGCCTAAGCCCTCCTCTAGCTCAACTTTTGCTAGGCATGCCAGCTCAACAATGCGTTCTCCTAATTCCACAATTAAACCTGACTGCTCAGCAGTATCGATAAACTCAATCGGTGAAATCGCACCCAGAGTTTCGCTATTCCAGCGAGTGAGAATCTCAAAATAGTTCCACTGTTCTTGGTGACGACTGACGATCGGTTGCGCCACCACAAATAGCTCACTATTTTTACTGGTTAACTTATTGAGTTCACGGCGTAGAGCTTCTGTGATTTGGGTTTGACGATGGTATTGGTCACTCAGATGGGTATCATAGCAACGGATATTACTGCCGCGAGTTTGCTTACACTCTTTGAGTGCTAAACAGGCATTGAGTATCAGTTGATCGGCCGTGATTGTCTCTTGAGTTTTCCTTGAAATGCCAATGCTTAAGCTAATTTTAATGCGATGTGATGCATCGACATAACCTGTATTTAGCTTATCCAATATACAGCGGCAGATTTGCAACGGATCATTAGAGAAGGTGATAAACGCATATTCATCCCCTGCGATTCGAAATGCCAAATTCTCTTCCGGAACGCTTTTAATGATGGCATTAGCCACAAACTTAATGATTTGGTCGCCAATATAGTGCCCATATAAGTCATTGATCGATTTAAAATTATCGATGTCTAAATAAGCAAGAGTGAACGGTTCATTGGTTGTTTCAACTAAGCGTTCTAATTTGTCAGCTAGATAACTGCGGTTCATTAAATCAGTCAGGTTGTCGTGAGAAACTTCATAGCTAAGTTGATTAACCAAGCTGTCAGAGCGTTCGCTCAACCACTTATTACGCAGGCTGTGAACGACTATGTTCGCAATGATTCGGTGGTAGCCAATCACGAATTCCTCATCTTCGATGGGAGAATAGAAGGTAGACACGAGCATTCCGAGTATTTCGCCATTCTTGGCACGTAGGGGAATACCGATATAGGCATCAATCTTATTTTCAATTAGAAACTTGTCATCAGGAAAAATTTTGGTCACTTGTGATGGAAACAGACAGTATTCCTGTTTTGATTTCCACACTTGCTCACACGGTGTTCCCCTGAGCGGATAGCCCGTGTCGTTGTTGTCTGGCGTCTCACCAGCATGAGATAAGGTGTGAGCTCTGTAATGCCATTTGTCTAACTCGACGATGCATGTACAGCAGGTTTGAAAATGTGTATGCAGCACCAATGTGGCTCGATCATGTAACTCAGAGCCATCGAGCAGCATGAGCTCGTTAATGGTGTTTAGACTAACTGCATCCCTAGCCAATGATGTTTTAGTCATATGTCGTACTCTGTTTTTTTAGAATATGCACTTAGTGACTATGGTCGACATTGCGCAGTTTTGCCACTCGCAATGATGGGTACTTGAGACGTAAAAAAGTAAAATATTGGTTATTCAGCGGCTTAGTTGCAGAGTTTTATGAGTACTTTTTTGTCTAGGGTAAATTTGCTCTGGTGGACAATTTTGTGATGGAAATAGACGTAACCCCAATTTAGTTACCTAGCTTCATTCGTTAATTTTTCTTTTAAGTAGTTGAGAAATAAATGAGTTCGAGTGTGTTGATAATCAAGTTTAGGGTAATAAGCGTAAACCGTTGCTTGATCAACGGTGATATCGGGTAGCAAACGTACCAGATTGCCCAAACGTAGCTCTTCTTTGACCATCACGTCGTTGGTGACAATCACTCCCATGCCATTTTTGCCTGCATAGAAAAGTGCTTCTGGATTGGTTGTCGCGAAATTACCCGATAACGATAGGCGTTTGCCCGTTGAGGTTTTTAATTCGCGCGTTGTGTGTTCTCCCCAAATCAAGACATTGTGCTGCTGAAGCTGTTCGGCAGATTTGGGCATACCATATTTTTCAATATAGTTAGGAGAAGCATAAAAGCCGGCCCTATGTTCAAATAGGGGTGAGGCTTTAAAACTGAGGGAGTTGAGTTGGTCAATTTCTCGGCTGATGAATAAATCAAGGTGAAGTCCGGGCAATTGCCCCGGAGTTGTTGTGGTCAGTTGGATTCGAATGTCAGGGTAGCGCTGTAGAAATTCATCTAAATACTGCACCAAAAATTTTGAGCCCACAGAGAGTGTCGCCCCAATTTTTAGCAGGCCAGCGGGAGTTTGGCTGACAGATCGTGTTTCATCAACCACCGATTGCCAACTTTCAAGTTGTGCTTTTGCTCGCTCATAAAAGAGAGCACCCGCTTCGGTTTGTGTCACCGTTCGTGTGGTGCGCTTAAGTAACTGCACGCCAATTTTCTCTTCCAGCCAATGTACTCGTTTACTGATGGCTGAGCTGGTAGTATTGAGCTTACGTGCCGCGCCGTTAAAGCTGCCTTCTTCAACCACTCGCATGTATGTTTTAACATTTTGTATCCAATCCATCGTTACCCTACTCATTCCTCATTGGAACTAATTCATTTCCTGAGTGCTTTATTATCAAATCTGAGTTGCCAATATATACTGAAAACGTATTTTGACACCACATCTACCGACGATAAGAGCTCACTTAGCAACCCATGAAAACTCTCGCTAGCACACCATTTAAAAAGACGCCGATGTTATTGGCGATGATGATCATTGCCACGGGCCAAGTTGGGGTGAGCATCTATTTACCTGCACTGCCGTTGATCAGCCGAGACTTAATGGTTGACCAAGCCAGTATTCAATGGCTCGTCACGCTCTTTTTAGTGGCGTTTGGAATGTCACAGCTTTTTTACGGGCCATTGTCTGATGCGGTTGGTAGACGCCCGACATTTTTACTCGGGCAGGGGATCTACTTGGCCGGTACAGTATTGTGTGTCTGTTTTTCGGATAATTTTCATGCGTTGGCTGCTGGTCGCCTACTGCAAGGGCTTGGCGCGGGAAGTGCTTCTGTTCTTGGCCGCAGTGTGCTGCGTGACAGTTATGATGGTCTGCAATTAACAAAGGCGCTTTCTTACATCGCCATCACCGCCTCAATTATGCCAATTATTGCCCCTGTGCTCGGTGGGTGGCTTGCCTTTCATTTAAGTTGGCAGTCCGTGTTTGTGTTCGTATTAGTGTATATCTGTACCATTTTTATTTTAGGTTGGTGGATATTGCCAGAAACGTTGCCATACGCGAAACATCGGTTTCAACCGAAGGCCGTATTGCATAACTACTTGCTACTCTTGAAAAATTCCCAAGTGCTGACAAGCGCCAGTTACAACTGGATCAGCTATTTATCTAGTTTAGTGACTCTGTCGGTGCTGCCTTTTCTCTTGCAAAACAAGCTGGGGTTAACGGCCGCCGATTATGGAACCGTAATGATCGTCCCTTCCGCGGGTTTGATGATAGGCAGTATTGCCGTTAACTTACTCAATGATCGTTTTTCATCCCAACGTTTACTTGCTTTGGCGATTGTCATTATGGCTTTTGCCGGTGTTTGGTTACTGATAACACCGATGAGCGTGTTCAATTTAGTGTGGGGATTTACTTGGTTAACGATTGCGCAAGGTATCTCATTTCCATTATCCACCAGCATGCTGCTCGGGCCACACAAAACTCAAGCGGGCTCCGTTGCGGCTCTATCTGGCTCCATTCAAATGTGTTTAGCTGGATTTTTAGGGGGATACTTGGTGGAAAGATGGATCACGAGTCAGATGTCGCTAGGCTGGTTCTATTTAGTAACCAGTTGCGCTATGTTTTTGGTGTTGTGTTCTTCCTATCGCTTACGTCAAACCAAATTCGCTTAATGCTGTTTATACCCTTCCGGTTTGAAGCGGTTTAAGTCTAGTGGTGCATTTACATCGTACATGTCGGCACAAGAGAAATAATTTGAGGTATAATCTCGGCGACATTAATTCGACGGAAAAATCAATGCAACAAGATGAATTTCAAGCATTAGTCAAAAGCTTGTGCGAGCAAAAAACACTTCCTCAAGCGTTAGATATGCTGAAAGTATTTGAAGATCAAGATATTGCTGAAGCAGCCTTATCGTTAGTGGGTCAGTTTGCTTTAGCCGAAGTGGATGGGGAGCAACGCATTTACCACGTCGTGTTGCAAGAAAATGAGCAAGGTGAAGAAGAAGAGTTTGTCGAACACATTATGAATGAAGGCGATGACGTTATTAAGTTTGTTGCTTGGTTTTTTGAAACCATGTTTGAAGTTAAGCAGAAAGAAACTTACTTGGCTGCTGGTAAAACCTATAAGCAGCCTAAACGCGGTTAACTGAAAATCAATTACTTTATTTTGTGACTCAAGTCTTGTTTTTGTTCTTTTTTGGACTAATATACACCTCGTCAGGTAAATAAATTACATGTTGAGGTGATTCATGGGTTATGAATTAGGTGGTGCTTACGTTGGTCAATTGATCGCAAAAAAAGCGATGTATGATGCAATGCATGGCAAACCACAAGCAAAGAAAAAGTCTTTCATTAAAACGCTAGTGAAGAAATTCAGCAAATAGTGAATGCCTAAGAATCAAAAAGCCCTAGCTTGGTAACAAGCTGGGGCTTTGCTTTATTTACTGGGGTAAAAATGACTGTGCAAATTCGTCCACCATTCGTCCACAAAGAGCCCGTATACCATTACTGACTAAAGAGTCGGCGGTTTCTGAGGCGTCAGTACTTTTTCTTCTAAAGTAACCAGATGCTCTGGGGCACTACTGACTTTTTTTGGTTAGCCAATCTTCCAATTTATCACACCCGCCGATATAGCGGCTTTCTAGCCAAATTTGTGGCACAGTGACGGGCGTTTTTTGACCGATTATAGCTTTAACTTCTGGGATCATCCGGTACAGCGCCGCACTTTCTTTGACGACATCATGATAGGTGTATTGAATTCCCGCTTCATCCAGCAATTTCTTTGCTTTTACGCAGTACGGGCAAGTGGCTTTTCCATACACAATATTGCCAGTTAACTCGTCACGTTGTGCCCACTCTTTGATCACCGATTGAACCAAAACACCTCGATTTAACGCTTCTCCTTGGCTGATCACTTTACCTTCAACGACCAATATTGGGGCGTGCCATGCGCCCAATTTCAAGGGTTCCCACCAGTACGATAGCCAGTCTTTGACTTCTAACTCGATGGGAATGCCCTCCAGTTCATTATTGAAGGTGTCAGTCAAAATGTCCTTGGTGAGCGTACACTCGCCGCAAGGGATGGTGACTTTAAATGGACCCCAACTTCCAGCCCATCGGTATAGTGTGATTTTTATCGGTTTTGCCATAGTGTTTTCCTCAAGAAGCATTGCTTAGAGAATAGGAAAGAGTTGAGTGACTTTTTATTTCAACGCGAAGATTTTTTTGTTTCCCAGTGAGTAATAAAGGCCACTGAAGCGATAATGATGGCAGCGCCAAGCCATAATCGCCCGGGTGGTGCCCAGCCAAACACTAACCAACCCGCCAAAACATTCAGTGGCAGCTTCGCGTGATCAAAAGGTTGCACAAAAGACGCATCTGCCACCGCATAGGCTTTAACGATCGCCCATTGAGCCAGTGCTGTCATCGCACCCGCAAAAAGCAATATGAGCCATAGAGTGCTCCCTTGAGGTGTTTGCCAATCTGGTAAAGCGAGCAGTAGATTGAACGGTGTGATCAGTACCAAAAGGTAGACCACCATAGTAGACGGTGAGTCATGGGCAGACAGTTTTTTCACCATCAAAGAGTAACAAGCCCAAAAAAATGCCGCGCCAACAGGCAGCAACGATGCCCAGTTGAAATCGTCAGCCCAAGGTTCAAGGATGATCATCGCCCCGACAAAGCCAGTTAATGTTGCTCCCCAGCGCGCTGTACCCACTTTCTCTTTTAAAAAAAGGCCTGAGCCAATCGTGGCAAACAGAGGAGAGGTCATCAGCAGTGCAATACCTTGCCAAATGGGTACGGGATAGGCGAGTGCCCATAACCAGAGTTGTATGCCAATCACAGATAAAAACACACGGAAAATATGCATGCTTAAATGCTCGGTGCGCAGCGAGTAGCGGATCCCTAACGTTGATAAATACGGCAAAATAACGACTAACGCGATGGCATATTGAACCAGTGCCACCGTGGTAGATGACAGGCCATAATTGATACTGGCGACTTGAGCAAGGCTATTGACTATCGCAAAGGCGAGGCCTGCGATTAGCATCCAACTTGCCCCTTGGATTGGGTGGTGAAGTATTTTGGTCATAGAGAAGAGGGTTATAGAAAAAGTCGTTGAATCATACTGACTTATCAGCGTTAAACCAATCTCTGAAATGAATGGAGTGGTTCAATAAATTTGAGCAAGTGTTATCCCTGCTGATTTCCACTTGTCTGAAACGCCAAACATTTTGCGTATGGGCTGTGGTGATGGGATAAAAAAAGCCCCCTAAAAAGAGGGCGAAAGAACATGAACGGCCAGTGCTCTGCCTTAGCACTGAAAAGAAGCACAAACGCTGCCATGCATTTGTACTTATTACATAGCAGGTTGTGTGCCACATTTAACTTATTGAAAAATAGTGAAATTATATTTTTGGCTCTATGAGGGATGGTCTAGCCTAGTGCGATGTGTTTCATTGTGGTGCAATGCCGTCAAATAAAAAAGGCCAAGCGAGTGCTTGGCCAAAAGGATGATATCCTTAGGGAGTATATGCGTTCGTATAATTGAAATTAGAAGTTGTAACGTAGGCCTAGGCGAATAGAATCTTTTGCATCATACGCAGTGTTGAGGTCTTTTTTATCTAGGTTGTTCATTTTGTAGGCAACGTAAGTGTAGATTGATTTATTGAAATCATAACGCCCTGTCAACTCAGCAAAATCACTTTTCGTCGTTGTGACGTTTGCAGTTTCATTTTCCGTTTTTTGATACACCCCAATCAAGCGGAAGTTACTTGTGATTTTGTATTGCGCAGCAAATTCAATCCCGTTGAATTCGCTCTTCGCTTTATCGTCCAAATCCCCTTGTGTATAGGTCAGGCCTAAGTACAAATCGTCCAACGTGTAATTTACACCGGCAATAATTTGATTCGCCGCACCTTGGCCTGTGCCATTATCGTTGCTTGCGTAGCCCAAACCGAAACTAAGGCCGATAGGTAAGTTATAAATTGCAGAAAGACCAAAGCCATCGGTGTCTTTTTCGTCGCCTGCAATAAAGCTTGCTTTCACATTGAGGGCATCAAATGTAGCTGCGTAGAGGAAGGTGTTGTTGATTTGCTCATTACCTGCGTTGATGAACTCTTTTTGAGCGCCAGTATAAGTACCGATGTCTGACATTTGAGAAATTTGCACGCCAGCTGTATCTTGGCGGCCGACAGAAATAGCACCAAAATCAGCTTGTAAACCTGCAAATAGGTAACGTTGGTTGAAATCAGAATTCTTATCGTTGCTGGCGGAGGAATTAACCGTTTGCTCTGCTTCATAGGTTGCAAAACCTTTCAAAGAGTCAGAGATTTCTGTTGAGCCTGTAATATTCAAACGCGCACGGCTTTTGTTTTTCATCGTGCCTTCAATTTCTTTGCCTTTGTCATCACCACCGAAATCGCCACGAAATTCTGCACGTCCACCAACTTTAAGCTCATTTCCATCCGCTTTGTAAACGGTCGCAGCAAAAGAAGAACCTGATACCAATGCTGTAAGAATTGCGGTTGCGATTGTTGCTTTTTTCATTTTATTTACCTTATCCATAATCAATGAGCTTCAGTGCTCGAACGGTTTGATGTGAGTAAAGTAGATGTTTTAAATGAATGTTTAATTACTGATTCATGATGTTTACATGTTGTTTTTATTGATGATTTATTAAAAAGAATGTTATTTAGTGATGTTCAAAATAGTCAAGGTGCCATGAATTTTGAGTCGAAGATCTTACTTTTATCTAATGAAGATGCAAATCCATTCACTCGCGCTGTAGATGAGGTAAACTCGACGATCTTAGTCATCTCAAGGAAGAGTATATGTATTCGGTTCGTTTGGATAAACAGAAGATAACCCCTTCTAAAGTGTTGTGTGTTGGACGGAACTATATTGAACATATTCAAGAGCTTAATAACACAATGCCAGAACAAATGGTGGTATTTAATAAACCCAATACGAGCATCACAACCACTCTATCCTCGTTTCACCAAGAGACGCTTCACTATGAAGCTGAAATTTGTTTTTTGATCAAAAAAGGTCAATATAGCGCGGTTGGTTTGGGGTTAGATCTGACTAAGCGGGTACTGCAATCTCAGCTTAAAGCAAAAGGTTTACCTTGGGAGAGGGCGAAAGCATTTGATGGTTCGGCTGTACTTAGCCGATTTGTGCCACTGCATGGTATCGATATCAATAAGTTGCAGTTAGAGCTATTCATCAACTGTGTTCGGGTTCAGTGCGGCGGTGTAAACCAAATGATCTATTCACCCGCCATCATTTTAGAAGAGCTGAAATCTTACACATCGCTGTGTGATGGTGACGTTGTGATGACCGGAACGCCACAAGGAGTTGGAGAAGTGCATTGTGGCGATCTCTTTTTAGGGCGTCTTAAATGTGGAGAGCAGACCTTAATCGAGATTGAATGGCTAGCGCAATAAAACTGATTTGCGCGATTCGGGCTGCGGTTATTATCAGTATTCACCGCAGCCTCTGTCTTTAATGGGCTAAGAGCGTTAAATTTAGCAAAAAGAAAGTCGCCATGCTGATGATCGTGGTCAGCAGGACATTCTTGGTTTTCCATGCAATCAGTCCCGCTAATGCTGCGGCCCACAAGTAGGGATTATGGCGATCAAGCCAAAGTGTTTGCTCTGGCAGGAACACAATCGGAGCCCAACTAGCAGTTAATACAGCAGGGCTAGAATAAGTGAGTAAGCGCTGGATAACTGGGTTGAGACGCAGCGGTAATTTAGGCTCTAAGAACAGATAACGGCTCATAAAGACCAAAGCGGTCATGGCGAGGATAGAAAGCAGAATCATCGTTGGTTCCTCCTGCTCGAACAGAGTAAAACTTCAGAAACATAACCTGCACACATTGCGCCAATGCTTGCTAGCATTAAGCTACCTTCAACTTGCCAAAGAGTCAGGCTTACCGATAACACTAGGGCACTGATGACAGCAACGAGTATCGGTATGTTTTTAATGTTCGGAATGACAATGGCGATAAAAGTAGCCGCGACTGCAAATTCCAACCCCAACTCGTTTAAAGCGGGGATGTAGCTGCCCGCAATAATGCCGACCAGTGTGGCCAAATTCCAAACTAAATAGAAGCTTAAACCTGCACCAAGCGCGTACCAACGGTTAAACTGTTTTTCATTTTGTTGTCCGCAGACCGCAAACAGCTCATCAGTGAGCAGAAAACCCAGAATTAAACGCCAACGTGTCGGGAGTGGGCTGATTTTGCTGCGCATGGAAACGCTGTAGAGAAAATGGCGAGAAGTGATGAAAAATGTGGTGATCAGCAGAGTCAACAGCCCTGCACCTGTTTTAAACATCCCCGTGGCGACGAGTTGCGCTGAGCCTGCAAATAAAACCGCAGAGAGTGCTTGGCTCTCTAATATGGTCAGGCCACTTTCAATCGCAAATGATCCTGCCAATAAGCCCCATGGTAAAACGGCAATGCTCAGCGGTAGCATGGCCAGTGCGCCTTGCCCAAAGAGGCGACGACCTCTAGGTTCCAAATGTACGTGGTTCAATAGTGTGCTATCCATAGTAATTCCTTTGCTGGAAGTGATGAATCTATCAAGCCACAAGGTTGGGTCAAGCGATTGTACAAAATTGCGCTTGCTATTTGGCTAAGAACTGTTTTGGCGTTAAGCCCATTGCACGCTTAAAGTGGCGATGTAGATGACTTTGGTCATGAAACCCAGATTCTTGCGCAGCATCTGAAATGGGATGACCACTTCTCAATAGTGTTTTAGCATAACGCAACCGCGCTTGAATTTGATAGGCATGCGGTGGGAAGCCATACATTTTTTGAAATGAACGAACCAAATGATAGGGGCTAACTCCAGCTAGTTTTGATAAATCTTCTAATGAGACATCGGCCTGAGGGAAGTCATCTAAGAATTCTTTAACCGTATAGAGCGACTGCTGAATTTTAGTTTTAGGTAGTGAGACAGGAGGACTTTTGGCATGACGTGCTACCAGTTTGGTTAGGGTCGCGTACACTAATGTTTCGCGTAATAGACGGTTACTCGACTGCTCTAACGTATCAAAAACTAAACGAAATTGGTTTGCTAATTCAGGATCGTAGACTACGGGTTCTGGAAAATAAGGAGCGCATGAGTTAAAAGAACCTAACTCTTGAAGCACGGTACTAAATTGTTCTGGAAGTGGGTACATGGCTTTATAGGCCCAACCACCTTCTACAGCAGAATGGCCATTATGGACTTCTTCGGCATTAACCAAAATAATGCTGTCTTGTGGAGCAATATGATGACCACCGGTGCGGTAAAATCGTTGAGCACCGCGTTCAATAACTCCCACCGTGTACCCTTCGTGGCTGTGGCGCGAAAAGTTTTGTGTTTCGTATTGTGCATCGAGAAGCTCAATTCCGCCAAGTTCATTAGCGATATGAAACTTGGCTAGTTCTCTCTTTTTGCTTTTCTGCTTGGGCATTTCATATCCTACCTTTTTGCAACAACCAGTGTAGCCGATTTATTCAGAATGGTTTTGTACAAAATTGCGCATACAACTGTCATCCATTGGAGGGAAAAGAGCGTTGTAGTCGCAGGCATTGTTCACCTAAACAGATGAAATAAAAATGCCGCCAACAATGAACTGAAGACGGCCTGTTATTTCGTTGTGCTTGTCCGGTAATGAGCGCTACAAGCTGTGTTGGTGTTCTGCGATGAGCATCGCCATTTGCTCGCCAGCTTTTTTCTCGGCGCTGGCGAAATCTTCTTCTGCTTCGAAGGCTCCGACGACCTCGTAATAGCATTTCAATTTAGGCTCGGTGCCCGACGGGCGCACAATCACTCTCGCTCCACCTTTCAAGTGATAGGTCAATACATCGCTAGCAGGAAGTTGAATCGCTTGCGTTGTTCCATCGGCAATATAACGTGTTAGTGATTTGAGATCGTCGGTCATGAGCACTTTTCTACCGGCGATTTCCGTTGGCGGTGTGGCGCGAAGCTTGTCACCGATAGGCGGTGAGTTAGGGTCTAACTTAATGCTACGTTGTGCATTAATGTAAAAACCGTGCTGGCGGTAAATGGTTTCGAGTTGATCCCAAATAGTCTTACCTTGGCTGTATAATTCGGCCGCTAGTTGTGCAAATGCCACCATGGCCGAAAGGCCATCTTTATCCCAAACGGTTTGCCCTATGGTGTAACCCAATGCTTCTTCATAGGCGAATAAGAACTGCTGTTCATCGCTTTGTTGTTGCATCGCCACGTTGGTCAACCATTTAAAGCCAGTCAAGGTTTGGTAGTATTTTGCACCTTTCGCCTGCGCAATATTACCGAGTAAACTGGATGAGACGATGGTGTTGCCAACCAACTGCTTTGAGGCATCGGTTTTGGAGAGCAAATAGTCCCCAAATAGTGTGCCAACTTGATCGCCAGTCAGCATTTGGTATTGACCATCCGCTCGTTGTACGGCAACGGCAAATCGGTCGGCATCTGGGTCGTTGGCGCAGGCCAGTTGTGCATTTTCAGCATGGGCTAACGCGATAACCATATCCATCGCCCCCGGCTCTTCAGGGTTCGGGAAGTTGACGGTCGGG
Source organism: Vibrio sp. B1-2 (assembly GCF_963888445.1). Lineage (NCBI taxonomy): Bacteria > Pseudomonadati > Pseudomonadota > Gammaproteobacteria > Vibrionales > Vibrionaceae > Vibrio > Vibrio sp. B1-2. The sequence continues at coordinate 74,135 of NZ_CAWPJH010000003.1, forward strand.
AAACGGCCATCTGGTTCGCGTTGTTCCTTTACACTGATGACATGGGTAAACCCAGCGTCATGCAGCAAAGTTTCAGCCATCTCAGCGCCGACACCATGCATCGCGGTATACGCAATGGTAAGGCATTGCGGATCAGTGTGGTGGTTCAACAATGGGCTTTGATTGAGGGTACGACGGTAAGTTTGGTAATACTCTTCTGTTAGCCATTGCAAAAGGCCTTGTTTGTGCGCGTTGTCTAACGGCATCAGAGAAATAGCTCGCGTTGCCGCTAAGTCGATTTCTGCTGCAATACCTGAATCGTGAGGTGGGATAATCTGGGCACCATTTTCCCAGTACACCTTGAAGCCATTGTATTCGGGTGGGTTGTGACTGGCGGTGACTACGACTGCGGCGGCGGCATTAAAGTGTTTTACCCCAAAAGCGACTACTGGGGTCGGTGCCACTTTATGCGTGAGATACACTTTGATCCCCAGCGCGGCGAGTACTGAGGCGGTATCGTGTGCAAATTGCTGAGAATCTGGCCGGCCATCATAGCCAATCACCACCCCACGTGTTTTGGCATTGCTGACTTGTTGAATGAGATAGTGTCCTAAACCCGTCGCCGTTTCTTGAATTACCAGGCGGTTCATACGATTAGGGCCGCATCCCACCATGCCGCGTAAACCCGCGGTGCCGAACTCAAGGCGTGATTGAAAGCGAGCTTTTATCTCATCTAACTGATGCTGATCGACTAGTGCTTGTAGTTCTTGGCGAGTTTTAGGATCGGGATCTTTTTCTAACCATTCGGAAACGTGTTGCATCATGGTTTCACCTTCTTACATTCATGTTGAATTAATTCTAACTGATATTCATTCTCAATAATGGGGGCGCAATCGCTAAACATCGTTCTTATTTTGTTTCTCATCACGTGTTGATTCTCTTTGATTGGTTGCGTAACTGACGCTGACAAATTCCGTGTTATCTAGTTAGAGTGATGAAGCGAGAGATGGCGTAAACTGCGTAGCTCGAGCCGCCTAAACAGTAAAGAGAGGCTTAAACATAAACCCAAGTATGCACCGCCCACTAACAACCATATTTCAAAAATAAGCCCAGAAGAGTTAGCGATTTCTGTGCCAACAAACGTCATTTCTTGAATTGAAATTAGCGATACAATCGAAGAATCTTTGACCAAAGAAATCGCTTGCCCAGCTAAAGCCGGCGTGATCGCCGCCAATACTTGAGGGGCAATGACGTATCGGTATTTTACCCATCGAGACAGCCCTAAAGAGTGCGCTGCTTCCCACTGACCTTGAGCGATTCCGGCCAAACCTGAACGAACAACTTCAGCGATGTAGGCCGATGAAAGCATCCCAATACACACAATTCCAGAGAACAAATTTTCCCATAGATGAGAAGGACCAAACAGCCAATGCTGAATGACATTGGTTGGCTCATGGTGTTCCCGTAGTAGGTTTTCTAGGCCCAACAACGGGATCAGTTGATTGGAGACAAAAAAATAAAAAATGAACACGAAAACCAGCGGCGGAATGTTCCTAACTAATTGCACAAAAGCGTTAGCCGGAATTCTGAACCACGAAAACTGAGAGTGGCGTGCTACGCCAAGCAGTGTGCCTAACACAAGGGCCAGCACCATCGCCCAGACACTTAAGCGCAAAGTAGCAACTAACCCCTGAAAGAAATAAGGGATAGCACCATGGCTCGTTGGGGTGAAAATCAGAGCAAAAGCTTCTTGCCAACGCCAATTATAATTCACCCCAAGCTCGGCTCGGTGCGTTAACCAAATAACAAAGCCTAACAGTGCTACGAGTAACGCATAATCGAGCTTATTGAGCGATAATTGTAGCCATGGTTTAAGGTTCCGTTTTTCATACAGCACAGTTTTTGTTCTATTCACATCCGCCCCTCAGGCTATTGCCCTGAGACGATTTGGTTTTGCCAATCTAGCGTTGAGAACCAATATTCGTAGCGTTCACTTAACCAGCCGTCATTGGTTCGTTCAATAATCCATTGATCAAAAAAGGCTTTTTTGTCCTCTTCACCTAAGCGAACGGCAAACGCTTCGTTTCCTTTGGACAACCGTTCATTGAAAGGAATGAACAGTTTGTCACTGTGTTTCACTGTTTCATGTTCAGGTTTAGGGCTTGACGCAATCACGGCGTGTGCTTGGCCGTTTAATACTTCTTGAAAGGCTTGTGCATCGTCATCAAATTGCAGAATTTTGGCTTTGGGGAAGGTTTCACGAGCGACTTGAACGGTAAATGCTCCGCGTCGCGCTGCGATAGTCACTCGACGAGAGTTGAAGTCTTCAATGGTGGAAAAGCCATTAGCTAAGGATTGATTGGCAGCAAGCTGCACGCCTGAATGTGAGTAGGGGGTGGTAAAGAGCACGCTTTTCGAGCGTTCTGGCGTGATAGACATGCCGCCGATAATGACATCAAATTTCTGTGCTAAGAGTGCTGGAATAATGCCATCCCACGCGGTAGGTACAAATTCCACTTTCCAACCTGAATCTTCAGCAAGACGTTTGGCAACATCAATTTCAAAGCCAATTAGGTCGCCTTGCTTGTCGCGCATTGCCCAAGGCACAAACGTAGACATACCCACACGCAATGTGCCTCGTTCAGTGATTTTATCAAGGCTAGGCGTTTCACTGGCAAAGGCGGGTATGGAAATGGTTATCCCTAGTAACATGGTCAACCCGAGCGATAGAGCGGCGATAGCCTTCAACCCAGCGCGTTGCCACGCTTTTGGTGCAGATTGCTGCATGATGTTCTCCTTTTAAGGATGATTATTGAGCGCGCCATTGCGCCCCGAGTTTGTGTTCTAACCATGCTGAAAACCCTGATAAAGACAGAGTTAACAGTAAATAAATTGCAGCGACGGTAAACCATATTTCAAATGGCATCGCCGTTTCTGAGACAATATTTCTACCTTGAGTGGTTAAGTCAAAAATAGCCATCACACTGACGATAGACGAGTTTTTAATTAATGACACGACTTCATTGGTCAGTGGAGGTAATGTACGTTGGATAAGTTGCGGTAAGATCACATCAACATAGGTATAAAAACGAGAAAGCCCTAATGTTCGTGCCGCTTCAAACTGTCCCTTCGGAATGCTGTTTAAACCACCACGAAACACTTCGGCAGTATAAGCGCCTTGAAACAGTGCCAAAGCTAAAATGGCGGTAGAGAAGCGATCTAAGCCCAGCACTGGGCCAAACACAAAATAGAGCAGGTATATCTGCACCAGTAGCGGCGTGTTGCGGATAAGCTCAATATAAATATTGGCCAGCCAACGCCCTACCACTGAATTGGAAAGCTTCAACAAAGCGGTTGTTAAGCCAATGACTAGCGTAAAAAATAGGCTGACCGTTGAGATTTGCACCGTAACGGCTAACCCTTCGAGCAGTTCCGCGGGCCACCATTCCCCCTCGTCGTAAAAAGCGATGAAATCAGGCACACGATACCATTGCCACTGGTAACCCATAGCATGTGCGCCAGAATCAAGTAGCCATACCATCCCCGCAAGCAGTAGAACTATCTGTACTAGAGCGGAGAAGATTGGTTTTATCAGTACTTTTATCATCAATGGCTCAATATTTGGTTGAGAAACTGTTGAGTTCTTGGGTGTTTTGGCTGACGAAATATCTCTTCCGGCGTAGCGATCTCGAGAATTCTTCCTTCATCCATAAAAATGACGCGATCCGCTACTTTTCGGGCAAAACCCATTTCATGAGTGACGCACATCATGGTGATGCCATCTTGAGCAAGATCTACCATGACATCCAGCACTTCCTGGATGGTTTCAGGATCGAGAGCTGAAGTGGGTTCATCAAACAATAAAATTTCTGGTTGCATACAGAGTGAGCGTGCAATGGCAACACGCTGTTGCTGACCGCCAGATAATTGCACCGGATATTTGTCAGCTTGGTCAAGAATATTCACTCGCTGTAAAAAATGGCTCGCTCTTTGTCTTGCGGCTTGCTTACTCAATTTCAGTGTACGAATTGGAGCTAAAATAAGGTTTTCAATCACCGTCAAGTGAGGGAAAAGGTTGAAATGCTGGAAAACCATACCGATTTTTCCCGCAGGCTGTGTGATGTCGGAATGGTTAGAGTTCAGGGTGATCTTGCCCGCGGTGATAGCTTCTAACCCATTGACCGTTCGGATTAATGTTGATTTTCCTGAGCCTGAAGGGCCACAAACGACTAAGATTTCCCCTCGACGAACCTGAAGAGTAATGTCTTTCAAAGCGTGAAAATTATTGTACCACTTGTTTACTTTTTCAAACTCTATCGCATTCATGGTTGAATATCTTGTTGCTATTTTGTTATCACCTACCTTAGCAATATCAACGAGATAATGCACCTACGAAGCTCATATTAGCGTTAATTTGTGGGTTCCAGCTCAAGAGTGTAACTATTTTTTTACGCAATGATAATTTTGTAAAAAAGTAGCCAATATTGCCTTTTTTTGAAAATAATGATTGAAGTTGTGGTTTTTAGTAGATAAGTTACAGGGGAGAGCCGAAAGCAAGGCTGCGTATAGATCCAACCTGTCCGTTGTTCGGTAGGCAGTAGAAAAGAATAAGGAAGAAGTAAGCAATGTTTCAGACTGATGATGTAAAAATTAAACGAGTTAAAGAGTTATTACCTCCTGTTGCGGTTCTAGAAAAGTTTCCGGCAACAGAAGTTGCTTCTTCAACCACATTTCAGGCTCGAGAAGCCATTCATAATATTCTACAAGATAAAGATGATCGCTTATTGGTGATCATTGGCCCATGTTCAATTCATGATCCTCAAGCGGCTGTTGAATATGGAAAACGTCTTAAAGTGTTGCGCGATGAACTAGGTGATCGCCTTGAAATTGTCATGCGTGTCTATTTTGAAAAACCTCGTACGACCGTCGGATGGAAAGGGCTCATTAACGACCCTCATTTAAATGATACCTATAAAATTAACGATGGTTTACGCATGGCGCGTAAGTTACTGCTTGATTTGACCGATATGGGGATGCCGACAGCGAGCGAATTTTTGGATATGATCACACCGCAGTATGTGGCTGACCTTATCAGTTGGGGTGCTATTGGTGCTCGTACAACAGAATCTCAAGTTCACCGTGAGCTCGCATCGGGTCTATCTTGTCCGGTTGGGTTTAAAAATGGGACAGATGGCAATATCAAAATCGCTTCTGATGCGATTCGCTCTGCCAGTGCATCGCACCATTTCTTGTCGGTCACTAAGTATGGTCATTCGGCCATCATTCAAACGGCAGGCAACCCTGATTGCCATATCATTCTACGAGGTGGTAAAGAGCCAAACTACAACGCTCAACATGTCGCGGCTATCAAGCAGGAACTAGAAATCTCCGGTTTACCACAAAAAGTGATGATTGACTTTAGCCACGCAAACAGCTCTAAACAGTACCAGCGTCAACTGGTGGTATCACAGGATGTGAGCGAGCAGATTGCATCGGGTGAACATGCTATTTTTGGTGTGATGATTGAGTCTCATCTCGTTGAAGGACGTCAGGATCTCGTGGATGGTTGTGCGGCCACTTATGGTCAATCGATTACGGATGCATGTATTGGCTGGGATGACACTGAAGTGGTATTGCGTCAGTTGGCTGATGCGGTAGAGGCTCGTCGCGCACGCTAAATATGGCGTCACTCTATAATATAAAGTATCAACAGAGCTCCCGATTTGGGGGCTTTTCTATTTAGGCTTAGACTCAGCCCTGATCGCGTCACTTTAAGCACTATGGTTGTGAAAAGTGCTCAGATAATGCTGAACGACGATTTTTACTTGGGTCGCCGTTTTCATCGTTTTCCACCGTGCTTTCATAGCCTTGTTTGATAAAGCGTTGTAAAGGCATGACAGGTTCAATGCGCTTGAGTTGGGGGGAGTTTGTTGTCCCAGCAAGTTGGTAAATGGTCACGCCACTACCAGTGTTAATCACAATTTTATCCCCATCATATTCAAACTGAGTGCTGACTAAGCGATTATTTCGAAACACGCCATTTGAATTGAGAGTTAGGACCTCAGTGCTATAGCTGGGTGTACCGATTTCGATCCATGAACCATAGACATTTTTGGGGCTTGTATACTCTTGATAGCTCACTAAAAGTAAAGTGGCAAAACCAGCTGCGATAGTGAACAGCACTATCCAAAAAACACTTTTTAATACCCACTTTTTTTTCATAGGGTGACCTGAAGAGGCTTTATTTGCATGCGTGAAACCCTTAACTGCCATTCCCACTCCATAACGTAATCAATCAGCGACTAGTACCGGTAAGGCTAACCAATTAAAACAAGGTTAGAGAGTGGAATATGTCGTGTGGTTTAGCAAATGTCACACTGGAAAATATGATCTTTTTTCCAAAACTAGTACTAATGGATGACAAGATGAACATTGCATCATGAATTTTGTTGACTTACTGATCAGTATAGGTCGCGTTTCACTATTTGTTTAATCCCAATTGCTACTTGTGTATTTTTACGATTTCAGATAAAACGGCTTACAAACGTGTTATTCACCATATTTTGGTGGTTTATTTTACAAGGAAGAGAAATGATCAAAGAAAACACATACTTCGACGGGGCTGTTAAATCTTTAGGTTTTGCTCACCAAAGTGGTGACAGTTCGGTGGGCGTAATGGCTCCTGGCGAATACACCTTTGGCACGGCGGCTCCTGAGCGTATGACAGTCATCAAAGGTTCGTTAACGATAAAGCGTTTAGGGGATGAACATTGGTCTACATTTAAAGCGAATGAATCTTTTGAAGTCGCTGAGAATTCGTCCTTTGATTTGAAAGTTGCCGAAGCAACAGCTTATTTGTGCGAATATTTGTAGTTGAAATAGGGCTTAAAAGCCCTATTTCTTATTGAGCTGTTAAGCCAAATTTTGCATAGATGGCTTCGATCCTTCCACTTTTTACCATTTCAGACAGAGCGTTTTGTAATGCATCCGCTTGTGGATGGCTTTTAGGCATACCGTAATAGTTGCCGATAGTGTTTGGATAGTAGTAGGTTGCTACTTGGTAGTTACTAAAATTGATTGTTTTTAATTCCACTTCTAGCGCAGGTAAATCCAATACGATAACGGTATCTATTCTCTTTGCCTCTAGCATTCTTGCTAGGTTGAAGTCATCATTAACAACCGTTCTATTTATCTCTTTGTCTTGATCAAACGCTTCGAAATAAGCGGTACCTCTTTTCACACCGACATTCAGCTCTCGTAAATCTTGATAATTGTTGATTGCTGGCCCATCACTGCGAGTGACAAAAACAATATTCCGTGTTTGCTCACTTATAGGACCGATAAAGCGAACAAATGCTTCTCTGTCTGCTGTTCGTATGACACGTGGAACAATGTCAACAGTACCATTTTCTAAAGTAGCAAGGCTGCGAGGAAATGGAATGTTTCGCCACTCGATATCGAAGCCTATATTTTTTGCTGCTTCTTCAATGATTTCCTTTAATGGACCGCTGATTTTTTGACCATCTGGACTGATCACCATTTCTGGTGGTCGATGCCTAAAATCAGCTTTAAGGGTGTTAGCAAAAAGCGTTGAGCTGATCAGCACTGCTGCCAATGAAATGAGAATATTTCTAGTCAATACCCACATATTTCGTGCCTCTCGTCAAATTTACTACTTGAGTATAGGCAAACTTTCTGAGAACCCCAAAATGACACTTAAGATCAGCCGGATGGCTACCCTATGATTAATACTGTTCAAACAGACCTGAGTTGTAGTCTTTAATTGCTTGTTCTATCTCAGAAAATGAGTTCATTACAAACGGCCCATAATGCACTACAGGTTCATCAATGGGTTGCCCCATTAGCAACAATACTCCGCTCGTATCATTGGCTTTTAATGTTAAGAACTCACCTTTTGAGAGCAACGCTAGCTCGCCTTGCTTCAACACTTTACTGCCTAGCTGTGCATTGCCTTTGTAGGTAAATGCCATGACATTAAAGTGATTTGGAGTGGCGATCTCTAATTGGCTACCCGGTGTTGCTTGCCAGTCGGCTACACTCAATTTAACGCCCGTTTTTGTTAATGGGCCAGTTACTATCTGGTTGCCACAAGTGACATCACCCGCAAGTACTCTCAGCAGGCCAGCCTCTTGGGAGTGGTATTCGGTAATGGTTTCGGGTTGAAAGTCGTGGTATTGCGCTGGCGCCATTTTTTGGCTAGCAGGCTGATTGATCCAAATCTGAAAACCGTGCAACTGACCTTCAGTCATGATTGGCATCTCGCTATGAATAACACCTCTTCCTGCGGCCGTCCATTGGGCACCTCCAGAGCGTAATTCACCGACATTACCCATATGATCTTGATGTTGGAAATGCCCATTTAGCATATAAGTGAGAGTTTCGATTCCTCGGTGTGGATGAGGAGGGAATCCGCCAATATAATCGGCTTTTTGATCAGATTTAAATTCATCGAGCATTAAAAATGGTGAAAAATTAGCGTTATTAAAGCCAGCAACGCGGCTAATTTTTACGCCATCTCCATCCGAAGTGGGTTGTGCGGGGATTATCTGTTTTATTTCACGTTGCGTTAGCATAATGATTCTCCTTGTCGGTATAACATCAGTCTAAGACAAGGTGCTGATAAAGAAGAGCGCTGTGTTTTGAAGGTCTTCGTCGAGAAATTCGAACATATCTTGAGGGGGGCTATAATTAAAGTAGGTTGGATCACGAGGAGGATGCCCAATGTCTATGTTGCCCAAACATGAAGATCAGAATCCGCATTATGATCCCAAAGAGGATTTTACGCTTGAGCAGATGCACCGATTTACCAAGGTGGCTAATCAAGCGCAGAAAAATCGCGATACGCTTGAACAGCTCAGTGATAAAGACGTTTCCATTGTTGAAGCAGCAAGGCGTGCGGCAATGAGGCCAGTGATTCACCCTAAACCAAATAAACCTAATACAGCACGCTACGCCGCATGGATGGTGGTGGTATGTGCAGTAGGTTTGTGGATTATGTATATGACTCGCTAGCTTTCTTTATTGGTGTCACTGTTGCTGAATGGGTTGCAGTAGATGCTTCAGTATGGTCAAGTGAAATATGTTGGTAATACTGATATTGATTTTTGCCGTTGTGTTTTGCTGCGTACATCGCTTTGTCTGCGCACCGAGTCAGCTCGGCCAAGTTATCAGCATCAGAAGGAAACAAAGCAGCGCCGATGCTGACGGTGAGGTTATTGATCATTTCTGACCCTTGATATTTATCCTCAAACAGATAACAAATCCGGTTGAGAACACCATCCAAATCCTTAACCGTTTTGATATCGTAAAGTAGTAGCACGAACTCATCTCCGGCAAATCTCGCGATGGAGTAATCGTGTTTATCGGTCTTCCGGTCTTTATTTCGGACGTTGTTTTTTAAACGATTGGCGAAATATTGCAAGACTCGATCCCCGACCTCATGTCCGTAGCTGTCATTAATGGACTTGAAATTATCAATGTCTAGAAAGACGAGTGCGGTGATGGTTTTTTTATCAGTCTGCTGGGAGAGTTTTTCACGTGCCCAAGTTTCGAAACTCCAACGATTGGCGAGCCCAGTCAGTTGGTCGGTGTAGGCAAGGTCTTCAATTCCCTCTTGATAAAGATGCTGGATATAGCAAACCGCTTTGTTGTAGTAGTAAGAGGAAATATGACACATGCAACAGAGTGCGATGAGACTGAGAAAAAACCGATCTATGGGGAGATATTGAGGAAGAATATCGGCACCGGAGAGTTGTACTGAGACGCCAATTAGCATAAAGAAACTACAGCTAAAAACTAAGCCTATTCGAAAGTCATTAATGAAGATCACCGCCGCAATAATTGGAAACAACCACAGCACATTGCCGACCATATGCTGTCCATATAGTAGTAATATGACCCCTTTTGTTAACAAGATGGCACTGAGGAATAAATCGGCATAGGAGGTGTTATCAGAGTGATGGTAGAAATAAAGGTAATTAGAGGCAATGGCGATCAAGCATAATAAATTAAAAATGCTCAGGTAATATTGCTGTTCAAGAAAATGAAGAATGCCATAAAAGGCGAAAAGTAGCACAGACACAAATGAGCATAAGGCAACGACCCTACGCTTGCGTGACGCTCGCATATTGGCCATCTCTTCTAAATGTCTACCTACCAGTTCAGTCATACTCGATCTCGATGCTATCCTAAAGTATTAGATACCGAGTTAAGTCTAGAATAAATAACAGAGTTTTGCGGACGAAGTGCATGGAGTCAGTTAAAAAATACAATGGCTAATCATTTGGCGTTTTCGTTAAGTCATTAGGCTATTAATAATCGGTGATCAATGGTCTTATAACTTATTGTATTATCAGCATGTTTTGTCGATTATTTTAACGTTGTTCAAATAAGTCATTATTTAAGCCATTATTTTTTTATAAAAAAATGAATATAAGCAAATGTGGATATAGCAAAAAAATCTAAGCCGTCCTGTAGTTACATTACAAATTTAGTTACATCGCAAATTCTTTTTTGATCCAACTTCTTAACACTAAGATACTCTCTTGTTTCAGTTGCTCTTTGGCACAAACGAAGTAGTAGTCTTGATAGGGATTAGTCACTGCGGAACCGAGTTCTTGTAGTAGGCCTAACTTGATGTCATCTTTTACAAAGAGGCGATGGGTAACGAAAATACCTAATTGGCGGATAGTTGCTTGTACGGCTTGTGCTGAAGAGACAAATGATAGGTTTTTGCGACTTGCTGGCATGGTAAGTTGATAAGCATCGCACCAAATTTGCCAGTCTTTTTTGCGGCGCTCGTTCACAGCGATAATCGCTGGGTGGCATTTAAGTATGGATGAAAGCGTCTGCTTATCACCTTGCTTTATGAGGTCAGGTTTTATGAGTTCAGGGCTGCATACCAGCACCAATTCATCTTCGGCAAGTTTCTCACAATAGTAGTCTTGCCACTCATCTTGTTTACCATGAACAATCGCGATATCAACGTTCTCTGATGTTAGAGAAAAAGTGCCTGTTAAACTCGATATTCTCACGTCTATATGTGGCGCATGCTCTTGAAAGCGGTTAACTCGTGGTATCCACCAGTGCAGCGCTAATGAGTTGACCATGTTGAGTGTCAGTCGGTTATGGCGCTCATCTCTCATAAGCACTTCAGTTGCTTCAACGATTTGCTCCAAAGCAGGCGCAATTCTCCGATAGTATTTTTGACCAGCATTATTGAGTACGACGTGACGCCCAACGCGATTGAATAGCGGCTGGTTTAGCTGGTTCTCTAATGCTTTTATTGATTGACTGATGGCTGAATGACTAACATTAAGGTGCTTTGCTGCATCTGTCATGCTGCCTGTTTCTGCTACGGCAATAAATGAGTAGAGTGACTTGAGCGGAGGTAGTTTTCGCATTGGTAAGTTTCTCTTACAGGTTTGGTTAATATTACTCGTTATTTTTCCTTTCGTCATTGTTCTATGATGGCTGTACTAGAGGAGAGTTGTATGAACCCACGAATTTTGGCCCCATTATTTATGTTGTCCTCCACATTTAGCTTGTCATTGACAGGGCTACTGTCTAAGTTTCTTGCACATGAGATACCGCTACAAAGTCTCAGTTTTCTCCGATTTTTAGTCCCCGCGCTTATATTGTTGGGAGTAATGAGCTTGACTCATTTCCGTTTTCCTCCCAAAGGTATGAAACGGGCTCTGTGGGTTCGCTCAGTATGCATTGCAGGCTGTCAGCTCTGTTTTATTTACTCACTTCAGCACCTTTCTTTGGTGGAAAGTGTCGTATTGTTCAGCACTGGTCCACTGTTTATTCCTTTGTTAGAAAAATTAATATTTGGTGTAGTGATGAAAGCAGGCACGGTTGTGAGCTTGGCCATTACATTTATCGGTGTGTTACTGCTGGCTGGCGATGTTTCGGGCATCCATTTACGGATGGAGTTATTGGTCGGTTTACTTGCGGGAGCGCTGAATGCGGGATCGCAGTTAAGCTTATATCGAGCGACGAAAAGTGATATGCGATCTATTGATATCAATGCTTGGACGTTTGTATGTGCATCAATCTTATTACTACCTTTGTTATTTCTTCCTACCTCGGACGTGAATGTACTTCAACAAACCTGGGGCAGCTTGCAGCAGTTAGCTGTGGTTATTGCCTTGAGCGGAGTCTCTATATTAGTCATCAACACTCAAATTTTTCGAGCCAAAGCCTACCGTCTGGCACACTCTGGCTCGCAGCTCGCTCCGTTAATTTTTACCAATTTGCTTTTTACCGCTTTATGGCAACAGTTGTTTTTTAATGTGCAGTACTTGCCAACACAAATGGTAGGATTGGGCTTGATTGTGATGGCAACTTTTACCGGAATTCTTATCCCGAAGCTATTTAAATCCTCAGTATCGTCAAACCAGCTTAAATCAGCTTAACCCGCTTATTGCTACTGTCTGATGAGCCCATAAGGCAGGCTAGAAAATACCTTAGGATTATTTTTCACTGTGGGCGCTTGGTTGGTTTTCTGCCAGTCAAGTAACATAATGGCAAGTACATTGCGGTGCTCTCCGTCGGCAAGGTCAAACACACCTGAGGTAGAGGGGATCATCCCTTTCTTTTTATCAATCGCTTGTTGAATTGCGAGACGAGTTTTTTCTACAACAGGATCTTTTTCTAAACCTGCGAGTAGAAAAGTGATCCCAACTTCAGCAACCACATCTTCCTTCGCTCTTAGCAAAATGGTATCGATATTATTGCGAAAGTAGTCGAAGATCCATTGATGCTGCTGCTCTTTAATGGGATTTTGATAGTATTCCGAATCGGCAAAAATAATGTGTGTCATGCCATACAGTTTATTGCCATATTGTTGCGCGGAGAGTGCTTTATCAGCAGAATCTGGGTATGTTTTCCTAAAGCTATCAATGAATGGTTGTACGACATCTTGTTCACCTAACTGGCGTAACCAATAGACTTGGTTAGCAAGTTGTGCGGCCCACGCTTTAATCATTTCTTCATCAGTGGCGTACTTAGTAAAATCATAACGGCGGATCACTTGGCGCAAAAGCTGATCTTCTTTATGTTTCAAACCATATTCGTTGGCACGGGCCATAGAGCCTAATAGGTCGACGCCTAAGTAGAGGTATTCTGGCATATGTTTAGTGGCGATATAGCGTAATTGGCTGCGTTCATCTTCGTCATCGAGGTATCCAGCCAAACGTTGCTCAGAGTAGAGAAAAACCTGTTCAGCAGTTGAAACTTCTGCGGAAAATTGATTAAGTCGGCTCGCCACGCGAGCAAGATCACTCCACACCGCTGCTGAATATTTAGGGTCTAGAGTTTGGCGATACATCCGTAACCCATAGTGCCCCTCTTTGAATGCCGGCAATGTGAAAAGTTGCTCTTCATAGGTTTGACGAATAAGCTCCGCAGATTCAGAAAAAGTGTTATTCGTTGTTGACGCCGGCTCTGCATAGCCAGAGGCAGGCAACCACAATGTAATAGCTAATCCCAGAAATAGGCCACTCTTTTTTAATAACATGATGAAAACACACCTCTAAGCTAATATTCATAATAACATTAGCATTTCATAGATTTATTATTGTTGGTGATATGTCAGGTGTGCGTAAAATGACCGCTTTGAGCCGTCGTTAGGATAATGCGTTTAGCTGATTGTGCTTTTTACGCTATGCAAATTGATGAATTAAAATATGGCTATGTTAGCAAAAAGCTACGAGTTCATTTGGTTATATCAACAAATTTGTAATTAATTTGGGTATTCCCTCATTAATTACGTTAATCTTAAGTAAGAAGCACTATTCTAAATAGAGCAAGTAAAACCATACACATGTAGTGATCGCTACAGGCTAGTGAGGGAGAGTTGCATGAGACATATCTCAGGCAAACAGTGGTCTGTCAATTTGCTTCTCGTTGCCTTCATCATTTTTTGTGGAGGGTTGATCGAAATTATCAACTTCAATCAACGAAGTTTTATCCGAGATAATCTTCAAACCAGAGCAAAGGAAGAGCTTTCGATTATTCGAGCTCAGTTAGAAGCTGCCATTTTGTCTGACATCTATGTAGCAAATGGGCTAACCAGCTTAATTGCGATTAACGCCCATTCTCAGTTCGAAGATTGGGAAAAAATTGCGGCTAATATTTTACATGAAGGTAGACATTTGCGCGTGATTGGGCTTGCGCCTGATGATGTGATTCGTTACACCTATCCATTGAGCGGAAATCACAAAACGATAGGCTTAGATTACCGTACCGTTCCCAAACAATGGGCCACGATCTTAAAAGCAAGGGAGATCCAAGAGATCTTCATTGCAGGCCCTGTGAACCTGGTTCAAGGTGGGCGAGGCCTTGTTGCTCGGATTCCTATATTTACTGACCCTCCTGATAACCAACAATATTGGGGGGTATGCAGTGTCGTGATCGATTTAGATTCTCTACTACTTTCCACTGGCGTTGAACGTTTTACTCACCGCTTTAATTTGGCGATACGTGGGGTAGACAGTACTGGTTCGGAAGGCGAGGTATTTTTTGGTGAACAAGAGGTGTTCACGAAAGCTTTTGCAAAACAAAGTGTTCATTTTCCCTATGGCGGCTGGGAAATTGCTGTTGCGCAGAAAAGCGATGTTTTAGGTCAAGTGCCTTGGTATCAGGTTCACATTGTACGGTTGCTAGGCTATCCGATCTTAATCTTGTTGGTTGCGGCGTTTATTACGATATATCGCTTGTACTCTATTGCTAATGAAAGAGCACTTCATGACGAATTAACTCAGCTTCCTAACCGTCGGTACTTCATGTATACGCTTGATCGATATTTTGAGCAGGCTATCAAAATGGACCAATCGGCTGGTTTTGTGATCCTCAACATTGATATTGATAAGTTCAAATCGATCAATGACACCTATGGGCATGCGGCGGGTGACAAGGTGTTGATTGCTTGTGCGGAGCGAGTGAAAAGCGTATTGCGTTCTTCGGATTTAGTTGCACGCATTGGCGGTGATGAGTTTCTGGTTTTGCTGTCTCGAGTATCGGATAACGATGATATTGAGCGGATCAGTCTCAAAATAAAAAGTGCGTTGTGTAATGCGCCAGTCATTTATGAGCAGCACTTAATTAACCTACATGTCAGTGTAGGCGCAGCCGCATTTAGCCCAGAATTTGATAATGTGGATGCGATGTTGAAACTGGCTGATGAGCGGATGTATCAAGAAAAGAGGCAGCAGTACTACTAAATCGTTTATTCAGATTTGCATTTTGAAATTTAATTGCAAAATGCAAATTTATTATGCGACACGTTGTAATGAAACCGCTCATAAAGTAGACAGATAAGGTGTTTTTTGGCAGTTTTAAAGTTGGCATGCATCCTGCTATATAGTAAGTGACCCTTCTAAGCCGAGGGTCACCTAGCCAACTGACGTTGTTAGTGAACCTTATTTTTGTTCACACTTATTAATAGCCAATCATACTTTTTGTGATTGGCTTTTTTTATTTTTACGCTCTGCAACTAGCCAGCGCATTTCTCATAGCAGCTTGGTTTTCTTGGACAGACAGCACCGCGTGAGCAGATTAAGCGCGCATTATTTTCAATTCCGCGTTCAATCCAATTAATATTAAGAATTTTAGCAATAGTCGTGAGATCTTTTTTAATATGTCTTGGAATAAGAGAGCTTCCGCCGTTGCTGACGCATAACGCTTTGAGCTCCTCAGCAATTGAGTGAGCATCCCCACCTTGTGCATTGATGGCTGGATTCAAATCTATTCCAGCGCATAGCACTCGATTATTGCCTGCTGGATCGATCATATTGACGGATTCACAGCAATATATTCTCGGCTCATCACCTACATTCAAAATCGAAATTTGCGCAGAGCTGCCACTTTTCGGCTCTGAAAGACGTCTAAACACGGCCCAATGCTGGCAAGGGTCATTCACTTTACGCATATTCCCCCACGGTAGAGGGATCCCATTACCACGATAAACCGCTTTTAATTTGCCTTCACCATAAGCATCGAAATAGTGCCAATGCGGATAGGGTGACACGACCGTCATGCGTCTCATCGCAACGGAAGGAGAAACCCCTGCTTTCAAATGTACATCGATTTCGTAGCCGCTGCGATCAAGAAGTTGTCGATAAGGCACTTTGGGGCACAGTAGTGCGCCAGCAAAAAAACTCGATTCAAAATCTCGCCATGCCTGAAGGATATCTTGGGAATTTAATTCACAGGTGGCGGTGGCATCAGGCGTTTCCTCCCAACTGTTTGTGTGGCCAACCGTTAAGACACTTTTTAGTCCCTCTTTGCTGTGCAGAATATTGTGGCCAATATACACCGCGAGGTCGTACTTTAGGCGAGTTGGGTACTCACGTAGAATTTCATTGAGGTAGATCGTGCATGGTGGTTCAAAAAAAGAGGTAATAAGTTGTTTGGCGCTAACACCAAGCTCATCAACAACATCTTGCGGGGTTCTCGTGACCCAGCGGATAACCAAACCAAGGCTTTTGGCGATGTCGATCAGATCTTCAACAGCTAAGTTTAAGCGTTTTAAACCCACTTCTTCTGCTGCTCGCTCAAGATCTGGGAAGTGGTTTTGTAAACTCTCTTGGTGAGCACGGATCAATAGATGAGCAAACTGTTTGCCAGTGATCCCGGTTTGGGAAAGCATCTCTGGGATTGCGATTTGTAAAATATCATTTGAGAATAAAAAGCTAGGTTCAAGAGCCATACCGCTGATCCCACCTCTGTTACCCTTGTCAGGAGTAATATCCGTTTGACCTGGTTCATCATCTAAAAACCAAGCGGGATCTTTTTGGAAAACTTGGGCAATGACCTCCAACATATCAACACTAGGCACCCGTTTTCCACGCTCAATCATCGAAAGGTATGAAACGGAGGGGGCGTATTCTGGGTTGATACGAATACAGCGTGCCGATAAGTCTTCCATCGTTAGGTGATTGCGCTTTCTTAAGTTTCTGACTTTTGTCCCTAAGAAATGTGACTGACGAACTAAGCTTTTTGATAAGGCCATTTTGTAAAATTCACACTGTAAAATTTTTGTTGTGAAATTGTAGTAAAAAATTGGTTAATCTACCAAGTAAGCAAGGTCACAAATTTGCACAAAGGTTAAACGCAAGTTTGGAATAATTGCTCTAGAACACAAAATGTTGAGTTACCTATAAGGAAAAGACGATGAATATGCTGACATTCGATAAAACAGAAATCCAAAAACTAGATAAACCCTTTATCGCTGAAGCCGTCTTCGCCGTCGAGACTATCAGTGCTAATCAACAAAATGAAAAGCAGAGTAGAGCGAAGCAACTACTCGATAGATTGTTCCCTTTGGCGACGGGCTCTCATCAAGATGTGACCAGTTATGTGATCGATTACCGCCATGTGTTGGCTTATTTCAAGGATGGGCGTCATAGTGGTTTGAAGCATCCAAAACATTTTGTTGCCTTCAATGGTGAAAAGGAGTCACCATGTTCGATCTTGTTCCGTGATGGAAGTGGTAGCCATGTTGAAGTGATGTTAGGCTGCACTAAAGGGACTGGGCGCGTTGAACTGATAGAGATTAATGATATTCAGTTAGAAACGTGTACCACATTTACCCAATCGGTGGAAGAAATGCCCAGCGCCGCAATGCGCCACTGGATAAGCCTAGTCAAAGGTGATGAAAAGGGTAAGCCTCAAGCTTGTAGTGAAGATAAGGAGTACACCGCAAAAGATGGTGAAGACTACCACTTAAACTACAGTTTTAACCTTGCTTAGGTTATAGATGCGTATTGGGATTAAATGGGGCGTGGTGCCCCTTTTACTTTTCTATCCATAAATTGAGGTTTATGGAAATTGTGATTGCTTTTCAGCTACCCATAAGAGGTTGAAGCGATTAAAGCGGCATAACACGGTTGCGGCCTAATTGTTTTGCTTCATAGAGCAGTTTATCGGTTCTTTCTATCAAAGACTCGGGCGTATCACCTAGTTGTAATTCTGTCACACCAAAAGAGGCGGTAATATTACCAACTTGGTTTCCTGAGCGGCGATCCTTCACGCTCATTTTTTCTATCGAACGGCGCAGTGATTCTGCAAACTGTCTGGCAATGCGCAGTGTTTTATTTGGAACAATTAAAACGAACTCTTCGCCGCCAAATCGGTAGGCGGTAATGCCATCTCGACAGCTACTCTGAAGCTTTTTAGCGATGCCTTTGATGACGGTGTCACCAAATAGGTGGCCATAATTGTCATTAAAAGATTTGAAGTGATCGATATCTAATAAGATCAGGCTTATTGGTTGCTGCGCGCTTATTAGGGTAAAGAGATCATCATTGAACGAACGGCGGTTATATAAACCGGACAATCCATCGAATAAAGCCTCTTTTTGCACCTCGGCAAGCTGCTCTTTCAGTCGATGAATTTCTTTACTGGCACTATTAAGTTGACCATTTAGAAACTGAGTTGAATGGCGAATATCTCGCGATTCAGTGACCAATTGGCGAACCACTTTCATCACCTCTTCGATCGATAAATCATCGTTTTCGACTCGTTCTAATTCGCTAAAACTTTTATCAATCACTCTGGCAAATTCGCTGGTATCGGTTAGGGTATCTGACATTGAACTTGCGACTTCATTGACTAACACTTCAATGTTGTTGCGTAGCGTGCTTAAACTGGTTTCAGAGCGCGATGCGACATAGCTGTTATAGAGTTGAGAGCTTGCCGCGGGAGGACAAAGGCCAAAGTTTTCCAATACAGAATCGAGTTCTCGATTGAGTTGAGGTATGGCGTTGTCAACATAGGTATACCAAAGTGCATAGTTAGCAGGTGTTGCCGCCACATGATTTTTCATCATCAACGGTACTGCTTTTTTTAAATTGGCTGTAGATCTCTTAAAGTCGTCGCTGGTCATTATCGTAAAATTAATAGACAGTCACAGATATTCATACCGCTAAGATTAGCGGATATCCCAAAGTTATGCGCTAAAAAAATGCAACTAAAGTTTGAAGTTGAATTTTTATTTACAGTGAACAATCGATTCTTGATGTAGATCAAACACAACAGACAGACATAGTAGGGGGTTTTTTATATATTGAATCGCTGAATGATTAAAATAAGTTGGTTACTGAATCAAGGAGTAATAGATGGAGATGTATGATATTGAATCATTTTTGGATATTTTACCTCAGGTAGAAAGTAGCTATCCGTTTGGTCCTGACGCGTTGGTTTTCAAAATTCGCGGTAAAATGTTTGCCTATACTTCTCAGTCGAGAGAAGAGCCGTTTGTGACATTGAAGTGCACTCCCGAAGATGGTGAAGTTCTGACCAGTGCCTTTTCCGCTATTCGTCCTGGTTATCATATGAATAAAAGACACTGGATCTCCGTTAAGTTAAACGGAGATGTTGACCAGATGATGTTAGAGGAATTATGTGAACGCTCTTATCAGCTTGTAGTGAGTAAACTGAAAAAATCAGATAGAGAAGCGCTTCAGGCTCTGTTTGTGCAAGCAAAACTTGATTAAGCGGTATCCTTACGTTGTTCCAGTTTTTTTGCGCCACGCAGCATCGCTTCTATTAATTCTGTCGCGTTAAATTTTTCCAAAGCTTCGTGGGCTCCGACTTGGTGAGCTCTATCCAAACAGATCTCACTGGAAAGCGAGGTGTGAAGAATACAATAAGCATGGCTCAGCATTGGATCATTTTGAACCTCAAAGGCCAGTTCATATCCATCGAGGCCCGGCATTTCAATATCACTGACCAGCAAATCGATCGCACGTTGATGTTGAGCGTCTTGACGCATCAGTTCAATGGCATCAAGCCCATTTTTACAGATTTGGTAAGGGATGTTGATACTGTCTAAGGCATCTGACAATTGTTTACGTGCAATAGATGAATCATCCACCAGTAAAATACGCAGTGCTTTTAATCGCTCACGTTCAATATCAGTCAGCATCGGGATCTTAGTTGATTCATACTGTGGATAAATTTTTGAAAGTAATAATTCGACGTCAAGTAACTGCACAATCTGTTTTTGATAGCGGGTTATGCCAGTGATAAAAACGTCTTTTCCCGCCACTGCAGGTGAAGACTCGATTGTTCGCCAGTCACACTCGATGATTTTCTCAATGCTACGTACCATAAACGCAACTACAGTTCGCAGGCAGTCCGTCACGATTAAGTAGCATTGTTTATATTCGCTAGGTTGAATTGCTCTAAAGCCAATGGCGGCAGCCATATCAATGACAGGTACCGTCAAGTTACGGATAGTCACCGTTCCGATCACATGGTGATGAGAATATGGGATTTGTGTCATTGGCATGTAAGGGACAATCTCTCGTACTTTCAGAGTCCCGATAGCAAAAAGCTGTTTCTGAGCGTTCAATGTGAACATCAACATGCCTTGGGATTGGTTTGCCTTACTGGGGGTTTTAGCCATAACACCTTACTCAACGTTGTTTCTTATGCTTAATACTAAACGATCTCTTACTGACGGCAATGCGTTAAATGCAAATAAACAGTATAACCGTATGTTTATTGATCTTTTGCACTCTTACATTGGGGCTGGACTCTTGAAAAGCATCCGTTACACTATTTGCAGTAGCAAATTTATTGAGAAAAATGATGGCAAGAACGGCAGCGGCTCTTCACATTTTAGTGAAGCATAAAGAACAAGCTGAAGATATTATCGCTCAGTTAAAAAAAGGAGCGAAATTTCAAACATTAGCCAGAAAATATTCTACCTGCCCTTCGGGTAAAAAAGGGGGCGATCTGGGTGAGTTTCGTCAGGGGCAGATGGTACCTCAATTTGATAAAATCTGTTTCACTGGAGAGGTACTGACACCCCATTTGGTGAAAACCAAGTTTGGTTGGCATGTTGTAAAAGTTCTATATCGGACCTAGCCTCAATAGGGTGATTTTCTCATCGACGTTGATTTTTAAAGTAATGGCCAATGAGCAGTGAGTGCCACGCTTTTTCTCAAAACCAGAAGTGCGTGGTGCTTTTCATTCGTTAGGAATGACACTCGATTCTTTATCTTTTTATTCCATTACCTTTTATAGAATGGCCTACTACACCAAAACTACTTCAAGTAGTAAGGTATATAAATAAAACAGTCATTTGTTCTCATAAATAAGAATGCACAATAACTTCATGAATTAAATGGATTTATTCATGAGGTTTTTTATTAAAATGAGAGCGGGTTATTTTGAGATATTGACTTATAGTCGCTTAACGTTAGTTTTATCAAGTGAGCGGTATGATCTAGGAGTTTAAAATGAGTGAAGAAAAAAAAATTAACGTTCGATTGCTTTCTGATGTTTGTATGCAGTCTCGCTTACTTAAAGATTCGCTAGAGTCAAAGTTGCCGATTAGTATTGATATCTCTCCGCTTTGCGATACGTGGATGAATGATAACAGTCTATCATCCTATAAAATTCAATTGGTTATTATCGACTATTCTCGCGTTGATGAAAATAATTTTGCTGATTACTCAGCATTTAAACGCTTATCCTACCCTGATGCAAAAGAAGTGCTTATTAATTGCCCGCTAGATATTGAACCTAAAATGCTCTTTAAATGGCAGAATCTTGTGGGTGTATTTTATACCAATGATCAGCTTGAATCTTTAGTTAAGGGCATGGAAAAAGTGCTTGATGATGAAATGTGGTTTAATCGAAAATTGGCTCAGGAATATATACAGCATTATCGTGCAGGTAATTCATCTATTACCTCTCAAGCTTATGCTAAATTAACGAAAAGAGAGCAGCAAATAATTAAGCTACTTGGCTGTGGTGCATCTAATATGCAAATTGCAGATGAGTTGTTTGTAAGTGAAAATACAGTAAAAACACATTTACATAATGTATTTAAAAAGATAAATGCTAAAAATAGACTTCAGGCATTATTATGGGCAAAAGATAATATTGGCATTGAAGAGTTTAATTAAATTTTATTTATTTTTAAATAAGACAGCCCCTTTGATAGGGGCTGTCTTATTTTCTTAACTGAATTTCTTTTTATTCGGCTTCGATGCCTTTTTCTTTGTAAAGGCGGCGGCATGCACGTCCATCGCTGTGGAAGAGGTGGCAGCGATGCCCAGGAATACCAATTGTCAATGTATCACCTGTTTCAACGCCCAAAGTATCAGGCTGGCGGTAAATTACATCAGAATCAGAGCCTTTCAAGTTCATGTAGACTTGTGTTTCATTACCGAGTTTCTCAACCATCATCACCTTGCCTTCAATTTTCGCGTCGCCATCTTCAGCGCTCAGCAAGTGCTCTGGACGCACACCTAATGACATACGCTCGCCGCGAGTGATCGTGGTGCCATCGACCAAAATCCAAAATGAGGTTCCATTAGATAGTTGAACTTTCACGCGTTCGGCTTCGACATCTTCGATGAATACGCTCATGAAGTTCATTTTAGGAGAACCGATGAAGCCTGCGACGAAACGATTTTCTGGGTAATGATACAACTCAAGTGGTTTGCCTACTTGTGATACGAAACCAGCATCCAAGACCACGATTTTGTCAGCCATTGTCATTGCTTCGACTTGGTCATGGGTAACGTAAATCATAGTGCAGCCCAATTTGCGTTGCAGTTTGGTTATCTCTGAACGCATCTGTACGCGCAGCGCTGCATCTAGGTTAGACAGCGGCTCATCAAGCAAAAAGACATTCGGTTGTGAGACTAAAGTACGCCCAATCGCGACACGCTGACGTTGGCCACCTGAAAGAGACTTAGGTTGACGTTCAAGCAAATGGCTGAGCTGGAGAATATCGGCGGCGTGCTCAACACGTTGCTCGATCTCCTTTTTATCGGCTTTGGCCAACTTTAGGCCAAAAGACATGTTGTCGAAAAGATTAAGGTGCGGGTAGAGCGCATAGGATTGAAATACCATGCCGACGCCACGTTTAGAAGGTTCAACATCATTCATTCGCTTATCGCCAATAAACAAGTCACCCGAGGTGATATCTTCTAGGCCTGCGATGCAACGCAGTAGAGTGGATTTCCCACAACCTGACGGACCGACAAAGACGACAAATTCGCCTTCTTGAATTTCTAAGTCGACATTTTTAGAAATTAATACATCACCGTATGCTTTACATACATTTTTTAACGTGACACTCGCCATAGAGCTCGTCCTCGATCAATATTTTTTATAAATCACTGCCCATCATTATATGAGTTTTCTTGCAGGCAATGACAGCAGGAATTGGGTAAGGTGGTTAATAATGTAAGAAAAAGGGTGATGTCTTCAAATTAAGGGAGTTTGAAGAAAGCATCACCCATCCATGCCAATGATTTAGTTCACTTCCCCTGCACATTGAGCGTCTCCCCCGTTATAAAATCAATTACCACGAACGCTCATTTATGACAGCAAACCAATCTAGCGATGTAAGCCAGTAAACGATGAGTTACTGGAAAAGGCTCTTACTATCCACTCTGGGATGACTGTATTTTGTGTGATGTGTGTGTTTGATACATCCTCCTAATTGAGTTTTTTATAGGGGGGAGTAGCGATGGATGCGATGGAGGAGGGGTTTAAGGGCTGAGTTAGATCCAGTTCAAATAATTAATGGCTGTTAAGTGGAAGCATGTCACAAAAAGGTATTTTTTTGTGATTGAGCTCTCTAACCTTGAGCGATGATGATCACGAAAATAGTCCATAATATCGAGGGCGTAGGGCGTAGGAGGATGAGTCAAGTTAGGTTTTCTCTGATTATATATGACGAAATACGGCGAAACCTGTTGGTGAGCCCTACAACACAAAAATAAAAAGGATATGAACATGAAAAACGCCCTAAGCACAGTCGCGCTAAGTACTCTAGTTGCTCTTGGTTCGTTTGGTGCACATGCTGCTATTGAAGAAGGACAACTCACCATTTGGATTAATGGTGATAAAGGCTATAACGGTTTGGCTGAAGTGGGTAAGAAATTTGAGGCGGACACGGGCATCAAAGTGACCGTGGCTCACCCTGACGCACTTCAAGATAAATTCCCACAAACCGCAGCAACGGGTGATGGACCTGATATTGTGTTCTGGGCTCATGACCGTTTTGGTGGTTATGCAGAAGCTGGCTTGCTGGCTGAAATTAAACCTTCAAAAGCGATTCAAGAGGGTATCGTGGATTTTGCCTGGGATGCGGTGAAATACAACGGTAAAATCATCGGCTACCCAGTCGCGGTAGAATCCTTGTCTCTCATCTATAACAAAGATCTTGTGCCAAACCCACCGAAAAGCTGGGAAGAAGTGGAAGCGTTGAACGCCAAACTTAAGAAAGAGGGCAAAACGGCCATCATGTGGAATTTGAAAGAACCGTATTTCACATGGCCTCTTATGGCGGCTGATGGCGGTTACGCATTCAAATACACGATTGATGGCTATGATGTGAAAGATGCGGGTATCGCGAATAAAGGCGTAAAAGACGCGATGAACTTCGTGAAAGGCTTAGTGGACAAAGGCGTGATCTCTCCGGATATGGACTACTCTGTTTCTGAAGCTGCGTTTAACCAAGGTAAAACGGCAATGACGATCAACGGTCCGTGGGCTTGGGGCAACATTGAAAAATCAGGCATTAACTACGGTGTGACGACATTACCGAAATTTAACGGGCAATCTTCCAAGCCGTTCGTGGGCGTATTGACGGCTGGTATCAGCACCGCTTCTCCAAATAAAGATCTCGCGATTGAGTTTATCGAAAACTACTTACTCACCAATGATGGTCTGCGCATGGTCAATAATGACAAACCTCTTGGTGCGGTGGCTCTTAACTCTTTCCAACGTGAGCTTGATGCAGATACACGCATCGCCGCGACAATGGATAACGCAATGAATGGCGAAATTATGCCGAACATCCCTCAGATGAATGCATTTTGGGGCAGCGCGAAAAGTGCAATTATCAATATTGTAGATGGCCGCCAAACTGTCGATGCCGCACTGGCTGATGCAGAAAAACAAATGACTAAATAATTCGGTTTTGGTCCAGCCCTTAAGGAGAGGGTAACCTCTCCTTCATTTTACGTTTATATCGCTAGCAGGTTCTTCTATGCAGTCAGTTCAAGGTACAGATGTTTTGTCAGCACCCGAAACGGCACTTCCTTCCAGTAAAAATGTGCTCATTAAATGGGCATTATTAGGTACGGTTGGTATCGTTAACGGTTACGCCACTATTCTTATGTATTCTCGCGGTGAGCTCGCCTTTGCGCTGCTTACTCTCATTCTTACCGCTCTGGCCCTTTATATTTTCGGCAGTAAACATACTTACGCACACCGCTATATTTATCCGGGTATCGCGGGAATGATCTTATTCATCCTCTTTCCTTTGGCCTACACCGTTGGTCTGGCTTTTACTAACTACAGTGCTAAAAACCAACTCTCTTTAGAACGTGCACAAACCGTGCTGTTGGATCGAACTTATCAGGGCGGGGAAAGCTATCCTTTCACTCTATACAAAACGGAAAGTGGTTATCGAATTGCAATCGAAGATGGAGAGCAGACGCTCGCTACCGACGTGTTTTCCTTAAATGGCTTATCGGTGACCGATATGGACCTTCAACCTATTGAGGGTATTGAGGGCACCAAAGAGCCGATTAAAACCATTATTAATCACCGTGCTACGTTGAGCTCAATTGATCTGCATTTCCCTAGTGGTGAAGATGTACGCATGAGTGGCTTGCGCAAGTTTGCCGCCGTATCGCCGCTTTACACCATGCAAGATGATGGCGAAACGCTGGTCAATAATCAAACAGGCGAAATACTACGGCCGAATATGGATGTTGGCTTTTATCAACCAGTGGACGAAAGTGGTCAATTTATCGGTGCGACAGTATCGCCTGGTTTTGTGGTGAAAATTGGCACACATAACTTTGAGCGTGTATGGAAAGATGACGGTATTAAAGAGCCTTTCATCAACATCTTTATTTGGACGGTCGTTTTCTCGACTTTAACCGTGATTTTTACTCTCATGATTGGTTTGGTGCTAGCCAGTGTCGTGCAATGGGAAGAGCTTAAAGGCCGCGCCGTTTACCGAGTGCTATTAATCCTGCCTTATGCTGTTCCTGCCTTTATTTCTATTTTGATCTTCAAAGGCTTGTTCAACCAAAGCTTTGGTGAGATCAATATGGTGCTCAACAGTATTTTTGGCATTAGTCCTAGCTGGTTCTCAGACCCCTTTCTCGCTAAAAGTATGGTGCTGATCGTCAATACTTGGCTTGGTTTTCCTTACATGATGATTTTGTGTATGGGTCTTTTGAAAGCGATTCCAGAGGATTTATATGAAGCATCGGCGATTGATGGTGCAGGTTTTTTACACAACTTCACCCGTATCACATTGCCGCTCATGATCAAACCAATGACTCCGTTACTCATTGCGAGCTTTGCGTTTAACTTTAACAACTTTGTGATGATTCAACTTCTGACACAAGGTGGCCCGAATATGATTGGTACTTCAGAGCCAGCCGGTTACACCGATTTACTCGTAAGCTATACCTATCGTATTGCGTTTGAAGGAGCTGGTGGTCAAGACTTCGGTTTGGCTAGTGCCATCGCAACCTTGATCTTCTTACTTGTTGGTGGGTTAGCACTACTCAACTTACGTTTTACGAAGCTGTCACAGAATTAAGGAGTAATCGTTATGGCGATGGTACAAGGTCAATCTCTCAAATATCGCTTATGGGCGACTCATGTTGCTCTGTGGGCATTTTTATCGCTGATCATTTTTCCGCTATTGATGGTCATTGCGATTTCATTTCGTGAAGGGAACTTTGCCACGGGCAGTTTGATCCCAGATAACCCATCTCTAGAACACTGGAAATTGGCATTAGGTTTTGCTGTCACTAATGCTGATGGCTCTGTTACACCGCCGCCATTTCCGGTTCTGACTTGGTTATGGAATTCAGTGAAAGTAGCAGGCATTACTTCAGTGCTCATTGTGGCCCTATCGACAACGTCTGCTTATGCCTTTGCGCGCATGCGTTTTAAAGGTAAAGACACCATCCTAAAAGCGATGATGATTTTTCAAATGTTCCCAGCGGTACTGGCACTGGTTGCGATGTATGCACTGTTTGACAAATTAGGTCAATACATCCCATTTCTTGGCTTAAATACGCATGGTGGTTTAATTTTCTCCTACCTAGGTGGTATCGCACTGCACGTATGGACGATCAAAGGCTATTTTGAAACGATAGATAACTCATTAGAAGAAGCGGCTGCTTTAGAT
Organism: Vibrio sp. B1-2; assembly: GCF_963888445.1. Taxonomy (NCBI): domain Bacteria; kingdom Pseudomonadati; phylum Pseudomonadota; class Gammaproteobacteria; order Vibrionales; family Vibrionaceae; genus Vibrio; species Vibrio sp. B1-2. The sequence goes on from NZ_CAWPJH010000003.1 coordinate 101,337, forward strand.
GGAGCTACACCATGGCAAGCCTTTAGACTGGTGCTGCTACCACTCTCTGTGCCGATTCTTGCGGTTGTGTTTATTCTCTCGTTTATTGGGGTGGTTGGTGAAGTACCAGTGGCATCTTTGCTACTTTCTGATGTAAACTCATATACATTAGCGGTGGGTATGCAGCAGTATCTTTATCCTCAGAACTATTTGTGGGGAGATTTTGCAGCAGCAGCAGTGTTGTCTGCTTTACCTATCACTGTCGTATTTTTGCTTGCACAGCGCTGGTTAGTCGGAGGACTTACGGCCGGTGGTGTGAAAGGATAATAACGATAGGGCGACCGTGAGGTCGCCCATATTGTATTAGCTTAACGTATTTGGTTTGGCCGCCGATCAGTTAAGTAATATGCAAATCTGGCGTTACGCATAGCTGGCTGTTAGCTTTATTCCTTACTATCCAACAAACTAACAGTTTTTGTAACCAAGACCCGAGCATTGCTTGGGTTTTTTTATATCTGCATTAAAGGGTGCTATTGGTAACGCACATGCAGTATATGATGAATTGAATGTCTCAAAAGTGAAATGGTGTTTGGATGCGACTCACATCTGAAATCTTCGTGTAACGTCGTAAAGGAAAGCTAAAAAATTAGAACTCACGGCTAGAAGGGGCGCAGCCTAAGTATTGCAAAAGGACATACAAACTCTCTTGTTGCAACGCAACGCGGCGAAACAGATCGGCGAAGGTATCATCTCCGCCAAAGCAGGCACGGATATAGTGGTTAATTTCTTGGGGCTGGTAGCCTTCAACGTAAAGCGTTCGGACCCAGTGATACTCAATTGACTTTGGGTCGACTAATGTTGATTCGCTCAAGGTAATCTCTCTGGGAGTCAAAGCCTTTTCCTATCATCGATGCAAAATTTCAGAGGGCTCGATTTAAGCAGATAAAGATGAAGAAAAAATGACAACTGAGCGCATCGTGGGTGGTTATTTTAAGTACTTAACGTGAGCTTCCATCTCTTCCCCTATCTCTTTACGCATGTTCATTAAGCGTATCGCTGATTGGCGTAGGGCAATATCTTCTGCTGTTTGCGGCACCCATTCGGGTATAGGGGTGGGCTTGCCTTGCCCATCGACAGCCACCATGATGACAATACAATGGGTAGTCAGCTGGTTTTTCAACTCTTTTGGATCGCTCGCTTGCACATCAATGGCAATATGCATTGAGCTCGTTCCCGTATAAATGACTTTTGCGCTGACTTCAACGAGGTTCCCTACGTGGATAGGAGCGACAAAGCGGATCCCTCCAGCATAAGCGGTGATGCAATATTTACCGCTCCAGCCTGCAGAGCACGCATAGGCCGCTAGATCTATCCATTTCATGACAGCGCCACCGTGGACTTTACCACCAAAATTCACATCACCGGGCTCTGCTAAAAAACGCAAAGTTATTGCACGTTGGCCACTACTCATTGGGGAATCCTTGTTTTTTATTAACGGAATCATAAATAACAAAGCGTTAACCAAACTGCAATATTATTTTGAATGCAGCAGATATAAAAAATCCTCTTAGTTGCCTAAGAGGATTTTTAAAGCCGAGCGGTACGAGTTATTTACTTTATGTTGTACCTTATTAAGCCAACTGAGCGTTAGTTATTCAGTTGCGTTAATAATAGTTTAAACAGTATTTCGACGTAACTGTTCGATCGAACAGGTTCTATCTCTTATGAGATTGTTTAGCGTGATTTCTCCAATAACCTAAGGAGAAGTCACATGACTATTTCAATTTATTCACATACCTTTCAAAGTGTCCCTCAAGCTGATTATGTGTCATTGCTGAAGTTACGCTATAAAGTTTTTTCGCAACGCTTGCAGTGGGAGCTAAAAACAAATCGAGGAATGGAGACTGATGAGTACGACGTTCCAGAAGCACACTATTTGTATGCCAAAGAGGAGCAGGGTCATTTAGTGGGGTGTTGGCGAATTTTGCCAACGACGTCGCGTTATATGCTTAAAGATACTTTTTCGGAATTACTCGGTGTGCAGCAAGCACCCAAAGCAAAGGAGATTTATGAGCTGAGTCGTTTTGCGGTCGATAAAGATCATTCGGCGCAATTGGGCGGCGTGAGTAATGTTACGCTGCAGATGTTTCAGTCGCTGTATCATCACGCCCAGCAATATCACATTAATGCCTATGTAACGGTCACATCGGCCAGTGTGGAAAAATTGATTAAGCGGATGGGGATCCCATGCGAAAGACTCGGTGATAAAAAAGTGCATCTTTTGGGAAGTACACGTTCTGTCGCTTTGCATATTCCAATGAATGAAGCATATCGTGCAAGTGTCAATGCATAAGCCTTATAAATAGGGATTGATATAGCCACCTAAAATAGCTTTAGTGATCGCTTGGTAGCGATTCGTCGCGCCAAGCTTTTTACAAGCATTACTGAAATGGAACTTCACGGTACGTTCTGACGTATTAATAATCGTGGCAATTTCCCAAGCGCTTTTGCCTTCGGCCGCCCAAGCTAAGCATTGTACTTCACGTGCGGTGAGCACCGCTCTCGGTTTTGCGTCTTTATGGTAACGGGTGATGTTGCCAATATTATGAGCCAGTAACGGTACAATGAGCTGTGAGGTATGGATACTTTGTTGATTCAAATCGTAAGACTTGGTATCTGAGGTTGCAAAACTTATCATGCCAAATTCCCCCCTAAGCCCATGGATTGGAATGCTAAATCCCGCTTTGAGTCCATTGCAACGCGCCTCTTCGAAAATGACTCGTCCATCATCATTGACTCGTTTAGCGTCATCCCAGCGAATGGGCAAAAAATTGGTAATACTGTATTTGACAATTGGATCGATATGCATGAAGCCTGATTCATCATATTGCTGTCGCCAGCTATTGGGGTAATTGTCCGTGACAAGCGTTTCACTGGTTTTTAACGTGGGTTGAAAAGATAGGCCAAAGAGGAAAAATTCATGATCAATTAAGTTATTGAGCCCATTGAGTACATTTTCCAAATCATCGTGGCTAGTGATTTGTTGGTTCTCTTGGATCAGTCTCAGAATTTTGTACATAAGCCGAAAGTTCTAGATTGCGTCGTACTATATTGGCATTTATATCAAAAAAAACCGTAACAGTACGAGCAAATAATGAAATAGTTTATCTATTTGGCGGGAAAATCTAGTTCAAATGTCGGTTTTGGCTGCAATCTATCTATACCACCTGAATGGTTACTTCATTTTCACGAGCGAATGCATCAATTTCTTCTGGTGGTTGAGCATTGGTAATGATCAAATCTACATCGGCAATTGTGCCTAGCTTCACCATGGCATTACGCCCGAATTTACTGTGGTCGACACCGAGATAAACACAGCGACTATTTTCGATGATCGCCCGTTTGACTCTCACTTCGTGATAATCGAAATCTAAAAGTGAGCCATCATAGTCAATGCCGCTAATCCCTAAAATACCGAAATCGAGACGAAATTGTGAAATGAAATCCAAAGTGGCTTCACCCGTCACGCCACCGTCTTTATTACGCACTTCACCGCCCGCTAAGATGACATTGAAATCCGGTTTGGCCATTAAAATCGTCGCCACGTTAATGTTGTTGGTGACAATGCGCAGATTTTCGTGATTGAGCATTAATGCCCGAGCGATAGCTTCAGGTGTCGTGCCTATGTCGATAAAGAGCGTTGCGCCATCGGGAATGTGTTTGACTAGCTCGGCAGCCACTTTCTCTTTTTCTTGCTGATAAGTTACTTGGCGAGTGTGGTAAGAGGAGTTTTCAGAACTAGACGCGATGGTAGCGCCGCCGTGATTGCGTCGTAACTTATTGGCATCTGCAAGTTCGTTGAGATCTCGGCGGATGGTTTGTGGGCTGACATTGAATCGCTCGACTAAATCATCAGTACTCACAAATCCGTGTGTTTGAACTAATTCGATAATTTCTTGATGGCGTTTAACTGCTTTCACCTTAAATATCCTTATTCATTGAAGCTTAAATAGGTCAATACCTTGAATGCTTACTTTGCGTAAGGCACTACGACTTTGTGAGTGTACGGTTTAATCGATCAAATTCAATCATTAGTGAATGGGATACGCGAGTATTTGCTCGTTTTAAGTGATAATTCACATTAAACGAACATTATAGGCTCTTTATGGAACATAGTTATGTTTCTTGGAATGTGGCACATTGATTCCGTCCAGCGAGCTTGGCTTTATAAAGTGCTTTGTCTGAGCGGCGATAAATTTCGAAAAAATCGGCATCGCTACCCGCAATTTCAGAGATACCACAACTGATACTAAAGTGTGCGCCGTTGTCAAAAAATGCGTATGCATAAAATTCTTTACGTAAACGATCTGCCACTTGAAAGGCCTCATGCACATTGGCCTTATGCAAAACAATCAGAAACTCTTCACCACCAATTCTGCCGCAGGCGTCGCCATGGCGTGTGTGCTTTCTCGCCATCTCTGCTAACTGCCAAATCACGTCATCTCCTCGCTGGTGGCCATAGGTGTCGTTTACTAACTTGAAGTTGTCGATATCAATGGCAATACAACTTATCGGATAATGATCACGCTGAGCCAACGTAAATTCATTACACGCTTCTCGCCACAACTTGCGGCGATTGTAGAGCTGCGTTAAGTCATCGGTATTGGCCAGAGTGTGAAGCTGTTCTCGTAATTCGACAATATCGGTAATCTCAGTAGAAACACCGATAAGGCCAATCACTTCACCGGTTTGTGTACTTAGAATCGGTTTCTTTATTGCGCGGTAGACGCGTACTTTGGCATCAAATTTTGCTTGCGCACGTTCTTCACTGGTGAAGGGCTGCTTGGTATCAAATACCATTTTATCGCTGTGTAAAATATCGGCGAGCAGTTCATCTTGAAAAAAATCGTGATCAGTTTTGCCTTTGAGTTCTTCCAAAGTTGTGCCGAACAGTTTTAGTGTTAGCTGATTTGCATACAGATACTCACCTTGACGGTTTTTTACGAACACGTATGAACCGAGCTCGTTTAAAACAAGCTCATGCAAGGCAAACAAATTATTGCTATACACATCTTCTATGTTATCAAGAATCATTATCTGGCCACCAAATTTGCTAGGTTGCCTAACGGATCTGACGTAAAGGATCCCTCAATACATTTCATTTTTGTTTATTTTTATTCTTCTTCCATAAACATAGCTCGAATCGATACTATATGCTCAATTTTATGGTTGTATTGCGCTCTCGATAGCTGTTGTACGGCTTTTTGTCAGTTTTATTTGGGATAAAATAACCCCGGAAATTACCATCGTTCCACCTAAAAGATGGTAGTTTTGCACTGTTTCACCTAACAGGGTTGTGGCAAGCGAAACTGCTACCACAGGTAACAGATTCATAAACATCGCACTAGAGTCTGCACCAATTAAATCGATCGCTTTTACCCACATCCACGGAGCCAATAAGGATGCAGCGACAGAAGCGTAAGCGATTAGGGGCAGTGAGCCTTCCGTGGGCAGGAGATGTTCACTGGTCAGCCATAATGGTGTCAGCATTAAGACAGCAAACAACCCTTGCATATAAATAAGCGTCCAATTGCTTAGCAACATTTTCCACCGTTTAAGTAACACACAATAAAGTGCGTAAACGGTTGCAGCCACCACCATTAACGCATCACCATGTGTAATATCTTGATGCAAGAAGAAGCTCATATCGCCTTGACCTAGCATAAAAGCAAGCCCTGCGAGAGAGAGGACTCCTCCGATAACACTCAAAGCTGAAATGCGCTTATGGAGCAGAGGGACGCTGATGAACACACTGAGCAGTGGTACCAGCGAAGTGATCAACGACATATTTGATGCAGTAGTCGTTAGCCCTGCGTAATAGCCAAGAGACTGATTCAGTACCATGCCTAACATGGCTAAAAAAGCCAGTTTAGTTAAATGGGGCTTGATGATTACCCATTGGCGGATCACGGTAGGTAAGCAAAAGGGGGTTAGCAACAGCATCGCGACAAACCAGCGATAAAAACTCATCGCACTTGGTTCAATGGTTTCTGCGGCGAGCTTGTTGATGATAGAGTTACCACCCCAAATTAGAACCGTGAATAGTGGAAGAAGATATACCATGTGAGCCTCGTCGCAAATTGTGCTTTGAAGTATAGTGTGGCAGGTCTCTATAATTATATATATCTCCAAAACGACATTGCGAGCGATAGGAAGACAAGTTTGAAAAAAGCGCCTAGAAATCTTCACCCTTCACTATCGATTGACAGTGCGCCATCGGATGTCTTTATGAATTTCGATGCGTTTTTGTCAAACACAGAAACGCGAACTCATAGCCATCCATGGGGACAAGTGCAGCTAATTTCCGGCGGGATTTTGGAAATGGAAGCGCAAGAAACGCGATTTCTCGCACCGCCTCATCTCGCGATTTGGGTTCCTGCGGGGGTGAAACACTGCAGCTATAATCGTAAGCCAATTGAATATTGTTCGCTCAATATTGATCGGGCTCTCACCCATGGTTTTCCCAAGCACACCAGTTTGATAAAAGTGACGCCCATCGTTTCTGCCATCATTGAGGATTTTCGATCGCGTGAAATCAGTGTGGCTCAAAACGCGCAAGATAAACGTTTAGTTCAAGTATTGCTCGACCAATTGGCAACGCAAGAAACGCAGCATCATTTTTTGCCTTCCACTAATCACAAATATTTAGCCCCGATTTTAGCGGCGGTAGAAGAAAATCCGACCGATGATACGACATTGGCTTTGTGGGCTGAAAAAGTACATACCACAGAGCGAACATTAGCGCGTCATTGCCAAACGGAACTCGGGATGAGTTTTACCGAATGGCGATTAAGAGTACGCTATCTCTATTCCATGGATTTACTGCGCACAGGACATTCAGTGAAAGAGGTAGCATTAACTCTTGGCTACAACCAAGCCAGTCCTTTTATTACTATGTTTAAAAAATACTCCGGTCAAACGCCGGAACAGTATAAAAATCGTTTGTTATAATATTGCTTAAGCGTATGTAGGCACTTCATCCTGATCAAACTATAAAGAAGTGCCTTAGACTTAATTTGGTAATTTTTTACAACGTCTATTATTCATGAATCCATGACATAGGGGGTTGGGTGTTTTATCGTTTTAGCGGCACACGTAGTCCAAAGCGCCAACAATGGCGGCGACTTGTGCGTCATTACACTCTTGCGCTGTGACTTTTGGGCTATCTGGATACACTTCGGTGGTGGTGCCGAAGTAGCAATTTGTGATGCCACCGCATAACCCTAACGCTTTCATGGGGTAGTTGATCACCCCTTCTTGAGTGATGGGAGAGCCGATGATCTCGCCTTTACTATCGGCTGGTGCAATGTGCGTGACTTTGCGTACCGATTCAATAATGGCTGCTTGGAATTCTGGCTGCGGATTTTCCGTATCGCCGACAGTATAAAACCCATCGGGAATCGTATCGGCTTCATATCCAATGCCATCGCGCGCTGCTAGTGCAGGGCGAAATTCGCTTTCATCACTGTCTGTAGTTTCATGCAAATCAATATGCACCAGCACGTCACCTAAGCTTGCGACCCAGCGCATTAAGCTTGCAGACTCTTCGGCTGGGCTATTGGCGTAAAATGAGCGATTAGGGTCAAGCGCTGATGGGTTCCAACGATTGATCGTTTCATAGCCCCAAGGGCTTATGCACGGGGCAACGGCAATGTTGAAATGAGATTGATACTGCTGTGCTTGAGTCGCTAAAAACTGCAACGCGCCGTGCACTCCGCTGGTTTCGTAACCGTGTACGCCACCTGTGATCAACACCGTTGGTTTGTCAGGGTTCCATGAGCGACTTTTTAAGGCAAATAATGGGTAGCGATCTTTGTCTATTGATAGTGCACCGTATTGCTCTATCTCAAAATCCGTTGCCAAAGCGTTAATTTTCGGCACGACTTCTTGCTGATATTCTCGTTTAATCGTCGTTTGCGCGAGCCACGCTTCGCGTTCTGCTGCTTGCCAAGGTGTGCCTGGCGTACCGATAGGATAAGTATAAACAGAGTACATGAGGGTTCCTTTCTGACTAGTTGCCCACAGAGTAAGAGGTGTGAGTGTCAAGAGCAATCAAAAATACCAAGCTGGATTTACCACAGCCCGTTAACAGGGTTCATTACCTCAACCTGTTTTTGGGGCAATGCAGGTTTGTTAGAGCAAGGAAATAGTCCAACTCTGGCCTGATAACTGAGGTAAATCATTGGCTAAACCGAACGGTCACATCTAAACTGCAACCAGACCAATGCAATTGAGTGAGAACACGATTGGAGAATAGTTTCCCCCTTTCTGAACTAATGATTTCGCTAACGACCGCCTTAGACATGACGGAAGGCCAACCACCGGAGCACTGCATTCGTTGTTGCTGGGTTGGTATGCATATTGGCATGCAATTAGAGCTCGATCAGGCTGAGCTGCATGATCTGTTTTTTACCTTGCTATTGAAAGATGCGGGCTGCAGTAGCAACGCCGCGCGAATTTGCGAGTTGTATGCCACTGATGATCTCGCTTTCAAACGGCGTTATAAAACCGTCGGAACCAGTCTATCGAGTGTGATTAACTTTATCGTCAAAAATACCGGTTCAGAGCAGAGCTGGGCAGAACGTATTTTAACTACCATCGACATTTTGAAAAATGGTAATGATTATGCACAAGAGCTTATTCAAACTCGTTGTACTCGTGGGGCTGATGTGGCGCGAGAGTTGCGATTTAGCGAAGTCGTCGCGCAGGGGATCCACTCACTGGATGAACATTGGAATGGTCAAGGGCGTCCTCAACAGCTAAAAGGTGAAGCCATCCCCCTTTTCTCGCGGATTGCGTTATTAGCTCAAGTGTTTGACGTTTTTCAAATGGAACATGATTTGGACGAAGCAATACGCGAGGTTACAGAGCGTAGTGGTGTATGGTTTGACCCACAATTGGTTGAGATTATTGAGCAGTTGGTGGATAACCCGCACTTTGTGGCTAGCCTCAAAGCCCCTGATATCAGCCAACGAGTGATGCATTTACCACCGGCACAAGCGCATCAGCCTTTGGATGAAGCGTATTTAGACTGTATCGTCACGGCATTTGGCAAGATTGTTGATGCAAAAAGCCCCTATACCGCAGGGCACAGTGAACGAGTGGCTGTGTATACTGATTTAATCGCACGACAATTAGCCATTTCGGAAACTGATCGATCTTGGTTGAGACGCGCGGCATTACTGCACGACATTGGTAAGTTAGGGGTCAGTAATGCCATTTTAGATAAACCCGGTAAGTTAGACGATATGGAGTGGAAAGCCGTTCAGGCGCATGCCGCGTTTACTGAACAAATCTTGCGGAAATTATCGCCCTTTAAGACGTTGGCACGTATGGCAGGGGCGCATCATGAGAAACTCGATGGTACTGGCTATCCGCGTGGTGTAAACGGTGATGAGATCAGCGTGATGACTCGAATCATCACGACGGCCGATATTTTTGATGCTCTCAGCGCGGAACGTCCTTATCGCTCCGCGATGCCAATTGATAAAGCACTTTTGATCATGCAAGAGAATCTACATACTGCCATTGATCCTGACTGCTTCGCCGCGTTACAGAGCGCTCTGGCTCAATTGCCAGCCGAATATACTCAGTCACTGAGCTAGTGTTCTTTACTGCTTTACTGCTTTACTGCTTTACTGCTTTACTGCTTTGCTACTTGAAGCGTCAGCACTGTTGGTGGGATTCTTATCGCTGTGTTTCCCTTCATCAGCGCTTGGTGTTACATTTTGTCACGCTTTGAATAATGAAAATGAATAAGAGAGAATTTGCATGGCAGGCGCGAGCTTACTTACCCTTCTTGATGATATTGCAACCGTGCTCGATGATGTGGCGTTGATGTCAAAAATGGCCGCGAAAAAAACGGCAGGCGTATTGGGGGATGACTTGGCGCTCAATGCTCAGCAGGTGTCTGGTGTTGCCGCTGAACGAGAGATCCCAGTGGTGTGGGCAGTGGCTAAAGGCTCATTTCGCAACAAATTAATTTTGGTTCCCGCTGCCTTGCTGATGAGCTCATTAGCCCCTTGGTTGATAATGCCGCTCTTGTTAGTCGGTGGACTTTTTCTCTGCTTTGAAGGGGCAGAAAAAATCTTAGAAAAAGTGTTTCATACCAGCCATCACAGCACCGCTGACGCGGATGAGCGCATGCTCACTGACGTATCGATTGATGACTATGAAAAACGTAAAGTCGCTGGGGCGATTCGGACCGATTTTATTTTATCGGCCGAGATCATCGTGATTGCGTTGGGGACAGTGCAAGGCCATAGCATGGTGACACAAATTTTGGTGGTGAGTTTGATTGCAGTGGTCATGACCATCGGCGTTTATGGTTTGGTGGCAGGCATTGTGAAATTGGACGATTTAGGTTTCTACCTAGAGCGCACTTCAGATGGCGCAGGGCTGCGTGCTCGCTTTGGTAAAGGGTTGATCAGTTTCGCGCCTAAGCTCATGAAAGCATTAACTGTAGTGGGTACCGCCGCGATGTTTTTAGTAGGCGGTGGCATTGTGGTGCACAACGTCCCTTTTATTCACCACGTGCTTGAACCTGTGATTGCAGCCGTTGCTGAACTCTCTTTATTAACAGTAGTGATGCCAACCTTGTTTAATGGTTTCGTTGGCTTACTCGCCGGGCTGGCTGTGGTTGCAGTGTGGGGGATGGTGAGTAAATTGAAACCGTCCCATTAATTTTTTTTATGGTGATGATAATCATATTGAATGGTGATTTACCCGCAGACGAATAGACTAGCGCTTTTCGTTTTTGGCAGTTCCCATTATGCAGTGTGCGTTTTTTGATCAACAGCTGTGCCGTTCTTGTACTCATTGCGCGGTTTCTTATTCAGAGCAGGTGAAGCGCAAAGATTTGGCACTAAAAGCGCTGTTTTCAACGCAGATGCCACAGCAGTGGCTAGAACCTGTCATAAGTGAAGAGACGGGTTTTCGTAACAAAGCGAAAATGGTGGCTCTTGGCGCGGCTCATGCACCGATCTTGGGTGTTGAATCCATGGTTGATGGGCAATCAACGCCCGTGTCGTTAGTGCAATGTGCTCTCTACCCACAAGAGACACAAGCGCTATTAACTTATCTACAAGATTGGATCCGTAGCTCGGGTATTCCTCCCTATAATAAAGCGAAGAAGAAAGGCGAACTCAAATACATATTGCTCACACGCAGCGAATATTCAGGTGAGTTTATGCTGCGTTTCGTACTGAGAAGCCGCGAAGCTTTAGGCCGAGTTGAGCAAAACCTCGCGCGGCTTCAGGCGCAGTTTCCAACCATTCGCGTCGTCTCAGTTAACCTTCAACCCATCCACATGGCGCGCCTGGAAGGTGAAGAAGAGATTTTTTTAACCGAGTGTGAGTATTTGATTGAGCAGTTTAATCAGGTACCTATGGTTATCCGCCCGAAAAGTTTTTTCCAAACCAACCCGCATGTAGCGAAGCAGTTGTACGCGGCGGCGCGTGATTGGGTGAGAGAGATAAACCCAAGTCATATGTGGGATCTGTTTTGTGGCGTGGGCGGTTTTGCCCTACATTGTGCCAGCTCAACCACGGCAGTCACAGGCATTGAAATTGAACCAGAAGCGATTGCCAGTGCTAAACGCTCTGCCAAGACGATGGGCATTACCAATTTAGACTTTGCTGCGCTGGATTCTGCCCAATTCTCACAGGCTCAATCAATCGCGCCTGAGCTGGTGCTAGTCAACCCTCCGCGTCGTGGTTTAGGAGCTGAATTAGTTGAGCGATTGGTGGCTTTATCACCCAAACACATCATTTACTCAAGCTGTAACCCGCAAACGCTAATCACTGATATGCAAGGTATGTTGGGCTACTTACCCAAAAAACTGCAATGGTTTGATATGTTTCCACATACCGATCATAGCGAAGTGATGGTGCTGTTAGAGCGTCAGCCTAAGCTGAGATAAGCGCTGTGTGGTGCAAAAATGATAATGATAAAGAGAGGGAAGCCGCGGCTTCCCTTTTTGATGCATTAATGAGCTATTTTACTGCCCACGCGACCGTTTCACCGGCGCGGATCGGCACCACAATATCTGAGCCAAATGGCATACTTTCAGCAACTGGCCACTCTTCTTTGACCAAAGTAACGGTGTCGTTATTACGGGGTAGGCCGTAAAAATCAGGGCCATTGTGACTGGCAAACGCTTCAAGGTTGCCAATTTTACCAACTTGCTCAAACACCTCTGCGTATAACTCCAAGGCTGCGTGCGCTGTGTACGATCCAGCGCAGCCGCAAGCGGCTTCTTTTTTGCCTTTGGCATGAGGCGCAGAATCAGTACCCAAGAAAAATTTCTTATTGCCCGATGTCGCTGCCTGAATCAGCGCAAGCTGGTGGGTGTTGCGCTTAAGGATTGGCAAACAGTAAAAATGAGGGCGAATACCACCAGCAAGCATGTGATTGCGGTTATAAAGTAGATGATGCGCCGTGATCGTTGCCGCTACATTCTGGTTCGCATTTTGTACAAACTCGGCAGCATCGGCGGTGGTGATGTGTTCTAACACTATTTTCAGATTTGGGAAATCATTAACAATAGGAGCAAGCACTGTATCGAGGAAGGCTTTTTCTCGGTCAAAAATATCCACATCGTGAGCGGTTACTTCGCCATGAATCAGCAGCAGCATGCCAACGTCTTGCATCGCTTCTAATACTGGGTAAATATTTTGAGCGCAGGTTACGCCAGAATCTGAATTGGTGGTCGCCCCAGCCGGATAAAGTTTGGCTGCCACGACAGCGCCAGAAGCTTTGGCTTTGCGGATCTCATCAGGTGTCGTGTTATCGGTGAGATAAAGCGCCATGAGTGGCTTGAAAGAATCACGTGGTTTTTGCGCCATGATGCGCTTTTGGTACGCTAATGCTAATTCTGTGGTGGTGATCGGCGGGACCGTATTGGGCATGATCAGTGCGCGGCCGTTGTAGCGACTGATGTCTCGTACTGTATCGGCCAACACATCACCATCACGTAAGTGAACATGCCAGTCGTCTGGACGAGTAATCGTTAATGTTTTCATTGGTTGCTCCCACCGGAAAATAAATTGATTGGAGCTTAAACGGGCTTCGCTTTTAATGTGCGCGCAATCGCTTACGTTTAAGCGACAGGATGATAGAGGAAACAGGGGTGAATTTCATCCTTTTATTTTCCATAGGGTTAGCCAGCTTTGGCGATTTCCATTATCATCGCGTTATAAAAATACCTTCAAAAAAGCATAAGGATAGGCCATGTCGTCAGCTCAACTCTCACAAATTAACGTTTACCCAGTCAAATCGATAGGTGGCCTCTCGCAGTCCACCGCTTGGGTTGAAAAACAGGGGCTGGCTTTTGATCGGCGCTTTATGATCGCGTTAGCTGATGGTTCAATGGTCACTGCACGTAAGTATCCAAATATGGTTAAGGTGAATTCAATACTGGTTGCGGATGGTTTGATCTTCACGGCGGCGAACCAATCTCCATTAAAACTGCGTTATGCAGATTTCAAAATGCAACCTTCCCCAGCGCAAGTGTGGGATGACAACTTTACCGCTTACACCACAACCGATGAAGCGGATGATTGGTTTAGCCAAGTGTTAGGCCAGCGTGTTGAGTTGCTGTTTACCGGAGAGCAATCAAACCGAATGCGTGAAAAAGTGGGTCACAATGTTAGTTTTGCTGATGGCTATCCAGTGCTGGTCATCAGCCAAGCTTCACTTGATGAACTTAATCGCCGCAGCCCTGAAGTGCACAGCATGGATCAATTTCGTACCAATCTAGTGGTACGAACCGATGAGCCTTTCGCTGAAGACAGCTGGAAGCGGATCCGAATTGGTGAGGTAGAATTTGAAGCGGTAAAACCTTGCGAACGCTGTATTCTCACTACTGTTGATGTGAATAAAGGGGCTTTTCGTCCAACCAAAGAGCCGCTAAGAACCTTGTCACAATTTCGTGCTAACGAAAGAGGTGGGGTGTTTTTTGGGCAAAATTTAGTCGCAAAAAATGAGGGGATGATTCGAGTTGGCGACAGCGTTGAGGTGCTTGAGTACAAAGAGAAAGAGTTTTATCGAGATTTGGGCATGAGTCACCATGTGATGACCTGTGTTGAGCGTGAAGCGATTGCGCGTGATTTTGTCACGTTCTGGCTAGAGCCGAAAAAGGGTGAAATGCCAAATTATCAACCTGGGCAGCACCTACCAATCGAAGTTGTGATCGATGGCGAGAACGTGGCGCGCCGCTATACTTTGTCATCTAGCCCATCGCGCCCGGGTCGGTTAGCGATTTCAGTCAAACGCATTGATGGAGGTAGAGTTTCTAACTGGTTGCTTGATCACTTGCAGGTAGGAAGTACATTGACCACGCAATCACCGGATGGCTCGTTTCATCTGTCGACTCAGCACCAACAACCGTTGTTACTGTTGTCGGCTGGAAGTGGCGTGACGCCTATGTTATCGATGTTGCGCTATCTTGCCGATAATCAACAAATTCAAGATGTGGTTTTTTATCATCAATGCCGCAGCGTTGAGGATATTCCTTGCCGTGTTGAACTTGAAGCGCTTAAGCAGCGACATCCGGGGTTGAAAGTCTTCATTTCTCTGACTCAAGCTCCAGTAGATTGGTTTGGCCTGAAAGGCCGGCTCTCTTTATCTCACCTTAAGCAAATCCAACATGTGACTGCTCGCCAAGTGTTTGTGTGTGGGCCTGATGGTTTTATGCAGAAAGCAAAAAGCTTATTGTTGAAAAAAGGGCTTGCGGAAGAATCTTACCACCAAGAAGCATTTGGTGTGGCGCACACCGTCGCAGCTGAGCTGAAAACGTTACAACTGAGCGTCAATGGCCATGTATTTGAGGGTAATAACCAAACGACCTTATTAGATCAAGCCGAAGCCGCTGGCATTGCGATTGCCAACAGTTGCCGAGCAGGGTTCTGTGGTGCGTGCAAGGTGACTGTGCAGTCGGGCAAAGTGCATCAACCTGACGTGCCAGCACTGCCTGAACATGAGCGTCATCTTGGTATCGCTTTAGCGTGTTGTTGTATTCCTGAAACCGATATTGAGGTTGTAAACTAGTTTTCGCCTCACGCTGTTGCACTACAGTGACTTTGTCCAATAAAAATGCCTCTTGGGTCAGTGTTGACCGCAAGAGGCGTGACGTTGCTAGTGATTTTTATTCGAAACCGTTTGAGTCTCTTCAAAGTGACTCTCTTAAAGCTAGTTGGCAAAGTGCAGAAATACCAATTATTCGTTTTTATATAGTTAAATTAGTTTAAATTTGTGATGAAAATTCCATATTTTTTTTGTTTGTTTTCCATCCAATCTTGCCTGTGTTTGATGTTTTTTTAGAATAACTGTCGAATAAATGAGCGCTTGAACGTTTGCGTAAAAATATGTGATGAAACTCTCATTTTGTTCGCTATACTTTCCGCCCGGTTATGAGCCGGTGCTCAACCCATACAAGCCGTCACACGGAAATGTGAATGACCCCAAGGACTGGACCAGCTAAGTTCCTCTGCTTGTATAAGGTGATCTTAGATGAACAATATGTTCGCATACCCCTCTTTTTGTCACGCTTTTGTTGTACAAAAGGACAATGATTCCTCCTTTGCCAAGTTTTTTGGTTCTACCCTTATTTCCAAATTTCAAACTAGGTAAATACAATGAATATTCTTTTTGGCCTCGTCGGCATTTTAGCGCTGATCGCTTGCGCCTACCTGCTCTCTGAAAATCGATCTTTCATCAATTGGAAAACCGTATCACGTGCTTTATTGCTGCAAGTTGGTTTTGCCGCGCTGGTGCTCTACTTCCCATGGGGACAAAGCGCACTAGCCAGCATCAGCGGCGGTGTGTCGAGTTTGCTGGGTTTCGCCGATGCAGGAATCCGCTTTCTATTCGGTGATTTAGCCGATTCCGGATTTATTTTTGCTGTTCGTGTTCTGCCTATCATCATTTTCTTCAGCGCTCTTATCTCTGCCCTTTATTACCTTGGTATCATGCAAAAAGTCATCGAGTTTATCGGTGGTGGTATTCAAAAATTTTTAGGTACGAGCAAAGCAGAATCTCTGGTTGCTACGGGTAACATTTTTCTTTCACAAGGCGAATCACCACTGCTTGTGCGTCCCTTTTTGTCGCGCATGACACGTTCAGAACTGTTTGCCGTCATGGCCGGAGGCATGGCCTCTGTCGCAGGTAGCGTGTTGGGTGGCTATGCCGGTCTAGGTGTTGAGCTTAAATACCTTATTGCAGCCAGTTTTATGGCGGCACCCGGCAGTTTGATGATGGCAAAAATCATCGTACCAGAGCGCGATGTTCCACTTGATCAAACCAATATTGAGATGGATAAAGCGCAAGAAAGTAATGTGATTGACGCACTGGCGAGCGGGGCGATGAATGGCATGAAAGTGGCGGTGGCCGTCGGTACAATGCTGGTTGCATTTGTGAGCGTGATTGCGATGGTTAACACTGGGCTTGAAAGTTTCGGTGAGTTATTGGGTTTGAACGGCATTACCTTACAACTGCTGTTCGGTTATCTATTTTCACCACTGGCTTGGTTGATTGGTGTACCAAGCCATGAAGTCTTGATGGCGGGCTCTTACATTGGGCAAAAAGTGGTGATGAACGAATTTGTGGCTTTCATTGATTTTGTTGACCACAAAGCGCTGTTGTCGGAACACACCCAAGTTATCATTACTTTTGCTCTGTGCGGCTTTGCCAATATTGGTTCTATCGCGATCCAATTAGGCTCTATCGGGGTTATCGCTCCTGAACGCCGTGCAGAAGTCGCGAATTTAGGTATTAAAGCGGTGATTGCAGGTACGCTAGCTAACTTAATGAGTGCATGTCTAGCGGGCATTTTCATTCTGCTTTAAACGCCCTGTTTGCTTCTCTCAATGCTCACTGCGGTGGGCATTTTTGATCCCTTTTTTGAATGATTGACACCTCAGTAATTGCTGAAAAGCTGATTTATAGCAAATTCCGTTTCTGATGAGCGCGTAGTATAGCTTGCAATTAACTGCGTATCCCAACATAGGCGATACGTTGACATGCTAACTTATTGAGTGCTTGCTATGGAAAATCTTGTTGAACGCTTTTTGCGTTATGTCTCTTTTGATACTCAATCTCACCCCGCCAGCCGCCGTTGCCCGAGTTCAGTAGGGCAAATGACGTTTGCCCATACACTGCATGAAGAATTAATCGCATTAGGCTTAACCGATGCTACGGTTGATGAACACGGCTATGTTATGGCGAAGTTGCAATCGAATGTTGATTACCCTGTTCCTGCGATTGGTTTTATTGCACATATGGATACCGCGCCAGACGCGTCAGGCAAACACGTTAAGCCGCAAATTGTGGAGAATTATCAAGGTGGGGACATTGCTTTAGGTAAAGGGGATGAGGTGCTGTCACCTATTCAATACCCGGATTTGCATCAACTGCATGGGTACAATCTGATCACGACTGACGGCACCACACTGCTTGGTGCCGATAATAAGGCAGGCATCGCTGAAATTATGACGGCCATTGAGAGGTTAATTGCCGACCCAAGCATCGCACATGGTGATATTTGTATCGGTTTCACTCCCGATGAAGAGATCGGCCGGGGCGCGGACTTATTTGATGTGGAGAAGTTTGGCGCGCAGTGGGCTTATACCATTGATGGTGGCCCGGTGGGTGAGTTGGAGTATGAGAATTTCAATGCGGCGAGCGCCGATGTCATTTGCTATGGCGTGAATGTTCACCCTGGGACCGCGAAAGATAAAATGGTGAATGCCATCAACATCGCCGCACAATTTCAGCTTATGATGCCAGCCGATCAAACCCCAGAGACCACACAGGGCTATCAAGGCTTTTACCATTTAAAATCCGCAGAGATGAGTGTGGCTCGCTCAACCTTGGGTTACATTATTAGAGACTTTGAACGAGAAGGCTTGGAAGCTCGTAAAGCGTTTATACAGCAGCAAGTGGACCAGTTAAATGCCCGTCTTGAGAAAGGACGAGTTGAGTTGGTTGTGACGGACAGCTATTTCAATATGAAAGAGATGGTCGAGCCTCATCCACAAGTCATTGAACTGGCTAAACAAGCCATGATCGCTTGTGATGTTGAACCGCTGATCAAACCTATTCGAGGTGGTACGGATGGTGCGAGGCTCTCATTCATGGGCCTGCCATGCCCTAATATTTTCACTGGCGGTTATAATTTTCATGGTATTCATGAGTTCATTACCATTGAAGGTATGGAACAAGCGGTAAACGTGATTGTAAAACTGGCTGAAAAGACAGCGTTGGCGAATCAACACTGATAACAAACCTTTCCTTTCGCCAATCTCAAAGGGAGTTTCTCTTCCAAAGCTATGACAGGGCGCATAATAATTGCGCCTTATGCCGACGTTAACTATTCACTCAGTTACAATACCTTTCTAAAATTTCTAACACGATCTCAATCTGCTGCTCTCTAGTGGCTTAGATGTGTTGCTGCTCATTATGCATAAAAATAAAAGAAGGGGATTGATATGGAGAAAGTGGTCGCGGTGTGGGACTTTCTTATCACTCATAAATTGGTGTTTAGTATTTTAATCATGACGTTGATTATTTTGACGCGGCGAGTTGTGCTTTCTCAAATTCGTGGCGATGTCGCACTGATTACCGAAAAGCAGCGTAAATGGATGTCACGCACCAAGAATGGCACCTTTGCGTTTACTTTGGTCATCCTCTTCGTATTGTGGCAATCAGAGATCAATGAATTTGCACTGTCAGTGACTGCGATAGCGGTCGCCATTGTAGTCGCATCAAAAGAGATCATCTTGTGTTTTACGGGTTCAATTCAGCGAGCGAGCTCTCGCTCATTTCGTATCGGGGATTGGATTGAAGTCGGAAAACTGAGCGGTGAAGTGATCGAACATAACTTGATGGCAACCGTGATCCAAGAAATCGACTTGAATCATGGTCAATACCACTACACTGGAAAAACTGCGACCTTGCCAAATAGTATGTTCTTCTCGTTTCCGGTAAAAAACCTTAATTTTATGAAGCGTTATGTGTTTCATAACTTTTCGATAGTAGTGCCTGAATTTGTAAATTTGTACCCTTTATTGCCGATTATGCATGAAAAGATTGAGAGCCACTTTGCCCACTTTATTGATGTTGCAAGGCGCTATAACAGCATGATTGAAAAACATGCGGGTGTAGATTTGCCCAGTGCTGAGCCGCACATTCAGATCAGCAGCGCAGCCGCAGGAGAACAGATCGTGCATTTCATGATTTTTTGCCCAACAGAGCGGGCCAACCATTTAGAGCAACTGATCCGCCAAGACTTTATGCAAGCGTATGAAAACGCATTTCCACGCGCTTTAGTTGCAACAGAAGTGCTGCCGAGTGAAGTGGGTAGCTAACCGCCGAATAATGAGCGCTCACACAGTATGGTGAGCGTCTTACCTGTAATGGCTCTCTGGGTGAGAAAAGATATATTAGTGATGACAGTGAGATTAACGCTCAATTGCGTGTGTTTTTTTCACCGAAATCCCTAAGCGTTTTGAAAGCCGAGTGAGATTCGCGCGATCCACTTGCAATAATCTTCCCGCTTTTGCCCAATTAAAATCGGATTGGGTCAATGCTTCACTGATCAATTTACGCTGATATTCATCCGTTGCTTCTCGCAGCCCACGTTGCCACACCTTCGCTGTGACCTCTTTGTCGCTCAACGTACTTTGCGTGTTAACCAAAGGTAGGCTGAAATCTAACTCGCCTATGTCGTAGCTGTTGACGGTGATCAACGCTTGTAAGCCTTGTCTGGCTCGTGCTTTCAGCGCTGCGCGGTTGATCACGTGTTCTAATTCGCGAACATTACCGGGCCATGAGTAGTTGAGTAACCCAGCCAGCGCGTTGGGATCGATTTTGAGCTGTGTGATACCGAGCTTGCGACGCGCTTGCTCTAAAAAATAACCTGCCAACAAGGTAACGTCACCATTTCGCTCTCTTAGCGGAGGGATATGAACAGGGTATACGCTGAGTCGATGGTAAAGATCGGCTCGGAATCTTCCCGCTTCCACCTCTTGCTTTAAATCTCGATTTGTCGCTGCCAATATTCGTACATCAATGGTTTGGACATGATCTTGTCCTACGGGCTGAATTTCATTGTTCTGCAATGCACGTAAAATCTTGCTTTGGGCAGCCAGTGGCAGTTCACCGATTTCATCGAGAAATAAGGTTCCACCGTCGGCTAATGCAAACTTGCCTAAGCGATGCCGTTCTGCTCCAGTAAAGGCTCCTTTGACATGCCCAAATAGTTCACTTTCGACCAAGTTTTCTGGAATTGCGGCGCAGTTGACATAAATAAGAGGTTGGCGTTTACGCGCTGATAGTTGGTGCAGTGTTCGTGCGACCAGCTCTTTACCGACACCCGTTTCACCATGGATTAAAATGTTGAAATTAGAAGGGGCGACCACTTCCAAATCGGCTTTCATGGCCAGCATCGACGCACTTGAACCGATGATCTCTCCACCTTCTCTGTCCCATGCTTCTTCATTCAGCTCTTCTAAGCGTTGCTGGGATTGTTTGGCCTGTGTTTCAAGTTGAGAAAAGGTCAGTGCCATTTTCAAGGTAGAGGCCGCGATTGCCGACAACGCTTCTAGGCTGCGTTTGGGAATATGCTCAAACATGTTGGGATTAAGGCTATCAAGCGTCAAGATACCGAGTAGTTTATCACCAAATAAAAGGGGTAGGCCCATGCAAGAGTGCATGGGAAGGTCGCCATCATGATCCATTAATAAACCATCGAAAGGATCGGGTAGTGATGAATTCGCATCGAAAATAACCGGCCCATCAGCGTGGCAAATCTCACGAAAGCGGGGATGTTCATCAATTAAAAAGCGTCGGCCTAAGGTATCGCGAGTCAAGCCTTGCATCGCAAGGGGGATTAACAAATCACCTTGGCGTGAAAGCAGCATCACACAGTCGCATTGAATGGTTTTACGAATCGCATCAAGCAGGCGATTGAATCTATCTTGATCATTCAAACCACTTGCGAGTCCTATGGTCATTTCAATCAAGGTAGAGATGGAAAAATCTTGCATGGTAAGCACTCAGGTGATGTTTTTGGATATTGTAGTGTCATAATGACATTTTTTGAAGTGTTATTATGACCTGATTATTTGATGATTTTTTATTTTTTATTTAAAAATCAATAGATTAATGTTGGCATGCTTTGTGCTATACAAGCTTCAGTATCAGAGCGAATCTAATTCGCCATTTATAAAATCTGAGGAGAAAGCTCAATATGCTCAATAATCAACACATCGCCATTGTCAAAAGTACCATTCCTTTGCTTGAATCTGCCGGGCCAGCGCTTACAGCTCATTTCTATCAGAGAATGTTTACTCACAATCCTGAGCTAAAAGATATTTTTAATATGACCCATCAACATACTGGCCGTCAGGGCGTTGCACTGTTTGAGGCGATTGCCGCGTATGCGAAAAATATTGAAAATCTCGCCGCATTAACCAGTGCAGTGGAACGTATTGCCCAAAAGCACACCAGCTTTAACATTCAGCCGGAGCACTATCAAATCGTCGGTCATCACCTTATTGAAACGTTGCGAGAGCTTGCTGCCGATGCCTTTACTCCTGACGTTGAAGCAGCATGGACGGCGGCTTATCTCTTTTTAGCGCAAGTCTTCATTGATAGAGAAGGAGAGTTGTACTTACAGCGTAAGCAGGCGATCGGTGGTTGGGAGAACGCGCGTGAGTTTGTGTTGCAAGATAAAGTGAAAGAGTCTGAATTCGTCACTAGCTTTATCTTTGAGCCTGCTGATGGTAAAGCAGTATTAGATTATCAGGTAGGTCAGTATATTGGGATTGAGCTCAAGCCGGAAGGCGCGTCATACAGTGAAATTCGTCAATATTCCTTGTCACAAAAACCTAATGGAAAAAACTACCGCATTTCTGTGAAGCGTGAAGGCGTGGATACTGAACATCCTGGGACAGTCTCTAACTATTTACATGATTATGTTGAAAAAGGCAGTCGAGTGAAACTTTATGCGCCAGCGGGTGATTTTTTCTATGTTGAGAAGCTCGCTCCCGTTGTACTTATCTCTGCAGGTGTCGGGGCAACACCGATGCAAGCCATACTTCAACAGCTTGCGTCAGTAGGAAAAAAAGAGGTGACGTATCTGCATGCTTGCAACAATTTATCACAACACTCCTTTATTGATGAAACCGCGACATTAATGGCGGTGCATCCATCATGGCAGCAAGTGGTCTGGTATCTGGAAAGTGAGCAAACACCAGCCAAGCAAGGTTCTATGATCTTGCATGAAGTTTGCGAGCAACTGCCGCTAACACAGGGGGATTTTTATATCTGTGGCCCCGTCAGTTTTATGCAGTTCATTGTTGAACAGCTTGAATTGCTTGGCGTAACAAGAGAGCGTATCCATTACGAAGTCTTTGGTCCACATGCCTATTTATAAAGTATAAAGCGCTATCTAAATCTAGGCTCTTTTAAGGGCCTATACCCTTCCCATTTAAAGCTGCAGCGGTGTTGGTTACGTTCGCTTACCCCAATCACATAGTTCATCTATGCTCATGGGGATGAGCTCACTTGCCGTCTACCTGCAACTTCAAGTTGTTTGGGTATAGATACTGAAAAGTGGGCAATTAATGCTCACTTTTTATTTGTAGTGCTTGCCAAGTAATTTCATCGGAATGGCTATCGCTATCAATAAAGATAGAAGACCCACTAATCATCACTGAAATATCCATACCTCGGTTCAAGGAAGTAGAGAGTTTTTCAATCGCTGCAGCATCAAAGCGAAATAGATCGACATTGAGGTGAGAGAACTTTCCCTTGTTTTGCTCCCACCAAACCTGCGATTTCGTGTTAAAGCTGTAGACTTTCACCTGTTTTGCAAGCCGTGTGGCTTTTTTAATGCGATCAGCATCGGGTTCGCCAACTTCAATCCAGAGCTGAATTTGGTCATCTAATGATTTTAGCCAGAGATCAGGTTCTTCAATGGAAGAAAGTCCTCTAGTAAATGTTAGCTCGGGTGAAGCATTAAGACAAAACGCCAAAATGCGCGCCATCATTCGTTCGTTGCTTTCTGAAGGATGCTGAGCAATGGTGAGATTTAAAGAGTCATAATGATCGCGATTAGTATCCGTCAGCGCAATACGGAACTTATAGATTGTCGGTTTAAGAGCCATTGGAAGAATGCCAAGAGGTAAAAACGAAAATAGCCAGCAAATTGCTGGCTATTAGAATACTTAGTAAAAAATTATACTAGGCGGATGTTTTCAGCTTGAGGGCCTTTTTGACCTTGAGCTACTTCAAACTCTACCTTTTGACCTTCAGCAAGAGTGCGGAAACCGTCACCTTTAATTTGGCTGAAGTGTGCGAATACGTCTGGACCGTTTTCTTGTTGAATGAAACCGAAACCTTTAGTTTCGTTGAACCATTTTACTGTACCAGTAACTGTGTTAGCCATTTTTATACCCAAAATCAAAAAAAATTTTACAGCCGAATACGGCGCGGATAGCGTGGAAAAGTAGATTGCTATTGCGTACGACACGACGGGGGAGTTACAAGTAATCCAACGAGACGTATGTGTATACAAAGAACTGCTTTCTAGCTAGTGCAAAGTCTAGTTCAAACTTTTATCTTGTCAATCATAACTCGATAAAACTCGAAAAACTTTCTTAAAATTATTAGGTTTTATGCTCTATGTTGCATTTTCTTATGATGAGGCTTGAAATTAACATTACTATTCTATTACCCATTGACATAGTTGAAGTTTTAGCCAGGGTTAGTGGTCAGATGAGTTCGATGGTTGAAGCCGTTTATTACTGGCCAATGTTCATTGAGTGAGGAGAAGGGTTAGGTTTACTTTCCTATTTAATGGCTCTCTTTTTTGGCTGAATGATTCTCCTCAAAACTGAGGCAATTTTTCCCTATCAAATAGCATCTTTAAGTTGTTTTGGCGACAACTCGGAACGTTGCGCTGTACACATCACAAATTTGTACTTTCAATGAAATATTTACTCGGTTAAATAATTGTTACAATTAGTTCCATTTTGAAGGGTTTTTTTGGGTAATGCTATGTCCCATCTAATTTTTGGGTTTTCTGTTGTTAACCACTGATTAACAATTGTTTTATTCTAAGCCAATAAGGAAAAATTGCTTATTTTTTGAACTTGAAATTCTTATTTAATGGAGGAAAATGTATGTAAACTGAGTTTTCGAAAATGAATGGATACTTTCTCATAAAAAGAGAGGTTTACAACATGAAACTAATACTGATTTTAATGGCGTCTGTCTCGGCGGGTGTGGCCTCTGCTGATCACTTTCATTCATTTTTGCTTGGGCTTTACATCGCGTCACTCGCAGTAGGCAGCTGTTACTGGTTTGCGTTTCGAAGTACTAAAGTGCCGGAGTTTGCCCTTTTTCTTCTCATCTGTGGGCTTCTTGCTAAATTGACAGTGACCATTATCGGTGTTGCGTGGGGGATATCGGCGCAATTGATCACATCGCCTTTTATCTTTGCTTTGTCGTATCTCTTCTTCTCTATTGTCGTGACATACCTCTGGTTCAGTTATCGAGATAAATTAACCTCTGCAATCTCTAAAACAACGGCGCATCACGCGTAGCGCACTTAATACATAGCGTCTTTATGCGTAACTTACGCGTAAGATGGTTAATGTGATAGTGAACTAAATTATTTCTGTTAATGCAAAAGGGCTTCCTCACTGGGCCCTTTTGGTGCTTTTGCACTTTAGACTTTTGTCCAAGAGTGGCGCTCATCTTTTCGATATACACTGTTGGCAATGATTATTTATCTCTTGGACAAGGAAGTACTATGGGCATCGGATTATTTTGGGCAGAGAAAGTTATCTTAATACTGGGTATCATTTTTATTCTGACGAGTATTGTGCGGTATGGTAAACGTAGCCATGACTGGAAAGATGTCATCACGATGTTTTATCGTCGCATTCCCATGTCAATTGAGGAATATAAGTGGTACCGCTTGGGAGTGGCATTCATTGTTACCGCTATTGTGTTGCGGATTGCTGTACTGACCTTCTGGCCCTCACTATGAGGTTGAAATGAGCGAACATTGCTGTTTGCTAACCGATGTTTCGCTTGAGTGTGTAGCCTTTTATAATCCCTAAAACTTTTTAATTAATTTTTTGCGCAACTCGCATCTACGCGAGGTTTAGGTATACACTCTATTTATCGAATTAATAAATAGAAGGTGATTACATGTCTTTCCCCGTACTCATCTGTGATGACTCTGCACTGGCTCGGAAGCAGATGGCTCGTTCACTTCCCGCCTCTCTAAACGCCGATATTACTTTCGCAGTCCATGGTTTAGATGGCATCAAAAATCTTGAAGAGCATGATTTTAAATTAATGTTCCTCGATTTAACTATGCCTGAACTGGACGGCTACGGAACGCTAGAAGAGATGCAACGCAGAGGGATGACAACGCCTGTTGTTGTTGTTTCTGGTGATATACAGCCGAAAGCGAAAGAGCGAGTATTGGCGTTAGGGGCGCGTGCTTTTATTCAAAAGCCGATTGATAAGGACGTGTTAAATAGCGTACTACGAGAGTTAGTCGAACCGCCAACACAGCCTCGTATCGTTACGCCTATCTCCGTTGAACTACCCATCTTAAAACGTCGTGACATCTATATGGAAGTTGCGAACGTTTCGATTGGTCGAGCAGCTGATGCTCTGGCGCGGCACTTTGATGTATTTGTTCATTTACCGCTACCAAACGTCAATATTTTTGAAGTGAGTGAGCTACATATGGCACTTCGTGACTTGGCGGAAAATGATCAAGTTTCTGGTGTATGTCAAGGCTTTAGCGGTGAAGGCATTGCAGGTGAAGCACTGGTGCTCTTGAGTGATTCCAGTGTTTCTGATCTGAAAAAATTAATGAAAGTGCCAGCAGACAGTGAAGAGCTTGAAGAATTAGAACTGTTAATGGATGTATCAAACATATTAGTTGGTTCTTTTCTGAATGGATTAGGCGAGCAATCGGAGGTGCGTTTTTTTCAAAGCTCTCCAGTATTGCTTGGGCAACACATCTCCATTGACTCTGTGATCAATTCCACCGCTGGATCATTTAAAAAAACGATGACGTTTGAAGTGAGCTACAACATTGATCAAACGACGATCCGCTGTGACTTGCTCTTTATGTTTGTCGATGAGTCTCTTCCGTTGCTAGACAGTAAATTAGCGTACTTGATGGAGGATTTTTAACGATGAATCTCCCTGCAGAATTTGAACAGTTCCACTGGATGGTGGATATGGTGCAGAATGTCGATATGGGGCTGATCGTGATTAATCGTGATTACGAAGTGCAAGTGTGGAATGGATTCATGACACACCACAGCGGTATTCAAGGGCACGATGCGATTGGTAAAACCATTTTTGAACTGTTTCCTGAAATCCCCCAAGAGTGGTTTAAGCTCAAAACTAAACCTGTGTATGACTTAGGTTGTCGTAGTTTTATTACTTGGCAGCAGCGCCCATATCTCTTCAAATGTCGTAATGTTCGCCCTGTCACTCAGCAAGCCGAATATATGTACCAAAGCATTACTTTAAACCCGATGCGAACCACGACGGGTAAAATTAACTCATTGTTTTTATCAATACAGGATGCCACATCTGAAGCGTTAGCCTCTTTACAAATACGTTGATAGAATCAGGGTGTTGATGATTTCGAAGCCTCCTTTTGGTGTTTCATCAAGGAGGCTTCATATTATCGATGGGTTTAATTAATCAAGCGTTACAAGCTCATTTCCGCAACGTTGATTGTTTGCAAAGGCACGAATGTTATCCAAAGTTGTCTGAGCGATATTGTGTAGTGCATCTTCAGTCAAAAAGGCTTGATGTCCCGTAAATAGTACATTGTGGCAAGCCGATAGGCGTCTGAATACATCATCGACAATCACATCATTCGACTTATCTTGGAAGAAAAGATCCTTTTCATTGTCGTAAACATCTAAACCAAGAGCGCCGATACGACCTTGTTTCAGTGCTTCAATTGCTGCAACTGAATCGAGTAATTCACCTCGGCTGGTGTTTACAATCATCACGCCATCTTTCATTTGGGAAAATGCGTGACTGTTGAGTAAATGGTAGTTCTCTGGCGACATTGGGCAGTGAAGCGTAATCACATCACTTTGTTGGTAGATTTCCTCAAGGCTGCAGTAAGTTGCACCGAGTTCAATCGCCAGAGGGTTCTGATAAGGGTCGAAGCACAGTACATTCATTCCCAACCCTTTCAAAATGCGCATTGTGGCAATACCAATTTTTCCTGTGCCAACAACTCCCGCGGTTTTACCGAAGAAGTTAAACCCGACCAACCCCTCTAATGAGAAGTTAGCGTCTCGGGTACGTTGGTACGCCTTGTGAAAGCGGCGATTCAAACACATCATCATTCCTACCGTGTGCTCTGCCACCGATTCTGGTGAATATGCGGGCACTCGCACCACTTGAATACCCAGCTCTTTTGCGGCATCGAGATCGACTTTATCAAATCCGGCACAGCGCATTGCGATAAGCCTCGTCCCATTTTCATACAATTGGCTCAATACTGGGCGACTTAAGTCGTCATTCACAAAGGCACACACCACAGTGCATCCTTGGGCCATTTTAGCTGTGGTTGGGGTGAGTCGAAAATCGTGAAAGTGCAGCGAGAAGATTTTTGTATCACTGACCTCTGAGAAAGAACTCGCGTCATAAGATTTTGCGCTGAAAAATGCAATGTTGATCATGTTCTCTTCCTAATTAGACTTATAATTTTCACTATAAATACGCCTAATATCACAGAAAATAAACCACAAAATAACTATGTCTTTGGGATGGTAGGAGTTGCGGGGGGATGTCACTAAAATCGAAAACGGACGGATTAATGATAAACATTCACCACAATCTGTAAAAATCGCCGATAGAAATGTCTGAGTCACCTCTTTTGTGAGCGTGATTTCTCTCACGTTTTCGGCGCAATGCTGAACAAGGTAACGTTTGCTTATTGTATGAAAGCTTTCGCTAAAATGATGCGTTCTTTAATAACGTATTGAAAAATAAAAATTTACACGATGAGTATTTGAGAGAGATGGACTTGAGAAGTGTCGGATATGAAAGTTTCGAGATAGTACCACAAAAAAAATGCAAATATCAGACTTGCCGATAAGAAATCCGGGCCTATAATGCTGAAAACCGGAGCGTCTGCCAACGCTCCGGTTTTTTTGTGTCCAAAATGTACTGACGTCTGCC
This sequence comes from Vibrio sp. B1-2, assembly GCF_963888445.1. Classification (NCBI taxonomy): domain Bacteria; kingdom Pseudomonadati; phylum Pseudomonadota; class Gammaproteobacteria; order Vibrionales; family Vibrionaceae; genus Vibrio; species Vibrio sp. B1-2. Next base: position 129,624 of record NZ_CAWPJH010000003.1, read on the forward strand.
AACGAAGGTACTACGCACTCTGCAAAAGAGACACAAATGGTCAATTAATCAAGGAATTACATAATGCGTATCGAACAAGAACTTAAGTTAGGTTTTAAAGATGTCCTGTTTCGCCCTAAGCGTTCAACACTAAAAAGCCGTTCTCAAGTAAATTTAACCCGCGATTTTACATTCAAGCATAGTGGGCGTCAATGGTCCGGCGTGCCTGTTATTGCGGCGAATATGGACTCGGTAGGCAGTTTTGCTATGGCAAAATCACTTGCTGAACATGAGGTAATGACAGCGGTTCATAAACATTACTCAGTAGCTGATTGGGCTGAGTTTGTTAAAAACGCCGATGCATCAACACTTAAGCATGTGATGGTTTCAACTGGCACATCTGATGCTGATTTTCAAAAAACCAAAGATATCATGGCGCTTAGTGACGATCTGATTTTCATTTGTGTTGATATTGCTAACGGCTACTCTGAGCACTTGGTCGATTACGTACAACGCGTGCGTGCGCAATTTCCAGATAAAGTGATCTCAGCTGGTAATGTTGTCACCGGAGACATGTGCGAAGAGCTCATTCTAGCGGGTGCGGATATCGTAAAAGTTGGTATCGGCCCGGGCTCGGTTTGTACCACTCGCGTGAAAACAGGTGTTGGTTATCCTCAGCTTTCAGCCATTATTGAATGTGCCGATGCGGCGCATGGATTAGGCGGGTGTATCATTGGTGATGGTGGCTGCACATGCGCAGGTGACGTTTCTAAAGCCTTTGGTGGTGGCGCTGATTTTGTCATGCTTGGTGGCATGCTAGCAGGCCATGAAGAGTCTGGCGGCGAAGTGTTTGAAAAAGAGGGCGTGAGCTACATGAAGTTCTACGGCATGTCGTCACAGTCTGCAATGGCGAAGCACTCTGGCGGCGTTGCAAAATACCGCGCAGCGGAAGGCAAAACTGTATTGCTACCTTTCCGTGGCAGCGTTCACGACACCATCTCTGATATTCTTGGTGGTGTGCGTTCAACTTGTACTTATGTCGGTGCAGCTAAGTTAAAAGAGCTCACAAAGCGCACCACATTTATCCGCGTACAAGAGCAAGAAAATAACGTGTTTGGCCGAGAGTAAATCAATAGTTTTAACAACCATTGTAAATACAACCATACATTGCAATAAAACAACCATACGTTGAAATTTAAACAACCATACCTTGCTTCTGTATAAAAAGTGTACCACACTTTTGAAAGTTTACTACAGGTGTGGTTGTTTGATATGAAAAAACGAATCCTTAAAAATTCCAAAGTTAAGAACATTTCACGTTTTGTGAGCTTGAAGACAGATTCAGTTCAAACGACAGAATCCGATCTTGAATTTGATGCATGTTTCCATTTTGAATTTGCTCCGCAGATAAAAACATTCGAAACTCAACCATTGGGTTTTAAATATCGGATGAACGGACGTTTACGTCGATACACTCCTGATATGCTTTGCTATTTTCATGATGGTTATGCACCATATTATGAAGTTAAGCCTAAATGGGTAACTGAACAGGATGAATTTAAAGAAAAATTTGATGCGCAGAGGCAACAAGCAATTGCCAACGGACACGATTTACTCGTTCTGACAGAAGAGGATATTCAAATTTACCCTTTATTAGATAATTTGAAGATCATTCATCGCTATGCTTGTTCTGATAATCTTGATGATGTTCAGATTAGGCTTTTAAAGTTATTCCAAAATTACGGTGAAATGCGAATTTCGCAAGTATTAAAAGCTAGTCAGGGACAATCTGCATCTATATTGCCTGCGCTATATGATTTAATTGCAAAAAAAATTCTAGAGTTTGATTGGCATTGTCCAATTAGCCATGATTCTCTTATCTGGAGAGTTTCATGAGCGACAACTCTGAAGATGTTCATGCTTTTGGTGGTTTTTTCTCAGAGAAAAGCTCAGTTATTTCTGTGCCTAAGACATCAAAGGGTGCACCATTTGGGACCGAACTTCAAGAAAGGTATCAAGACCTATTTTCATTCGATGAAAAACGAAGAGATGAGGCAATTCATCGATACAACATATTAGATTACCTTATTGAATTGCATGGCCCTAGTCTAACCTTAAAGAAAATATTGGGTTCGATGAAAGGCCTTGAAGATAAATTTTATCCGAATGTACCATCTCCTCCATCGATATATCGTTATTGGAATACGTATAAGAAATCTGGTTTTGTACTTTCTTATTTGGTTCCTGGAGTAACTAGCGGTAATAGAGCTCCTCGGAAGGCCTTGGAACTGGAAGAGTACATAGATAACGCTATAAAGTCGTATTTTTCGGAAGAGTCTCCGACAATTCAACAAGCCTTTACGTTATTAGAAGTTGAATTGGATCGACATAATGAGTGTAATGACACCCAATTAACTTTTGAATACGAATCCTTTAGAAAACGAATTGTTAAAAAGCCAGATTATGAAAGGTTGCTAATTAAAAAAGGAAAAAAAGCCGCCGATACATTCTACAAGAAAGTCGGACACCGACCGGAAACGACTCGAGTTTTACAGCGTGTTGAAGCTGATCACACCCGCTTAGATTTGTTTGTGATTGATGATGCTCGTACGCTTCCTCTTGGGCGTCCGTGGCTTACATTACTTTTTGATACTCATACGAAAAGTGTGGTTGGCTTCTATTTGGGCTTTGAGCCGCCAAGTTATTTATCGGTTTCTCTGGCGCTAGAAAATGCTATTTTGCCTAAGGATTATGTTAAAGAATTATATCCCGATGTGAAAAATGAATGGCCATGCTACGGTTTGCCAGAACACCTCATTGTTGATAATGGAGCAGAATTTAATAGTAAAGATTTTGTTAGTGCCTGTAAAAATTTACGCATTAAGGTTAAAAAGAATCCTGTTAAAAAACCATGGTTGAAGGGTTCCGTTGAACGTTATTTCCGAACAATCAACAATAAATTGCTTTCTGGAATTCCTGGTAAGAGCTTTAGTAATATTTTTGCTCGAGGTGATTATAATCCACAAAAAAATGCGATTATTACCCGTTCGGATTTGATGAAAGTTATTCATGTTTGGCTAATCGATATATACCAATCTAGCCCTAATGGTTTAGAAACTAATATCCCTAATCTTACTTGGGCGGATGCCATGCGAAGTGCTCTTCCGCCTCGCCCATTTAAGGGGACAATAGATGAACTAAGATTTAATCTCGGTAAAAATGCTGAGATTTCATTAGACAAAAACGGTATTCGTTTTAAAAAAACACTCCGCTATTCCAGTGCGTCACTTGCTCAATATTTTGGTAAGCATACCTATGATGGTAAGAGTATTAAGGTCAAAATAAAATATGATCCTACTTGCATGGGTAAAATATACGTTCTGGATGAAGATAAGCATGAATTTTTTGCCGTTGAATCAGTGGATCCTGACTACGCATATTCAGTGTCGGAGTGGCTTCACAAAGTATGTTGCGATTATGCACGAGACCACATAAGAAATAACTATAGACATCATGATGTTATCAAAGCTTGGCGAGTGATATACGATATCATCTATGAAGCACTGCACCTATCTGGCAATGATAAGCAAACTAATATTGGGATCAGAGAAGCCTCTAAATTTGAACGGGTACGAGAGCATTCTGAGCGGACAAAATCGCAGAAAAGGCCAGAGTTATCATATATTGATGAAGATGATATCGACTGGGGAATTGATGTGGATACAGATGGCTGGAAGATTGATTCTGTTCGAGGGAATCAATTATGACGGCTTCAGTTAAAATGTTACATCAACAGGTGAAAAATATTTTTATAAGTGATGCTCAAATTGATGAAATTTTGGCAGATATAGACGAATGTCGAGAAGATAGTGATCGTATTTCTGAACCGGAATGTTTAATTGTTGTTGGTGACAGCGGTTCGGGGAAAACGACAATTATAGATAAATATTTGTCGGATAATCCGAGGATGGAAGCTAATGATGGTTCCATTATTCCCATTCTATTCACGTCTTTACCTGCAAATGCTAATCCTGTCACGGCATCAGAAAGACTGTTGTCTTCGATGGGAGATCCGTTAGCATTTAATCATGGAAAAGATCCCGCCGAGTTAATGAAAATTGTAAAGGATTTGCTCCGCGAGTGTAGGGTTGAGCTCATTATTATAGATGAATTTCAACATATGATTGATCGTAAGAGTAAGGATGTACTTCATATCACAGCTGACTGGTTAAAGATGATAATTATTGAATCAAAAATACCGGTTGTGCTTTTTGGAATGCCTTATTCAACAGAGATTTTAAGGGCGAACAATCAATTACGTGGGCGTTTTGAATCTCAACACCATTTAAAGCCATTTAAGGTAAAAAAAACGAGTGAGCGTATCAGATACAAAACATTTTTGACGATGTTAGATGCGGCGCTCCCCTTTTCAACGAAATCTGGATTGGCATCTGAAGACTTAATGAAAAGGGTTTATGTTTTTTCTAAAGGAAACATGCGGTTAATCCGTCGTTTAATCAATAAGGCCGCCAAATTTGCTTTGTTAGAAAATGCTCCGTGCATCTCTTTAATGCATTTTGCACGTGCTGCCCCCAAAGTTAGTCGAGATGCTTGCGAATCATTTAACCCATTTGACGTAGATATCAAACAACTTAAAATTATTGAGCCCTCTGATGATGTGGGTTGGGAAAACTATCTCGCGGCTAAAGGAGATGGACCCCATTAATTAATAGCCTGTTTTAAGCTAATACGAACATAATATTTATATCGCCGAAAACGCTTCGATCACCCGTTCCCTAAAATGGCTCCAAGTAACCGAACTGTATGCAGCGTAATGCTCTTCACCTGCCAAGTCACCGGTACCATCTGTCCATGTTACGCTTCCATGTGTAGTTGAGCTGCCTGAAGAGGATATACCAAATGTTCTTGGAGGGGACGGTGGTTCGTATTCACTGAATTCTCTAGGTTTAACATACAAACAAGCATCTGGAATATTTTGTACACGCCCCATGATCCCACGGGGCGTTTTAGTGTGAGAAGTTCCAATAATAAACCTATTTCCTGGAAAAATCCTTTTGATGAGGGTGTTAAGGTAACGGAAGATATGTTGCGGGTGCCATCAAAGGATATTGGTTGGGAGGATTATTATCATAACGTTCAACCCAAATACCAAAGACGCAAGGGTGGTAATATGTTTGAGTAAGGTCAAATAAAGGGATTTGAGACCCCACTTGAATAATAAGGTGAGGTTACATTAAAAAATTAAAAGTGGTTAATTATCTTGACGCGGGTCGTTATTTTTCTAAATCCAGCTCCATTGAGTAATCAACCCTCTGACTGAGAAATAACAGGTCGCTAGTCAATCGCTGTGGGCTACAGTGTATCGCATCCCGTTAATCTGGCCGCGTTTCTGATTTTAGAAAAACTCACTAATGCATTGTATGAATACATAAGCTTATTAGCTATTTTTTGTGGCATTTCTCAATCCTTCAATAATAGCGTCTTCAATTTTAAATGATTCCCAAATTTCATTTATTGCCCAATCAACCCCAACCCACAGTACAACACCTGCTAATATCGGTAGAGCAAGACTTCAACAACCACATAAGCACTAGTAGAAATAACGGTCATGGCTTTGGAAATATCATTGCCAACATGCCCAAACAAATCAACCAAATGATAATCATCATTAAGTACTAATTCGTTCGTGTTTATTCCGGCGGAGATAATTATGTTTAACACTGCTCCTTTTTTAAGGCTATTCACAGTGTCTTTGCCAAAACACCTAATTGCTTTACCGTTGGATTAGATGTTGGATGGTGTTTCTTTATATTCAAACCATTAACAACGGCATAATGAATTTTTTATCCTTCCAAAGGTTCGATATGATGATTTTTTCCTTGCCTTTAGCATCTAAGTATTAAACCACCCAGAGATTTTGTTACCTTTGTAGCAGCAACGAGGCCAACACCGATATTAAATTTAGAATGAATCTTTTCTAACAGCTTCAATGTTTCGTCATTCATTTAGGATTGCCTATGATAACCCCAAAAAATCATAGGCAGAAAATTGCAAAGTATCTTATTGCACAATTAAAAATTTATGTTTTAGTTCAGTAACTGACTTATATGTAAGGCTTTTCTACATCATTAATTGCAGACTAAACAAAGCAGCCCCCCATTATCGGTCAAAAACTACACAAACGCCGATATCACTCGCTGCTTAAAGCGCCCTAAATGTAACTCATCAAAGGGCTCATTTGAGCCATCAACTGACGTTCCATTTTTAATTGAAGAGTTCCAATCCAGAGTGGGGACGAGTATGTCACTCTGTTCAGAAGTGGCCGATTGCAGTGGGCGGATATTCAAACCGTCGATATGGAAAGCTTCATTTTGGCTCATTTTCGCAAACAGGCAGGTTTCAGGAATATCTTGCTCAATGCGTTCGGAATATTCGATAAGGCTTTGCTCTGCAAAAGTGAACAGCCAAGCCTCTTGGTTCGGCTCATCGTTCACTCTCAAAATACGGCCAAGTACTTGCCTAAAGTACAATTCGGTTTTCACTGAGCTGATATGGCAACAAA
>NZ_CAWPJH010000004.1:0-106463 GCF_963888445.1 Vibrio sp. B1-2
CATCGCCAGGCTTTGAATATTGTCTAACCAGACACGCTGCGGAGCGGTAGTTCAGTTGGTTAGAATACCGGCCTGTCACGCCGGGGGTCGCGGGTTCGAGTCCCGTCCGCTCCGCCACTTATTAAGAGCCTCAGCAGTTATGTTGAGGTTTTCTTCAATGAGAAGCATAAATTATTTAGGGGTGTAGCTCCAACTGGCAGAGCAGCGGATTCCAAATCCGCGTGTTGGGAGTTCGAATCTCTCCACCCCTGCCATCTATCAAGCCTCCGCAGAAATGCTGAGGCTTTTTGCTATTTTTCATCTCCTTAGTATTTTTTGAACATTCCTGTTCTTCAATAACTTCAATAAAAGTATCGCCCCCATACTGCATTAAAACGATCTTTTCTGTGCTAATTTTAAGTTTGCATTTTTACGGCGTCAGTAGGTAATGCTTGCTAAGATAGTGGCAATATCCTCGTAGGGAAAAATATAAGATGAATCCAGTCATTGAAACTATTCTTGCACATCGTTCTATCCGATCTTTTACCGATCAGAAGATAACTCCAGATCAGCTGAGCACAATTATTTCTGCTGGTATTGCGGCATCATCATCGAGCCTATTACAGGTTAATTCAATCATTCGTGTTACGGATAAAGATAAACGCAAGCAGTTGGCTAGATTGGCGGGCAATCAAGCTTATGTTGCAAGCGCTGCTGAGTTTTTAGTGTTCTGCATTGACTACCAACGTCATTACGCCATTAATCCTGAGGTAAAACCAGAGCTGATTGAACTCACTTTGATTGGCGCTGTAGACGCTGGGATCATGGCACAAAACTGTTTATTGGCGGCAGAATCGATGGGGTTGGGTGGTGTTTATATTGGCGGCTTAAGAAATTCACCTAAAGAAGTGGATGAGTTATTAGGGCTTCCTCCATATTGCGCAGTGTTATTTGGTATGTGCTTGGGGTATCCGGCTCAGAATCCACAACTAAAACCTCGTTTATCTCCTGAGGTAATTGTTCATGAGAATACCTACCATGCTTTGAGTTATGCTGAAATAGAGCAATATGATGAGACGATGAGGGCTTATTATCAGACGCGTTCTTCCAATACCAAGCAAGCGGCTTGGTCTACAGAGGTAACGGCTAAATTAGCACAAGAATCTCGACCTCATATGTTGAACTATCTCAACAGTAAAGGCTTAGCACACCGATAAAAAAGAGCCCAATCTTAACGATTGGGCTCTTTTACAATGATTAGGCTAAACCTTGAATAACGACGAATTTTTCAAGTAGTTGATGTTCAGTTTCTATGTGTTCTGGATCGGTAATGATGCAGTTTGTTATCGGACATACGGATTGACAGGTGGGCTTGTCGTAATGTCCTTTGCATTCAGTACATAGATTAGGATCAATTTCATAGATCCGGTTGCCCATAGAGATCGCGCCATTTGGACATTCCGGATCACACATATCACAGTTAATGCATTTACTGGTGATCAATAATGCCATAACTACTTGCCTACGGGGTTACGAGTATCTTGGCCAGCATTCAAGTTACGCATTAACAGAGCAAAGTTTAAATCCAACTCTTCAGGAACCGGGATATAAACAAAGTGACCGTTTCCTTTTGCGTCATCAACAGTTTCACCTTTGCGGTTTTCCATTGCTTCAAGTCTGAAGACAACATTCCCTTTTGGGGTCATCAGCTCTAAACTATCACCTAAGATAAACTTGTTTTTAACTTCAACTTCAGCCATTTCACCACGACGTTTACCCGTAAATTCGCCAACAAATTGCTGTGAATCTGAGACTGAATAGCCATAGTCGTAGTTTTGATAAGTATCGTGTGTATGGCGTCGCAAGAAACCTTCGGTATAGCCACGGTGTGCAAGGCTTTCTAAAGTGCCCATCAGGCTTTCGTCAAATGGTTTACCTGAAACTGCGTCATCAATTGCTTTGCGGTACACTTGAGCTGTACGAGCGCAATAATAGAAAGATTTAGTACGGCCTTCTATTTTTAATGAATGCACGCCCATTTTCGTCAATCGTTCTACATGCTGTACGGCTCGTAGATCTTTTGAGTTCATAATGTAGGTGCCATGTTCGTCTTCAAAAGCGGCCATCTTCTCTTCTGGACGATGGCTTTCTGAAAGCAAAACCACATCATCAATCGGTTTGCCTAAACCAAGTGTATTATCAGGGCGCTCTTCTTGTATCTCGATAGTTTGAACTGCTGCTGGATCAAATTTCTCGACAATTTGACCGGTTTCGTCTTCTTTGGCTGATTCAACTTTGTATTCCCAACGACATGCATTAGTGCATGTTCCTTGGTTTGGATCACGTTTATTAATGTAGCCAGACAATAGACAGCGACCTGAATAAGCCATGCATAATGCGCCATGAACAAAAATTTCGAGTTCGGTCGTTGGACATTGCTCACGAATTTCTTCAATTTCTTCCAACGAAAGTTCGCGTGATAGAATCACTCGTTCAACGCCTTGGGATGCCCAGAACTTAACTGTTGCCCAGTTAACAGCATTGGCTTGAACTGAAAGGTGAATAGGCATTTCAGGAAATGCTTCACGAACCATCATGATAAGCCCAGGGTCAGACATAATAAGCGCATCAGGTCCCATTTCAACCACAGGCTTTAGATCTCGGATGAATGTCTTAAGTTTTGAGTTGTGGGGTTGAATATTACAAACCACGTACAATTTTTTACCCAAAGCATGTGCTTCATCGATACCGATTTGCAGGTTTTCATGGTTAAATTCGTTGTTGCGTACACGAAGGCTATAACGAGGTTGGCCGGCATAAACGGCATCTGCACCGTAAGCAAACGCATAACGCATGTTTTTTAGACTGCCCGCCGGTGATAGTAGCTCGGGGACAAAAGGGGTATGTGTGCTCATTGTTTTTCTCTAATCTGATCTCAAGTCAGGCCAATACCACCTGATGGTATTGGAGGGGCGCAAATTTTACGTTAAAAATAACCTTATGCATAGTAGGGATCGTAAGCGATACAAAAAAGCCCAACACTTTTAAGGGTATTGGGCTTTTGCATGATGCTTTTGTTAAGCGTTCGGGTGAGGAAGGCCGCCGAGAACGTCAAATAAGTTAGGCAAAAATGCCGACATTTCACCACACATTAATGAGAAATCGGCATCAAAGCGAGCCGCTTGCTCTTCTCGTGGAATATCTTCATTTTGTTCTTTGAGCTCATCGCTAAATGCCAAACGCTTAATGCTACAATCTTCAGCCAGAATAAAGCTCAGGCGATCTTGCCAGTTCAATGCCAGTTTAGTGACGACTTTATTGGCTTCAATATGGCTTAAGATCTCATCGCTTGTCAGTTCTTGTTTCTTACAGCGGATCACTGCGCCATCTTCTAATAACGACTTTAATTCAGCTTCATCCAACAAGCTAAACCCTGGTGGTAGTTCGCCACTTTTAACCCACTGAGTAAGTGTTGTTTCTACCGCTTGTTCTGGGATCGCAGGTACTACGGGTAGGCTACCCATGGTTTTGCGTAGCAGCGCCAAAACGTCCTCAGCTTTTTTGTAGCTTGCGGCATCGACTAGAATGAAGCCTTGTTTGGGTAGAATAAGTACAAAGGTGAGATTGCTGCGGCTAAATGCTCTAGGTAGGAGATCGATGACAATATCTTCCTTGAGGCTTTCCTTCTCCTTTTTCTTGAGAGGTCGCCCTTCTTCCACTTCCATCGCTTCAACTTTGGCATTCAAAGAATCTTTAATGACCGAAGCAGGTAAGATCTTTTCTTCTTTTTTCGCGCAGATCAGAATACGGTCTTCAGAAACGTGGGTCATCATGTCGCCGTGTTTACCCATTGCGTTAACCCAACCAAATTTTTGCTTATCTTGGCTGCCGCATGGCGTAAAACGAAATTCGGCCAGTTGTTTTTCGAGCTGATCGGCGTTGAATTCTACATCGCGATTAACACGATAAACCATACAGTTTTTAAACCACATATTCTTTCTCTTACTTAATTAGAAGACGCAACATGATAGGGGATTTGAAAGCTAAAGTCTTAAATCAATTTCAAAATATAATCATGAACTTGATAAGAAACTTATATGAAAAATTGTTTGCAAAGGTCACAAAAGTGTCATAATTGTTTCCCATAATGCATAGCGTTGATTACATAGAAAGGTTATTCAAATGTCTAGAAGGATTCTGGTTGTTGAAGACGAAGCACCCATTCGCGAAATGTTGTGTTTCGTGCTTGAACAAAAAGGTTATCAAGCTGTTGAAGCGGAAGATTACGACACGGCGGTGAGTAAACTGGCTGAACCCTTTCCCGATCTTGTGTTATTAGATTGGATGTTGCCCGGCGGGAGTGGTATCAACTTTATTAAGCATATGAAGCGTGAAGAATTAACACGCAACATTCCTGTTGTGATGTTAACCGCCCGTGGTGAAGAAGAAGATAAAGTTCGCGGCCTTGAAGTGGGTGCGGATGATTACATAACTAAACCTTTTTCGCCTAAAGAGTTGGTAGCTCGTTTGAAAGCGGTTATCCGGCGCGTCACACCGACAGCACTGGAAGATGTGATCGACGTGCAAGGATTGAAGTTAGATCCTGTCTCTCATCGAGTAACGGCTAATGATAATGCCTTAGAGATGGGGCCGACGGAATTCAAAATGCTACACTTCTTTATGACGCACCAAGAACGCGTCTATAGCCGTGAGCAGTTATTGAACAATGTGTGGGGTACCAACGTTTATGTTGAAGACCGCACTGTCGATGTTCATATACGCCGTCTGAGAAAAGCGTTAGAGGAGGCTGGCCACGATAAATTAATTCAAACAGTACGTGGTGCCGGTTATCGCTTTTCATCCAGAACATAAAGGATTAATTAAGGTACGAAATGGTTGAACGTTTAACGTGGAAAAGGCTGGCTTGGGAGCTGGCTTTTTTTTACTCTCCTTGGATTATCGTTGGCTGGATCTTTGGCCATATGGCTTGGCTGCTGCTAGCGGCTACAGCGTTGCAACTGATTTGGCATTTGCATAACCAAATGCGTTTGTCGGCTTGGTTGTGGGATGAAAAACGTTTAACGCCGCCTTCCGGGACTGGAAATTGGGAATACCTGTTTAATGGGATTTACCGTTTACAGCAACGCCAACGTAAAAAACGCAAAGAACTGACCAATTTGATCCGCCGCTTTCGTAACGGGGCTGAATCGCTACCCGATGCGGTGGTGGTGTTCCGTGACGAAGGGAACATTGTTTGGTGTAACCGACTTGCACAGCATCTGCTCGGTTTTCGCTGGCCAGATGATGCAGGTCAACCTATCTCAAATTTATTGCGCGCCCCTGATTTTATCAAATATCTGCAAAAAGATGATTTCACAGAACCACTTGAAATGCGCTCTCCACTTAATGTGGAGCGAATGCTAGAGCTGCGTATTGTGCCTTACACAGAAGGTGAGCATTTGATGGTTGTGCGTGATGTCACTCAGTTGAAACAGTTAGAAGGCATGCGCCGAAATTTCTTTGCTAACGTTTCTCATGAACTGAGAACGCCGATGACGGTGTTGCAAGGGTATCTTGAGATGACAGAAGATCCTGACATGCTGGTAGGGCCGATGTGGCCTAAGGCACATGGAGTGATGACTGAGCAGTTAAACCGTATGAACAGTTTAGTCAATCAACTGCTGACGTTGTCAAAAATTGAAGCGGCGCCTATGCATGAGCTGGATGAAGTGGTTGATGTTCCGGCTATGTTGGAAGTACTTGAAAAAGAAGCGATCAGTTTAAGTGGCGATCATCATCACCGACTGCATTTTGATGTCGATAAGCGACTTAAAGTATTGGCCGATGAAGATCAGCTGCGCAGTGCTATATCAAACCTTGTTTATAACGCCGTCAAATATACGCCTCCGGGAGCGGAAATTAATGTGCGTTGGTATCAAAACGCGCAAGGTGCTTGTTTAGACGTGGTGGATAAAGGGGAAGGGATTGAGCCACAGCATTTACATCGTTTAACGGAACGTTTTTATCGTGTCGATAAAGCACGTTCGCGAGATACCGGAGGAAGTGGGCTTGGGCTCGCGATTGTTAAGCATGCATTGTCACATCATGACACGCATTTGCAGATTCACAGTGAAGTGGGTGTTGGCAGCAAATTCTCTTTTATTTTGCCTAAACGTTTGGTTGTGCTGTCATGATACATCGCATATTTACAGCCTTTCTCTATTTTTACTTGCTGGTTACCACGAACGCCGTGATCGCTCAGCCGCTCGTGGATTACTCAAAAACTAACGGTGTTGCAGGTAGTTTACTTTCAGTGGGGTCAGACACTCTGGCAGGAATGACGACGCTCTGGGTTGAAGAGTTTAAGACGATCTACCCAAATATCAATGCTCAAGTTCAAGCCTCAGGTTCCTCCACCGCGCCTCCTGCTTTAACTGAAGGAACGGCGCAATTTGGCCCAATGAGTCGCCCGATGCGTGGTCGTGAGATTGAAGCATTTGAACGCGCTCATGGTTATAAGCCGACGGCATTGCGGGTTGCGATAGATGCCATTGGTATTTTTGTACATCGAGATAATTCAATCAAAGGGCTTAATTTTACTCAATTAGACAGTATTTTCTCATCCACGTTGCGCTGCGGTGCAACACAACCGATCAATACTTGGGCGCAATTGGGCGTTGATGAGGATTGGGCTAAGCGAGGAATTCAACTGTTTGGCCGAAACTCGGTGTCGGGAACCTATGGCTATTTCAAACAAAACGCACTATGTGGTGGCGATTTCAAAAAGGGAGTAAACGAGCAGCCGGGATCGGCATCGGTTGTACAATCGGTTGCTTCATCGATCAATACTATCGGTTATTCTGGTGTTGGTTATCAGGTTTCTGGTGTGAAATTGATTCCGATAGCCAAACAAGGCGATCAGTTTATTGTCGCAAGTTATGAAAATATTCTATCAGGTGCTTATCCGTTATCTCGCTATTTGTATGTGTATGTGAATAAACATCCTAATCAGGATCTGCCACCCATGCAGCGAGAATTTATCCGTTTCATTTTTTCTAAGCAAGGACAAGCGATTGTTGGGAAAGATGGTTATGTGCCTGTCAGTGCCGAGTTTGCTCAGCAAGAACTAGCTAAAGTGGGCATAAAATAACGAGCTGTTCGCTCGCTATTTTTAATCAAACCCAATTCAAATTAAACATTGAGCTGCCAACCGACACTTCGCCAATACTGTTGTTCGCACATCAGATCCGCATGTAATAATTTATTATTTTCTAACCAATTGGCGTCTTCACATTCTAGTTTCCACTCATCATCTTTTGCGCTGAGTGTCAGCTCAGGAAGAGGATCATCATTACGTTGGCTATTGACAACAATCGCTAAACGCAACACGCGGATGAGGCCAATAATGTGCTTTTTCTTAAACAAGGTGAAATCATTCATTTCTTGCAGCTTGAGAGATTTGCGTTGAAAGCGCGCTAAGGTCGACAGCACTTGCTGTTGCTCGCTGTTAAAACCGGGCATGTTGGTGTGACGCAGAATATAAGCAGAGTGTCGGTGAAAGCCTTGTAAGTTGATGCTCAATCCCACCTCATGCAATAACGCTCCCCATTCCAAAAGATCAAACAGTTCGCTGCCTTTTTTCAATCCTAGCTCTGGGGTCACATTCTGTAGAAACTCTTTTGCATGGCCTTTGACTTTAGCGGCATGCTCTAAGTCGACTAGATGCTTCATCGCGAGGTTTTCAGTGGTGCGTAAACGGATATCGGAATACTTGAAGCGATCTTCCATCTCATAAAGCAAACCTTCTCGTAATGCACCATCAGAAAAATGCATCTCTTTCACACGCAGCGATTTTAAAACCGCGCTTAAAATGGCAACTCCCGCAGCAAAAACGGGTTTTCTATCGTCAGTCAACGCGCTGAGTTCGATCTCATCAATACTTTGCCATTCACAGAGTTTTTCAATGAGTTTATTGACTCGCTCAAGCGTGATGATGCCATCATCAAAGCCCAAACCAATCAGTACTTCGTGAATGGCTTTGATGGTTCCTGACGAGCCGAAGGCGACTTCCCACCCTTTTTTGCGATATTTCGCCGCAATAGATTCGATTTTTTGCTCGGCGGCTAATATCGCATGAGCGAAGTTTCTGCTTGAAAGCCTACTATCAGCGAAGTAACGGTCGGTATAGCTGACGCATCCCATTTGCTTGCTGTTGATTAGGTCTGGATCAAACCCTTGGCCAATCACCATCTCGGTACTGCCGCCACCGATATCCACCACCAACATAGACGCTGCTTGAGGTTGAGTATGTGCCACGCCTAAATAAATTAAGCGTGCTTCCTCAGCTCCGGGAATGATTTCAATAGGGAAAGGCAGTACCTGTTTGGCTCGTTGCAAGAATGTATGAGCATTATTGGCTTGACGCAGCGTATGCGTGGCCGCGATACGCACGTTTTCAGGTTCGAAACCTTGCAACCGCTCGGCAAACATCGCTAAGCATTCAAGTCCTCGCTCTATGGCATCGGCATCCAAATTTTTTTGTTCATCTAACCCAGCCGCCAAGCGTACACGTTGCTTATGGCGGCTCACCAGTTGCAGATCTTGATCGACGACTTTGGCCACCACCATATGAAAGCTGTTAGAGCCTAAATCGATGGCCGCAATATCGCGAATAGTATTAGTTGGGTTGATTGTCATGTGAGGGTTCTTTGCTCTTTCTGGTCTGTCTTTCTACATTCTTAAGATAGTCGTAGATGGCAAATTGTGAACGCACTTTTTTACGGTTACCACGTTCTACATAATTATTGCTCATCTCTTTGTCTATCCAGCGCGCTTTCACTGTATCGGTAAATTGTAAATTCATAATGTCAATCATACGCTGTTTCAAACGTGGGTCACGAATTGGTGTCGTTACTTCGATACGATGATCGATATTGCGCGTCATCCAGTCGGCAGAGGAGATATACACCAGCGGGTTGCCATCATTGTGCGTAATAATGACACGAGGGTGTTCCAAAAAGCGATCAACGATGCTGATGATTTTGATATTGTCACTCACGCCCTCAATTCCCGGAACCAGCGAACACATGCCCCGGACGATCATCTTAATTTGTACGCCCGCGCTGCTTGCGCCATACAGTTTATTGATTAACCCTTTATCCACTAAGTTATTTAACTTTAAAGTGATTGCGGCTTTTTTACCAAGTTTCACATTGGCGATTTCACTGTCGATTAATCGATAAAGCTGAATACGAGAGTTTCTTGGCGACACAATGAGATGGCTAAATTTAACTGGGCGGTAAGGGTTTTCAATATAGCCAAACACGTTTCGTACTTCGGTAGCAATTTCATTGTCGGCGGTTAGGAGTGAAAAGTCCGTATAGATACGGGCGGTTTTTTCATGGAAGTTGCCCGTGCCTATGTGTGCGTAGCGAACGATGTTGTCCTGTTCTTTGCGGCTAATGAGCAGCAATTTAGAGTGAATTTTTAATCCGGGAGCACCGAAAATTACTTGGACCCCCGCTTCGGTTAAAATACGTGACCATTCAATGTTGGCTTCTTCATCAAACCGTGCTTGTAACTCAACCACTACCACCACTCGTTTGCCATTGTGTACCGCATCGACGAGCGAGTTCATTAGGCGAGAATCTTTGGCAACACGATAAATATTGATTTTGATGCTGATCACTTTGGGATCAAACGACGCTTGTCTTACCAACTCGGTAATGTGTTCAAATGAGTGGTAAGGATAGTGAAGTAGAATATCCTGAGCGCGAATCGCATCAAATGCATTGGCAAAACCTTCAAAGTCAGCACATTGCATGGGTGGTAGCGGCTTGTTTTCTAAATAGTCACGCCCCACGTTTGGGAACCCAATAAAATCTTTAAAGTTATGGTAACGACCACCAGGAAGAAGGCTATCATAGTGCGATATTTTGAGTTTTTCGCACAAAAATTTAAGCATTTTTGTCGGCATTTCTCGTTCATAAACAAAGCGTACGGGCATAGCACTTAAGCGTTGATTCAACCCTTCTGACATCTGTTCTAACAAACTGTATTCGACTTCCCGTCGCAAGTCATATTCCGCATCACGTGTCATTTTCATCGCGTAACCCGTGAGCTCTTCATAGTCAAAAAATCCGCGGAAAATCTCATCGAGGCAGTGGCGAATGATGTTGTCCAATAAGATGATGGTTTTGCGGCGTTTGCCCTTTTGCTCCGGCACCATGACAAAGCGCGGTAGGTGGTCTGTCGGGATTTCAATCAGCGCATATTGGCTGCGGTCATTGTGTTTGAGATCAACGGCAATATAGGCGTATTCATCTTTCAAAAATTGCATGACATCAATGTCGTCAGTCATGAGCAGCGGTGTAATATGCGGGCGCACTTCTTTATGGAAATACTTAGTGATCCATTTTTTCTGAGTCTCATCCAACTGCGTTTCATTAACCAAGAAGATACGGCGACGTGCCATTTCTAAAATAAGCTCATTATAGAGATTGTCGAAATCTTGGTTGAGTTTGAACGCCTTACTTTGCATTCGTGTCAGCAAATGCTTGGTAGTATCGTTACCACCACGTTCTCGGTTGATCAAAATTTGCCGTTTTACATCGGAAAAGCGAACTTTATAGAACTCATCCAGATTGTTAGAAAAAATACCTAAAAACCGTATTCTCTCGATTAAAGGCACGGTTTTATCTGCGGCTTCTTGCAATACGCGTTCATTAAACGAAAGCCAGCTCAATTCCTTGTCGATATACAACTTGTCCGTACTCATTCATGTTACCTTTTAACTCAATTGACGTTTTTTACTGACTCACCCTCTGTGTGCTGATTGTGCGATTCTGCACAGCAATCAATTCGGGTATTGATGATTATGAAAACTATGCCTTTTATGTGACATTTTTATTTCAAGCAGGCAAGTTGAGTATAGTTGTTTTATTTTCAGTCGTTTATTGCGAGTTGTAATATACTTGTCACGAAAATTACATATTATACGCAGACAGGAAAAAGGGTAGAGAGAGCAATGGCACCAAGTGAATTTTCATTGAAGGAACGTGACAGAAAACGGTTGATAAAAGACCGTTTGGTTCGCCTTGCAGTGAGTTTTGGTGGCGTGAGTGTACTTGGCGCTTTAGTGCTGATTTTTGTCTATCTTGCGATGGTTGTTTTCCCTCTTTTTGGTAGCGCAAAAATTGAAAGGAACGTGGCGCAAGTGAGTATAACCACTTCCAATCCTCAATTTTTGGCCATAGATGAATACGGCGAGAATGCCTTTGTTGTTGACCTTGATGGCAGCATGAACTTTTGGCCCTTGGAGGGCAAAACGGAACACGCATTGTGGTCGGATAGTCTCCCTATTCGCGTTGATCTTTTTAGCCAAGCTCCCCCGCTGGATGGATGGTTTGCCGCTAGCAATGTGGCGGGAGAGGTCTTTATTGCTCGCCCTAAATTCAGTTATCTGCATAGCGTGGAAGGTCGCCAGTTTTCTCCTTATCTTGAGCGCGTCAGTTTACCCTCTACCTTTCGGCTGACTCATAAAACGCAAACGTTACGCCAGTTTGCCTTCGCTGTTACTGATGAGGCACTTTTCTTCGCTTCTTATCTCGATAATGATGAGGTGATAGTACAAACCTTAACGAGTGATAACGTCGAGCCAATTCAGCGCTTTGTGTTTCAAGGCTCATTTCCTTCTTTGGACCAATTGCTTTTTACGCCAGATGGTAAAACGCTTTATCTTCGCTCAGGGTCCGAATTGGTTGTTGCCGTTAAGAGTCGTCAAGGTTATTTCGTGCGAGAAGTGGTTGATTTAAGCCAAGGTAATTCCGATCGAGCCGTGACACAAATCAACTTATTGTCCGGTGCTTATTCGCTACTGGTGACTCACCGTAACGGCTTAGTGTCACAATGGTTTGATGTGCTGCAAAATGAAGAACGTCAACTGACTCAGATTCGTAAGTTTAAATTAGCGCCGCAGGTGACGCTGTTACTGCCGGATACTTATCGCAAAGGTTTTTACAGTTTCTACCCTAATGGCACAATCCAAAGTCACTATACGACCAGTGAAAAACTGGTGTTGTTTGAGAGGATGTACAACAAAGCCCCTCAATTGGCCGCCATGTCCAATAATGAGCTTTATCTCGCTACGTTGAGCGAGCAGAAGATCAGCGTGGCAAAAGTGGATAATGATTATCCTGAAATATCACTCTCATCATTGTGGCAAAAAGTGTGGTACGAAAGTTATCCTGAGCCTCAATATGTGTGGCAATCGACGTCAGCGAACGATGAATTTGAGCCTAAGTTTAGCCTAGTACCGATAGCCTTTGGCACTCTTAAGGCCGCGGCATACGCAATGTTATTTGCGATACCGATTGCGGTGTTTGGCGCGATTTACACGGCTTATTTTATGTCACCGAGAATGCGCCGAGTGGTGAAGCCGTCGATTGAATTGATGGAAGCGTTACCAACCGTCATTATTGGTTTTTTAGCGGGGTTGTGGTTTGCGCCATTAATTGAAAGCCATCTCGCGGCGGTCGGAGCGCTGCTGCTATTTTTACCCATTGTGATGTTACTCGTTGGGCTAGGTTGGCACCTATTACCGAGAGCATGGGTGCGAAATTTTTCAAATGGGTGGCACGCATTGATACTAATCCCCGTATTAGTCGTTAGTGCAGTGGTTATCTTTTCGTATAGCAGCCAAATTGAAGTTTGGCTATTTGATGGCGATATTCAGATTTATCTCGCGCAAAACGGCATCGATTTTGATCAGCGTAATGCGCTGGTGGTTGGTTTTGCGATGGGCTTTGCCGTCATTCCAACCATTTTTACTATTGCGGAAGATGCGATCTTTTCCGTACCTAAACATCTTTCTGATGGGTCATTAGCATTAGGCGCAACACCTTGGCAGACATTAACTAAAGTCGTGTTGTTAACGGCAAGTCCTGGCATATTCTCGGCGATCATGATGGGTTTGGGGCGAGCCGTCGGAGAAACAATGATCGTTCTTATGGCGACGGGTAATACACCCATTTTAGATTGGAATATTTTAGAAGGGATGCGTACCTTATCGGCAACGATTGCGGTTGAGTTACCAGAGTCGGAAGTGGGGAACTCCCATTATCGGTTGCTTTTTTTAGCGGCACTATTGCTACTCATGTTCACCTTTTGTGTGAACTCGATTGCTGAATGGGTCAGACAAAGGTTGCGTGCCAAATATCGCGCTTTGTAATCAATTGGGAAAAATCATCACAAATGTTTAAGTGGTTTCAATCAGGTTCACCTTGGATATGGTTAACAGGCGGTGCTGTCAGCATCAGCCTGATTTCGGTATTGGGCTTGCTCCTGTTTATTGGTTGGAAAGGATTAACCTATTTTTGGCCGACGCCACTTTATCAATGGCAAACTCAAGAGGGGCAAGCACTGGTTGGTCAGCTCTACTCTGAGGAAAATGTGCCATTAACACACTTAAGAGCGTTAGATATTACATGGCCCAAAGCCATACTGGATGCTGGGGAAGTGAAGCGGCTCAGTATCAAAGTCGCTAACCGAGAACGAAATCATGCGGACTTTGTCTCGATACTGGATGTTAAACTGTCGGATAAACAAATGCCTAGCGGGTGGGCGGTAATAGAACGTAAGAGTAACGGACAGTTTTATGGCAAGCCGATTGCTTATGTGCAAACCGATGGAAGCGAGAGTTCGGATGTTCAAACCATGCTCGCTGCAGGAATGCAGGATGTCGCGTTATTGAGAGAGCAAATTGATGATGTTATTGACCAGGAGATCCGAGTCATTGGCTTTGCCGCCGAAAAATTACGTTTAGAGAAGCGTCGTAAAGAACTCAATGGAAAGCTAGAACGAACCTATTTAGATCACTATTTTCATAAAAAGCAGGATTTGGATAGCCAATTAGCTATTGCCGAACAAAAGTTAGATGCGCTGCGCCAGCAAATGAATGGGCCGTCGTTGATTGTTGAAGAGATGAGTGGGCAACGAGTGGCGATTCCACTTAGCCAAATTCTCGATATTTGGTATCCCAATGATATGACTTTGGGGCAAAAATTGGTCCAGTGGGGAAAGCAGGTGTGGCTCTTCCTATCAGAAGATCCCCGAGAATCGAACTCTGAAGGCGGTGTATTTCCAGCCATCTTTGGTACAGTGCTGTTGGTGTTGTTGATGTCGATTATCGTCATGCCACTTGGTGTTGTGGCGGCTATTTATCTGCACGAATACGCAAAAGAGAATCTGTTTACTCGTATCATTCGTGTTGCGGTTATCAACCTTGCTGGTGTGCCATCGATTGTTTATGGGGTGTTTGGTCTTGGTTTTTTTGTTTACACCATAGGCTCATCGATTGATACGCTACTCTATAGCGAAAGGTTACCGGCTCCCACTTTTGGCACGCCTGGCTTACTGTGGTCGGCGCTCACATTAGCCGTGTTAACTCTACCCGTAGTGATTGTGACGACGGAAGAAGGGTTAACACGGATTCCCAGCGCAGTACGCCATGGCTCGTTAGCATTGGGCGCTACCCATTTTGAGACGATTTGGCGCATAGTATTGCCGATGGCAAGCCCTGCGATTATTACTGGGCTTATTCTCGCCATTGCGCGAGCCGCGGGTGAGGTTGCCCCTTTGATGCTGGTGGGTGTGGTCAAACTGGCGTCAAGTTTGCCTGTGGATGGCGAATTTCCCTTTGTACATCTTGAGCGAAAATTCATGCACTTAGGTTTTCATATTTACGATGTTGGTTTCCAAACGACCAACATCGAAGCGGCTAGGCCACTGGTGTACGCCACTTCATTTTTATTGGTGACAGTGATTGTGGCACTGAATTTAACGGCCATCAGTATCCGCAATAACTTGCGTGAGAAATATCGAACGTTAGGGCAAGATTAATTATGTTTTCCATCAATCAAACTTTGGGTTATCACGCCCCGTTAGATGTTAATAATCTGAGCGATCAACAAACGGCGATTGCGATTGAAGATCTGAATCTGTTCTATAAACAGACTTGTGCGCTGAGCCATATCTCAATGCGTATTCCCAAAGGACAAGTAACGGCGTTTATCGGCCCTTCCGGTTGTGGTAAATCAACCTTACTGCGCTGTATTAACCGGATGAACGATCTGGTCGAAGGGTGTCGAGTTGAAGGTGAAGTCAAACTTCATGGTAGAAACGTCTATCACCCAGATGTGGATGTTGCCACGTTGCGCCGCCGAGTGGGGATGGTATTCCAACGACCTAACCCATTTCCGAAATCCATTTATGAAAACGTGGTGTATGGACTTCGTCTACAGGGAATTAAAAATAGCCGTACTTTAGATGACTCCGTTGAGCGAGCTTTAAGAGCCGCTGCGTTATGGGATGAAGTGAAGCATCGCCTACATGAAAATGCATTTGGCCTTTCGGGTGGGCAGCAGCAACGCTTAGTTATCGCCAGAGCGATTGCTATTGAGCCAGAGGTGCTGTTGCTTGATGAGCCAACGTCTGCGTTAGATCCAATTTCTACGTTGACCATCGAAGAGTTGATTAACGATCTAAAAACCAAATACACAGTGGTGATTGTGACGCATAACATGCAACAAGCGGCAAGAGTGAGCGACCATACGGCTTTTATCCATATGGGAAAATTGATTGAGTATGCGGATACTGACTCTATTTTCACCTCCCCATTGAAAAAACAGACGGAAGACTATATTACTGGTCGATATGGTTAATACTTTCGTCAATAGCGATATTCAAAAGGAACGATGATGCATCTAGGTCGCCACATTTCAGGACAGTTCAATGTTGAACTTGAATCGATTCGCACTCATGTATTGACGATGGGCGGGCTGGTGGAGCAACAACTCTCTTTTGCGATGCAAGCATTGCATAAAGATGATGCCGATCTGGCCAGAAAAGTCGTTCGGGATGATCACAAAGTGAATGCGATGGAAGTCTCTATTGATGAGGCTTGCACGCGTATTATCGCTAAGCGACAACCGACAGCCAAGGATCTGCGCTTGATCATGGCGATCATCAAAACCATTACCGACCTTGAACGAATTGGTGATGTTGCCACCAAAATTGCCTACGTCACTATCGAAAGCCCTTCACCTAAAGAGAGTAAATTTCGAGTTTCTCTTGAACCTTTATGCCGGCAAGCCATTGCAATGTTGCACCAAGTGTTAGACGCTTTTGCGCGGATGGATCTTGAATCGGCTGCTGAAGTGTACCGCTTGGATGACAAGCTGGATGCCGAATACGAAGCCGTGATCCGCCAACTGATGACCTATATGATGGAAGACCCTAAAAATATCCCACATATATTACAAGTCATGTGGTCTGCACGAGCCATCGAACGCGTGGGCGATCGCTGCCAGAATATCTGCGAATACATCATCTATTTTGTCAAAGGTAAGGATGTGCGCCACTTAGGTAAACAATCGATTGATGACATCCTCAAATAGCCTTTTGGGTAAAGTAAGGTGAAGGAAAGTTATTCACCTTACATCAAGACATAATGGTCGCCGAAGTTAAGAAAGCTGGCGCAATACCTCTTGGATTTTAGCCGGATCGGTAATTGGGATGAGGGTGTCATCGACAGACTCTTGGCCCATTTTCACCGCATTGGCGATCATATCCATGCTACTTGCACGCGTGGTTTTGCCGGACAAATGCACTTCAGTGATGCCCGTTTCACGGATAATGTCAGTCACGTTTGATGCGTTTAAGCCAGCCCCAGCCATAATAGAGAATCGGCCATTCGCCAGTTTCACCATGTGTGTAATTACGGCTCGTCCTGCATAGGCATCTGGCGCTAACCCTGAAGTAAGTACACGCTCACACCCTAATTTTGCAATGTCTTCAATCGCTTGTTCATAGCTGTGGCATTGATCAATCGCACGGTGGAAAGTGGTACCCAATCCTTGCGCGGCTTGCATCATCAGTAAGCTTGCTTCAAGGTTGATGGTGCGATTCGGATTCAAAATACCAAAGACGATGCCGTCTAGTCCCGCCTGTTTTGCCATCTCGATATCGATCAACATCGAATCGAGATCATCCTGATCATAAAGAAAGTCGCCTTGACGCGGACGAATCATCGCGTAAACAGGAACGCTCGATATTTGCGCGGCCTTTTTCATTAAACCAAAGCTGGGCGTCAGTCCACCCAATGCGAGCGACGAACACAATTCAATGCGAGTAGCCCCGCCTTTAATGGCGTTGTGTAGCGATTCAATATTATCAATACACACTTCAACTTGAATATTCATAGCAAAATCCTGCTGGAAAAATTTGGTTAATGTTAGCAAGTTAGAGTAGTGACGTCTGTGTGATTGAGGTGAGAAATAGGGGTAAAGTTTACCAACCAGTGCTGCCTCATTTTCACTAAATGAACGACAACGAAAAAGCCCAAAGCGTTAGCTTTGGGCTTGGATAAGGACTTTACTTCTTAACTGATTGGCGATGCGTTTTACGCTTTATTATATGTCCAACCATTGACCCGAGTTGAGCGCGGGCTAAGGAGAATTATTTCTTGCCTAGGTCGTCTGAGTGCTCAGCTAGGAATGCTGCAACACCTTTTGGAGATGCATCCATACCGGCTTTGCCTTCTTCCCACTGTGCTGGGCACACTTCACCGTTCTTTTGGTGGAAGTTAAGCGCATCAACCATACGTAGCATTTCGTCGATGTTACGGCCTAGTGGTAGGTCGTTCACAACTTGGTGACGTACAAGACCATCTTCGTCGATGAGGAAAGAACCACGGAAAGCAACGCCTGCTTCTGGGTGCTCAACATCGTACGCTTTACAGATTTCGTGCTTCACGTCAGCGATTAGCGGGTATTTTACTTGGCCAATGCCACCGTTTTCGATAGCGGTATTACGCCATGCGTTGTGAGAGAATTGAGAATCGATAGATACACCGATTACTTCAACGCCTTTCGCTTGGAAATCTTCGAAGCGTTTGTCAAAAGCGATAAGCTCTGATGGGCAAACGAAAGTGAAGTCTAGTGGGTAGAAGAAAACAACCGCTTTCTTACCTTTAGTAAATTCTGCGAAGTTGAAGCTATCAACGATTTCACCGTTACCAAGAACAGCTGCTGCAGTAAAATCAGGGGCTTTACGACCAACTAGTACCATTTTTTTGCTCCTAAGAATAAGGTTTAGTTCCAAACCAGTGATGAGCACTGGTCCAGTCCGTTTTTGAACGAGACAAACTATAGTACAGATTGTAGGATAGTAAAAAGCGAAATAAATAGATTAGTCTCATCGAAAAAAGCGATGAGCTCTAATGACGGAATCAGAAACGGCACTCAAATAAGATAGTAGTAGAACGATGAATAAATGGCCCAGTTTGAAGCAGTTGCACTATTTAGTAACACTCTACGAAACACGGCACTTTAGTGATGCCGCTGAACGTTGTTTTGTTAGTCAATCTACCCTAAGTAAAGGGATCCAAAATTTAGAGGAATTAATAGGTTGCCCGCTTTATGAAAAGGATAAGAAAGCTCCGTTAGTGTTTACTCAAGCAGGAGAGCTGGTTGTTAGCCAAGGAAGAGAGTTACTTGCCAAAGGACAAGATTTAGTGGAACTCGGCAAGGTTTGCCAAGGCGATGAGATGCAAGGTCAGCTTAAGCTGGGTTGTATTCCAACCATTGCCCCATTTTTACTGTGTGATTTAGTGCAAGAAGTGAATGTCCGCTTTCCGAAGTTGAACTTATTATTACGAGAAGATACGACGACGAACCTTTTGGCAGCACTGCGTCATGGAGAGCTTGATGTGTTGATTTTGGCTTTGCCTGTCGATATCGGCAAAATGGAGAGTAGAGTCGTGGGGATTGATCCATTCAAAATGGTGATCAGCCGTCATCAAATGGATAGCATCCGTGTGCCAATCAAGTATGCTGACCTGCCTGATGAATCGGTGTTTTTGCTCGAAAATGTGCACTGTTTAACGGATCATGCTGTGTCGGCTTGCAAGTTAACCGCCAAAGAGAAAATTAATCCATTTACCGCAACCAGTTTACATACCTTAGTGCAGATGGTCGCCAATGGTTTAGGGACGACTTTCATTCCACAAATGGCAATCAATCATGGCTTAGTTGAAAACCAAAATTTAGTGGTCATCGAGCCTCCTGGCCAGCAAGCGTATCGAGAGATTGGTTTAGTTTGGCGGCCAAGTTCATCGCGAACTCACACTTTTAAGCAGTTAGCGGATGTGGTTTCTGGTTTACTTTAGCGATTAGTCTTACTCTTTCCTTTGCCTAAAAAATCAAAAAGTCACTTTTAATGTGGCTTTTTTCAGTTTTTTATTCTGTTAGTGTTTTTAAACTTGTAAAATTTTACAAACAATTCTTGATGAAGTTTTCATAAAATCAAAAATCTTTACAGCCACAATTTTACACATCCTATTTTCTCTTGCGTTTAAAAATAAGGCATCTGTCTCGCTCGGTTAGTCGTAAATTCAAGCCTTACTGCGTCTCACATCATTTCGAACGTCTGTTTAAAACTAAAATCTGCCTTTTTGAGTTGTGTAATAAAATAACGTAATAACTTTCATATTTGACAAGGAAATCAAACATAGGTTTGAAACGGGATAAAACTTTGTTTTTAACCTTTCATTAACTTTGTCTCTTTTGCTGAATGATGAGTTGATGTAAGGTTTAATAAGGTTTTGTAAGACTTATGTCTAGCTTGGTTAGGCTTGAAATATTGGATTGACTGAGAGAAAGTGTCGGTAGAGATAAGTCAGTGGATAGCAAAAAATGAGCATTTGAATTTGTGGTTTTTAAATTACAAATGTAGTTGGAATGGTTTTAAGGAAGAACGTTATGTTTGCACAGACCCCAGAAACAGAGTTAGCACTCAGCAAAGAACACCACGAAGCCAAGCTTGAGGTTGTTGGTGCCGTTGGCCCACATCACCAAGCTATTTTCCCTTCAGAAGCCCAAATCTTCTTGTCCACTCTGTGTGCTAAATTTGCAAGCCGTGTTGATTCGCTGCTGGATGCACGAGAAGAGCGACAAACACGTATTGATAACGGAGAACTGCCGGATTTTCTCAAGGATACGCAAGATATTCGCGAAGGAAGCTGGAAAATTCTCGGTATCCCACACGATTTACAAGATCGTCGAGTGGAGATTACGGGGCCAACCGACCGAAAAATGGTGATCAATGCATTGAATGCTAACGTCAAAGTGTTCATGGCGGATTTTGAGGATTCGATGTCACCAGCATGGGATAAAGTGCTGGATGGGCAAGTCAATTTGCGTGATGCCATTGAAGGAACCATTAGCTATACCAATCCTGACAATGGTAAGTGCTACCAGCTTAAAGATAACCCAGCGGTGCTCATTTGTCGGGTACGCGGTCTGCACCTTAAAGAAAAGCATGTTAAATATGCAGGGCAAAGTATTCCGGGTTCGCTGTTTGATTTTGCACTCTACTTTTACAACAACTATAAATCATTGCTTAAAAAAGGCAGTGGCCCTTATTTTTATCTTCCAAAACTTCAGGCCTATCAAGAAGCAAAGTGGTGGAGTGACGTTTTCCATTTTACCGAAGAGTATTTTGGGTTAGAAACTGGCACCATTAAAGCCACCGTATTGATTGAAACCTTACCCGCCGTGTTCGAGATGGACGAAATATTGTTCTCGCTTAAAGAACACATTGTCGGCTTAAATTGTGGCCGCTGGGATTACATTTTCAGTTATATCAAGACATTGAAAAATTATCCGGATCGGGTGCTACCAGATCGCCAAGTTGTCACAATGGAAAAGCCGTTTCTTAACGCCTATTCACGCTTACTGATCTACACCTGTCATAAGCGTGGCGCATTTGCGATGGGCGGTATGGCCGCGTTCATTCCAGCTAAAGATCCCCAAGAAAATCAGTTGGTTCTCGATAAAATTCATCACGATAAATTGCTCGAAGCCAATAATGGTCATGACGGTACTTGGGTTGCCCATCCCGGTTTAGCGGATACGGCAAAAGCGGTCTTTGACCAAGTACTTGGCGAGCGTTGTAACCAATTAGATGTTACGCGTCTGTCTGATGCGCCGATTTATGCCAATGAGCTGCTGACTCCATGTGAAGGGGAACGTACCGAGCATGGCATGCGTCATAATATTCGAGTTGCACTTCAGTACATCGAAGCATGGATCTCCGGCAATGGCTGTGTCCCCATTTATGGTTTGATGGAAGATGCGGCGACCGCAGAGATTTCTCGAGCGTCAATATGGCAATGGATCAAGCATGGAAAAGCCTTGGATAACGGTCAGATTGTTACCAAAGCGCTTTTTGAGCAGTATCTTGCGCAAGAAATTGAAGTCGTGAAACAGGAAATCGGCACGCAGCGATTTGCACAAGGACGATTTAGCGAAGCGGCACAATTGATGGCTCGCTTAACTACCAGCGATGAGCTGACACATTTTCTCACCGTTCCGGGTTATGACTACCTAGATTGATGAGATTTAAAACCAATAACTAATAACCAATTACTGACAACCAATAACGTGAAGCTGTTTTCAAAAGCAGAATAGGTCGTACTGCTGAGAAAAGGATGACAGTGCGCTTGCGCATCAAAATAAGAGGGATAGACCATGACATTAACTCGCCGCCAACAAATCGAAGCTCTAGAAAAAGATTGGGCAACCAACCCACGCTGGAAAAATGTAAAGCGTACTTATACTGCTGCTGAAGTGGTTGACCTGCGCGGTTCAATCACTCCAGCCAACACCTTGGCCCAACGTGGCGCTGATAAATTGTGGTCACTGGTTAACGGCAGTGCCAAAAAAGGTTATGTGAACTGTTTGGGTGCATTGACAGGTGGTCAAGCGGTACAACAAGCCAAAGCGGGAATTGAGGCGATTTATCTCTCCGGCTGGCAAGTAGCGGCAGACAACAACACCGCTTCCACCATGTACCCAGACCAATCGCTCTATCCAGTCGATTCTGTTCCATCGGTGGTCAAGCGCATCAACAACTCGTTTCGTCGTGCCGATCAAATTCAGTGGGCGGCTGGAAAATCACCGGAAGATGAAGGTGGTATTGATTACTTCTTACCGATTGTTGCTGATGCTGAAGCCGGTTTTGGTGGCGTGCTCAATGCTTACGAGTTGATGAAGTCGATGATTGAAGCAGGGGCGGCCGGTGTGCACTTTGAAGATCAGTTGGCGTCAGTAAAAAAATGCGGACACATGGGCGGCAAGGTTCTGGTTCCGACTCAAGAAGCGGTTCAAAAATTGATTGCGGCACGTTTGGCCGCTGACGTATCAGGGACAACCACTTTGGTCATTGCTCGTACTGATGCAAACGCGGCGGATCTACTGACCTCGGATTGCGACGCATACGATCGTGATTTTATCCAAGGTGAGCGTACTCAAGAAGGTTTCTATCGCGTGAATGCTGGGATTGAGCAAGCGATTTCACGCGGTCTCGCTTACGCGCCGTATGCTGATCTCGTGTGGTGTGAAACCGCTAAGCCTGATTTGGATGAAGCCCGCCAATTTGCCGAAGCAATTCTAGCGCAATACCCAGATCAACTGCTGGCTTATAACTGTTCTCCCTCTTTCAACTGGGAGAAAAACTTGGATGCAGACACCATTGCTCGTTTCCAGCAAGAGTTGTCGGACATGGGGTACAAATATCAATTCATCACCTTAGCGGGCATTCATAACATGTGGTACAACATGTTTGAGTTAGCACATGCTTACGCGCAAGGCGAAGGTATGCGTCATTACGTTGAGAAAGTTCAGCGTCCAGAGTTTGAAGCAGCATCAAGAGGTTATACCTTTGTTGCACACCAACAAGAGGTGGGAACGGGTTACTTTGACCGGATGACCAATACCATCCAAGGTGGCAGCTCTTCCGTGACCGCGTTAACGGGCTCTACTGAAGAAGACCAATTTTAATTAGCGATACTTCCCAATCATTATCTGTGTAACACCTTTGAGCGGCGTAAGCCGCTCTTTTTTATGTGAGGCACTTATATTAGGGAGTGAGCGTTATTCAATATCGACTTCGTCCGGTTCACTCTCTTCTTGTAGCTCAAGTAAGGTAACAGCTACCCCAATAAAGTCCGTGTCAGTAATAATGCCCACTAGTTGGCCTTTATCTACAACGGGTAAGCAGCCTACTTTATGTTTTTGCATGTAGATAGCACTCTCTTTTAACCCAGCTCGCGGGTCAACCGTCATAATTTCAGTATGCATCACCTCATATAACGGTGTTGTCAGTGTATATGATTGATCTTCAGGGATGTTTTTTAAGCTCGACTCTTGCGCGGCAAGAATATCTCGATGAGTAATGATACCGAGTAGTTTTTTGTGTGGATCGACGATAGGGATGTGGCGAATATCCAACGCTTCCATAGTGTGCTTAGCATCGGCTAACGTGTGTGTACGCAACAGGGTATGGGGGTTGCGAGTCATCATGTCTTCTATTTTGATCATAACGAGCTCCTTTTTATTATTGACCTGATTCAACTATAGTTTTTTCTGCGCAAAATATCTGAGAGCTCCCGCTATTTTTACTTTGATTGATGCGTAAAGATTGGGTGCCATTTTCATGTTTAATTACATTAAATTTAGATCTGGGTCTGACGAGCGAAGGTGTTTACGTATATACTACGGCGCTTAAAAAAATTACGTCATCCACTCAAAACGAACAAGATAAGAACTATGCAAGTTTCAGACTTTCACTTTGAACTTCCCGATGAGCTGATTGCTCGTTACCCAACGGCTGAACGTACGGCGAGTCGCTTACTGCAATTAGACGGTAACAGCGGTGAACTGGCGGATGGCTCATTTAAAGACGTTCTTGACCGAGTTCAGCCCGGCGATTTATTGGTTTTTAACAATACACGTGTCATCCCGGCTCGCATGTTTGGGCGCAAAGCTTCAGGCGGCAAACTGGAAGTATTGGTCGAACGAATGTTGGATGAACAGACGATTTTAGCTCATGTTCGCTCATCTAAGCCGCCAAAACCGGGCAGTGAGTTGTATTTAGGAGAGCATGACGAATATCATGCACACATGGTGGCTCGCCATGATGCGCTGTTCGAGATTCGTTTTACAGCGTCAAAGACGGTACTGGAGATCTTAAACGAGATTGGCCATATGCCGTTGCCGCCTTACATTGACCGCCCTGATGAAGATGCTGATAAAGAGCGTTATCAAACCGTATACAACCAAAAACCGGGAGCTGTCGCTGCACCGACCGCCGGTTTGCATTTCGATGAGGCTCTGCTTGAGCAAATCAAAGCGAAAGGCGTCGAATTTACTTATGTAACTTTGCATGTTGGCGCTGGAACCTTCCAGCCAGTACGAGTCGACAATATTCACGATCACCATATGCATGCAGAATATGTTGAAGTGCCACAAGAGGTAGTCGATGCCGTCAACGCGACGAAAGCGCGTGGTGGTCGAGTGATCGCTGTTGGAACTACGTCGGTGCGCTCACTGGAAAGTGCCGCGCAAGATGCGCTTAAAAAGGGCACTGAGCTGGTTCCTTTTTTTGGCGATACTGAAATTTTTATCTTCCCTGGTTATGAGTACCAGTTGGTGGATTGCTTAATCACTAACTTCCACTTACCAGAGTCGACACTGATTATGCTCGTCAGCGCTTTTGCAGGTTATGAGCATACTATGGCCGCGTACGCGCATGCCGTGAAACATCAATATCGTTTCTTTAGTTATGGTGATGCGATGTTTATCACCAAGAACACCAATTAACGAGTGCTAGCATTACGCTAGGAGAAGAAGCTCCGCTTCGTTTTTCGCTAGGAATTGGCGACCGCTCTAGAGGGGTGCTTGCACCTAATCATGATACGTCAGACTGTTTCTCTGACATTGGAGGCTTCGTGAAGTTAACATACGAACTTAAAAAGAAAAACGGAAATGCTCGCCGTGGGCAATTAACCTTTGAACGTGGCACTGTGCAAACACCGGCATTCATGCCTGTAGGTACTTACGGCACAGTAAAGGGCATGACACCGGAAGAAGTAAAAGAGACGGGCGCAGAAATTTTGCTCGGTAATACTTTTCACCTGTGGCTGCGCCCTGGCCAAGAAGTGATGAAAATGCACGGCGACTTGCATGATTTTATGAACTGGCAAGGCCCGATCCTCACCGATTCAGGTGGTTTCCAAGTGTTTAGCTTGGGTGATATTCGCAAAATCACGGAAGAAGGGGTGCATTTTCGTAACCCAGTAAATGGTGACAAGATTTTCATGGACGCAGAAAAGTCGATGGAAATTCAAAAAAATCTGGGCTCTGACATTGTGATGATTTTCGATGAGTGTACGCCGTACCCTGCGACGCACGACGAAGCGAAAAAATCAATGGAGATGTCTTTACGTTGGGCGCAGCGTTCACGTGACCATTTCGACAAATTAGAGAACACCAACTCGCTATTTGGTATCGTGCAAGGCAGTGTTTACGAAGATTTGCGTGATGTTTCCGTGAAAGGCTTAACCGAGATCGGATTTGATGGCTACGCTGTTGGTGGCTTAGCGGTGGGTGAACCTAAAGAAGACATGCACCGTGTACTTGAGCACACCTGTCCACAATTGCCAGAAGATAAACCACGCTACCTGATGGGTGTCGGTAAACCTGAAGACTTAGTGGAAGGGGTACGTCGCGGTATCGATATGTTTGACTGTGTGATGCCAACGCGAAATGCACGTAATGGCCATCTATTTGTGACGGGTGGTGTGATCAAGATCCGTAATGCAGTACATAAAACCGATACAACTGCGCTGGATCCGCATTGTGACTGTTACACTTGCAAAAATTATTCGAAGTCGTATTTACACCATCTGGATCGTTGTAACGAAATTCTGGGTGCGCGTTTAAATACTATTCATAACTTACGTTATTACCAACGCCTGATGGCAAGCATTCGTTTAGCGATTGAAGAAGATCGCTTCGACGCGTTTGTTGAGGAGTTTTATGCTCGTCGCAATCGTGAAGTTCCACCAATGGGCCAATAACGGTTTTGCTGCGTTTTGCTTAATTTGTGAAGTGATAAACTTGAAATTAAGCCAACGCAGCCCAATTAGAATCACATTACACAACAATATTTTAGAGGACGTTTTCAATGAGTTTAATTTCTGTAGCACACGCAGCAGGTGAAGGTGCATCACAAGGTGGCGGTTATGAAATGCTGATCATGCTTGGTATGTTTGCGGTTATTTTCTACTTCATGATTTACCGCCCACAAGCCAAACGTGTTAAAGAGCATAAAAGTTTGATGGCCGCCATGACTAAAGGTGATGAAGTGTTAACCAGTGGCGGTTTAGTGGGTAAAATCACTAAAATCGCAGAAGACAGCGATTACATCTCTATCGAACTGAATGTGAACAATGAAATTGTGATCAAAAAAGATTTCATTACAGCGGTGCTACCAAAAGGTACGCTTAAGTCTTTATAACAGCTAAAGGATCCTTGCTGTGCTAAACCGTTATCCGTTATGGAAGTATTTGTTAGTGGTGTTCGCCATCACTCTCTCTGCTTTATATGCACTTCCAAATATTTACGGTGAAGATCCGGCAATTCAAATTACAGGGGCGCGTGGCGCCTCTGTTGATATGTCAACGCTGGATGCTGTCACCAAAGCTCTTGATAAAGAGAGCCTTTCTCATAAATCCATTGCT
The DNA here is from genome assembly GCF_963888445.1 of Vibrio sp. B1-2. Lineage (NCBI taxonomy): Bacteria > Pseudomonadati > Pseudomonadota > Gammaproteobacteria > Vibrionales > Vibrionaceae > Vibrio > Vibrio sp. B1-2. The sequence goes on from NZ_CAWPJH010000004.1 coordinate 26,621, forward strand.
CTAGAGAATGGATCAATTCTTGTTCGATTTAACGATACCGATACTCAAATCAGTGCGCGTGATGTGGTGAGTGAAGCGTTAGGCAAAGATACAATTGTTGCACTTAACCTTGCTCCTTCAACGCCTTCTTGGTTGGAATCTATTGGCGCGGCACCGATGAAGCTTGGCCTTGATCTGCGTGGTGGTGTTCACTTTTTAATGGAAGTGGATATGGATGCCGCAATGGAAAAATTGATTGGCCAGCAAGAAGAAGCGTTTCGCAGCGAACTGCGTGATGACAAAATTCGCTACCGCGCTATTCGCTCAGTGGGCAACGATCGAGTGGAAGTCACTTTGCGTGACGATGAGCAATTAGAGCAAGCACAGCAAGCATTAACGTCGAAACATCCTGATATGACTTTTACTACGTCTAAGGCTGACGGTCGCTTTGCGCTGATTGCTCAATTTACTGAGCAGCGTTTGCAGGAAGTTCGAAATTACGCCGTTGAGCAGAACATCACGATTTTGCGTAACCGTGTTAACGAGTTAGGGGTTGCTGAACCCTTAGTACAGCGTCAAGGTGCCAGCCGCATTGTGGTTGAGTTACCGGGGGTTCAAGATACTGCTCGTGCTAAAGAAATTCTTGGCGCAACCGCGACTCTTGAGTTTCGTGAAGTTGATGACAAGGCTGATTTAGCCGCCGCGGCTTCTGGTCGTGCTCCTGCTGGGAGTGAAATCAAATCTGATCGTAATGGTCGCCCGGTTGTCTTGAAAAAACGCGTGATTCTAGGTGGTCAAAGTATCACGGATGCCAGCTCTAGCATGGATGAATATGGTCGCCCGCAAGTGAACATTTCGTTAGATAGCGAAGGCGGAAATAAGATGTCGGCGTTCTCTAAAAAGAACATTGGCAAGCTTATGGCAACGGTATTTGCAGAGTACAAAGACAGCGGCCGTCGGACACCTGATGGCAAAGTGATTCTGGATAAGCATGAAGAAGTGATCAACCAAGCAACGATTCAGTCGGCTCTTGGGCGTAACTTCCGTATCACGGGAATTGATTCTGCTGCAGAAGCTCAAAACCTTGCACTTTTACTGCGTGCAGGTGCGTTAATTGCGCCAATCTCTATTGTTGAAGAGCGTACCATTGGTCCATCAATGGGGCAGCAAAATATCGATATGGGCATTCAAGCCTGCATCTGGGGTATGGTTGCGGTGATGCTCTTTACGCTGCTTTACTACCGTGGTTTTGGCTTGATTGCCAATATTGCATTGATGGCGAACCTTGTGCTCATTATTGGTGTGATGTCGATGATCCCAGGGGCGACAATGACCTTGCCGGGTATTGCGGGCATCGTATTGACGGTTGGTATGGCCGTGGATGCTAACGTTCTGATCTTCGAGCGTATTCGTGAAGAGCTCCGTGATGGACGAAACCCACAACAAGCTATCCACCAAGGCTATGCTAACGCGTTCAGTACCATTGCTGATGCCAACATCACTACGTTGATTACGGCAATCATTCTATTTGCTGTGGGTACTGGAGCCATCAAAGGGTTTGCCGTCACACTTTCTATCGGTATTTTAACCTCAATGTTTACCGCTATTATCGGGACTCGCTGTATTGTGAACCTGTTATATGGTGGTAAACGCATTAAAAAATTGTCGATCTAAGGCTAGGAATTACTATGTTTCAGATTCTAAAAGCAGATAAAACGATCGACTTTATGCGTTGGTCTAAATTTGCGTTTTTATTCTCTCTTTTAATGATTGGTGCGTCTATTTTCACTTTATCAACCAAGTGGTTGAACTGGGGACTGGACTTCACCGGCGGTACTTTGATTGAAGTTGGGTTTGAACACCCAGCTAATCTTGAAGATATCCGCAGTGCTTTGGAAGCGAAAGGGTTTGGCGATGCGACGGTGCAGAATTTCGGTTCCGCGCGCGAAGTGATGGTTCGTCTTCGTCCACGTGCTGACATGGTTGGCGAGACGTTAGGCAACCAAATTCTTTCTGCTATTAAAGAGGGGACAGGAAAAAGTGTCGAGATGCGCCGTATTGAGTTCGTTGGCCCGAATGTGGGCGATGAATTAGCTGAAGCCGGAGGCTTAGCAATTTTGGCTTCGCTCATCTGTATTTTGCTTTATGTCTCTGTTCGTTTTGAATGGCGGCTCGCTGCGGGTGCGGTGATGTCACTTGCACACGATGTGATCATCACGCTTGGCATCTTCTCTATTATGCAAATTGAGGTTGATTTAACGATTGTTGCCGCTTTGCTGACCGTTGTCGGTTACTCGCTCAACGATACGATTGTGGTATTTGACCGTATCCGTGAAAACTTCCGTAAATTGCGTAAAGGTGATTCAGCTGAGATCATGAACAGCTCAATTACCCAAACCTTGAGCCGGACTTTGATTACATCGGGAACCACCTTGCTGGTGGTGATCGCACTCTTTGTGCAAGGTGGGGCGAACATACATGGTTTTGCCACCGCTTTACTGCTCGGTATCACCGTGGGTACTTATTCATCTATCTATGTTGCGTCAGCGTTGGCATTGAAATTAGGAATTACCCGTGAGCACCTACTTCCACCTCAAGTGGAAAAAGAGGGTGCGGAGTTCGACGAACTTCCTTAGCAGACTGAAAGTTTCTTAAATAGCCAAAGCCGCAGAATATTCTGCGGCTTTTTTCTAACCATCTCACCGCTGTCACTCTAAGTAGCAAAGTATAAAACGAAACTAAAAAAGCCTCGTATATTGCTATACGAGGCTTGAATCAATTTTGACGGTGTTGATGGTATTTAGTGCAACCTATTTAAGAATAGCGCTGTTACCGTTATCACGAATGTGTTTCAGAATCGCTTTAACACCACGGGCACTTGAACCTACAATGTTGCCCGATTTCATGTATTCAGTACCGCCAGAGAAATCGGTAAGAATAACGCCTGCTTCACGAGCGATCAGCTCGCCAGCGGCTAAATTCCAAGGTCTTAAACCCAGTTCAAAGTAACCATCGACACGGTTTGAAGCTAGGTAACATAAATCAAGCGCAGGAGAACCGGTACGACGGAAATCAGCACATTCAACAAACAGTGCAGACATGATTTTCATGAAAGATTCGGCATGTTGCTTTTGTTTGTATGGGAAACCAGTAGCGAGAATAGTGCCTTGAAGATCTTTTAACTGTTTAACACGAAGGCGTGAGTTGTTTAATTGCGCACCAGCACCACGTTGAGCGGTAAACAGCTCATTGCGCATTGGGTCATAAACACAAGCAACTTCTGTTTTGCCTTTAATGCGAACCGCGATGGAAACGGCGAAGTGGGGTAAACCTTTGACGAAGTTTGTTGTGCCATCCAGTGGGTCGATGATCCATTGAACGTCCTTATCTTTACCGTCGATAAGCCCGTTTTCTTCAGCAACGATACTGTGTTCTGGGTAAGAACTTTTGATTGTATCGATGATCATAGTTTCTGCTTCTTTGTCTACGTTAGTAACAAAGTCATTAGTCCCTTTCTGAGTTGTTTCGATTTTCTCAGTATTTTCTAGTGATTTAGCAATATGGTTACCAGCTTTTCGCGCAGCGCGAATAGCAATGTTTAGCATTGGATGCATACAGTTTTCCCAACGGATGTTAAAGAACGAAAAAGCGGGCAGCAGTATAACAAAGTTTTATTAAAAAGGAAGTGGCTATTTTTTGCTCGGTTGTTCATGTGTAGCTAAAGGACCTGACCATTTTAGTCAGGTTTATGTTAGTATTCTGTCGTTTAAAATAGAGTGGCGTACAACGTAATGCTAGACAATGTAAAAATCATTTTAGTAGGGACATCTCATTCAGGAAATATTGGTTCTGCTGCCCGAGCGATGAAGGTCATGGGCCTAAGTAAAATGATTTTGGTTTCGCCTCAATGCGAGGTAGACGCTCAAGCGATCGCTCTAGCTGCTGGAGCAAGCGACATTGCTTTAAATGCGGAGGTCGTGGATACGCTAGAGCAGGCTGTCGCAGATTGTGGCCTGGTGGTTGGGTCAAGTGCACGCTCACGAACTTTAGAATGGCCAATGCTTGAACCACGTGAATGTGGAGAAAAATTGGCGCAAGAGGGGCAGCAATACCCGGTTGCTTTAGTGTTTGGCCGAGAAAAAACCGGGCTGACCAACGATGAACTGCAAAAATGCCATTTTCATGTATGCATTCCGGCTAATCCTGAATACAGTTCGTTAAACCTTGCTATGGCCGTACAAACATTGAGTTATGAGCTGCGTGTTGCCTATCTAAATAATGAAAAAAAAGGTTATCAAGCCCAGCCAGAAGAAGCGTATCCTCTGCATCACGAATTGGAAATGTTCTATCAGCATCTTGAAAAGGTAATGATACAGACACAGTTTATTTCAAAAGAACAACCGGGACAGATCATGAATAAACTCCGTCGGCTATTTTCTCGTTCGCGTCCAGAGTCTCAAGAAATCAATATATTACGTGGTGTGTTGACCTCAATTGAGAAGCATCGCAGCAATCAATAATTATCCAGATTAATAATAGGGTTAAATACCTGACTAAATTAGTCAAATAAATACTTGACCTATTTAGTCAGGTATGGAAAAATTCCAACCACATAATCAATGTGGATACGGTGATATGAGACTTACATCTAAAGGAAGATATGCGGTTACAGCCATGTTAGATGTGGCTCTGCATTCGCAACAAACCCCAGTGCCACTGGCGGATATTTCCGAACGGCAAGGCATTTCGCTCTCTTACCTTGAGCAGCTGTTTTCTAAACTGCGTAAAGCGGGGCTAGTTGCTAGTGTGCGTGGTCCAGGTGGTGGATACCGCTTAGGTGCAGATGCCTGCTCAATTTCGATTGGTACTGTGATTGCCGCTGTTGATGAATCAGTTGATGCAACAAAATGTAATGGAAGAGCCGACTGCCAAGGTGGTACTCGCTGCTTAACACATACGTTATGGCGAGATCTTAGCTCTCGCATTAGTGATTTTCTGAACAACATTACTCTTGGCGAGTTAATGATTGATAATGAAGTACTAGAAATTTCTGACCGCCAAGGCTTGGGCCTGACGGTGAACCACGGGTTAACCAATAAAAATACCAATACCGTGATTATCGGCTCGGTGCCCGTAGGTCTTAATGCCCGCTCATAGCGGCAATGTTTACATTGGAGTAGAAAATGAAACTGCCTATTTATTTTGACTATTCAGCTACCTGTCCAGTTGACCCTCGCGTGGCTGAAAAGATGGTTCAGTACATGACGATGGATGGTGTTTTTGGTAATCCAGCATCGCGATCGCACCGTTATGGCTGGCAGGCAGAAGAAGCCGTAGACACTGCGCGTGAGCAAATTGCTGAACTGCTTAATGCTGATCCTCGCGAAATCGTATTCACATCCGGTGCGACAGAGTCAGATAACCTCGCGATCAAAGGTGTGGCGCATTTCTATGCCAAGCAAGGTAAGCATATCATTACCTGTAAAACCGAGCATAAAGCGGTGCTTGATCCATGTCGTCAGCTTGAGCGTGAAGGTTATGAGGTGACCTATCTTGAGCCAGAATCGAATGGCTTGATTGATCTAAAAAAATTAGAAGCGGCAATGCGTGATGACACAATTTTGGTGTCGATCATGCACGTGAACAACGAAATTGGCGTAATTCAGGACATCATGGCGATCGGTGAGCTTTGCCGTGAACGCAAGATAATTTTCCACGTAGATGCAGCGCAATCTGCCGGTAAAATTCCCCTTGATGTGCAAGAAATGAAAGTGGATCTTATCTCCCTTTCAGCGCATAAAGCGTATGGACCTAAAGGGATTGGCGCATTATATGTTCGCCGTAAACCTCGTATCCGTCTTGAAGCGCAAATGCACGGTGGCGGCCATGAACGTGGTTTCCGTTCAGGCACATTACCAACGCACCAAATCGTAGGTATGGGTGAAGCATTCCGTATTGCTAAGCAAGACATGCAAAAAGATTTTGACCACGCAAAAGCATTGCGTGATCGTCTACTCGCTGGTGTACAAGACATGGAAGCCGTGAGTGTGAATGGCGATTTAGATCAGCGTGTTCCGCACAACCTGAATATTAGTTTTGCCTTTGTTGAAGGCGAATCGCTACTGATGTCTTTAAAAGACTTAGCGGTATCATCAGGTAGTGCTTGTACGTCGGCTAGCTTAGAGCCGTCATATGTACTGCGTGCGCTTGGTTTGAACGATGAAATGGCGCACAGCTCAATTCGTTTCTCATTTGGCCGTTTTACGACCGAAGAGGAAGTGGACTACGCCGTTGAACAAATCCGCGTAGCCGTAAGCAAATTACGTGACATGTCTCCTCTATGGGATATGTATCAAGAGGGTGTGGATTTAAACACCGTTGAATGGGCACATCACTAGTCCTTTAAAAGGCACTGGTTTATTCCCAAGGAAATAGAGGATTAGAGGTAACTATCATGGCATACAGCGAAAAAGTAATTGATCACTATGAAAACCCACGTAATGTTGGCTCTTTTGATAAAGAAGATCCAACCATTGGTAGTGGTATGGTTGGCGCTCCAGCTTGTGGCGACGTAATGAAGCTACAAATTAAAGTGACGCCAGAAGGCATCATTGAAGATGCAAAATTTAAAACCTACGGTTGTGGTAGCGCGATTGCTTCGAGCTCACTGGTTACTGAATGGGTGAAAGGCAAGAGCATTGACGAAGCGGCAGCGATTAAGAACTCTGAAATCGCGGAAGAGCTAGAGCTTCCACCAGTGAAAGTTCACTGTTCGATTTTGGCGGAAGATGCGATCAAAGCTGCCGTTGCCGATTATAAAAAGAAACACCAACAATAATATTAAGGGAGTGAATGATGGTTCACTCCCATAAGTTCAAACTAAGAATCTAAGGTTGTAGTATGGCCATTACCTTAACTGAAACAGCAGCGCATCGCGTTCGAGCATTCCTAGATAACCGAGGCAAAGGCGTAGGTTTACGTCTTGGAGTGAAAACAACAGGCTGCTCGGGTATGGCTTACGTGCTTGAATTCGTTGATGACGTTAACGAAGAAGACGAAGTGTTTGAAGATCATGGTGTCAAAGTGATTATCGATTCGAAAAGCCTCGTCTATCTTGATGGCACACAGCTTGACTATGTCAAAGAAGGGCTAAACGAAGGTTTTGAGTTCAACAACCCGAATGCAAAAAGCGAATGTGGTTGTGGTGAAAGCTTCAACGTGTAACGGATTGGCTTTCGGCGTGACTAGGCTCGCTTGAGCCTAGTGTCGAGCACTAGGAGCAATGTGTTAATGAACTATTTTGAATTATTTGGGCTACCAAGTCAGTTTGCACTGGATGGTAGCCTTCTTTCTTCTCAGTTTCGTGCGCTGCAAAAACGGTTTCATCCCGACAATTTTGCCACTGCGTCTGAGCGAGATCGCCTGCTTGCTGTGCAAAACGCCTCGCAAATCAATGATGCTTATCAAACATTAAAATCGCCGATCAGCCGCGCAGAATACTTGTTGCTTGAACAAGGCATAGAGTTACGCGCAGAACACCAAACCATGCAAGATCCGTTGTTTTTAATGGAGCAAATGGAGCTGCGAGAAGAGCTTGAAGCCATCGCCTCACAGCCTGATGTTGAAAGTGCGTTATTCGATTTTGAAAACAGAGTCAGCAAGATGTATAAACAGCATCTTACCTTGGTTGAGCAACAACTTAATCATGCTCAATGGAACCTTGCGGCTGATACGGTTCGCAAGCTTAAATTTATTGCCAAGCTCAAAAATGAAATAGAAAGAGTCGAAGAACAGTTACTCGGCTAGTTCGATAATAAGGACCAACCCATGGCATTACTTCAAATTGCAGAACCCGGTCAAAGCTCTGCGCCGCATCAGCATAAACTCGCAGCGGGTATCGACTTGGGGACAACCAACTCATTAGTCGCATCGGTTCGAAGCGGTAATGCGACGACGCTTGCTGATGAACAAGGACGCTCGATCCTCCCTTCGGTGGTCCACTATTCGGCTCAAGAGCGTTGCGTAGGCTTCGATGCCAGAGCACACGCGCAAGTTGATCCTGCTAATACCATCATTTCTGTGAAGCGTTTGATCGGCCGTTCACTGGCTGACATTCAGGCGCGTTATCCCACATTGCCTTATCGCTTCAAAGCCAGTGACAACGGTTTGCCTATTTTGCAAACGGCTCAAGGTGATAAGAACCCGATTCAAGTTTCCGCCGATATTCTTCAATCTCTTGCTCAGCGTGCCGAAGCGTCGTTAGGTGGTGAATTAGCGGGTGTGGTGATTACCGTACCTGCTTATTTTGATGATGCGCAACGCGTGGGCACCAAAGATGCCGCTCAACTTGCCGGCTTGCACGTACTGCGTTTACTCAATGAACCTACCGCTGCAGCGATTGCCTATGGTTTAGACTCAGCGCAAGAAGGTGTGATTGCGGTTTATGATTTAGGTGGCGGTACGTTTGATATCTCTATCTTACGTCTGTCGAAAGGCGTGTTTGAGGTACTTGCGACTGGTGGTGATTCCGCGCTCGGTGGTGATGATTTTGACCATTTGATTGCTGACCATTTTTTGAGCCAAATCGGCTTAGCTGAACCCCTCAGTGCAGAGCAGCAACGAGCATTGCTTGATGCGGCCACCGAAGCGAAAATTGCCTTATCTGATACCGATAGTGTCGAGGTTTCTGTGCTGGGTTGGCAAGGGCGTTTAACTCGCGATGAGTTTAACCAACTCATCACGCCACTAGTAAAAAGAACCTTACTATCGTGTCGTCGAGCACTCAAAGATGCCGAGATTACTGCAGATGAAGTGTTGGAAGTGGTGATGGTCGGCGGTTCAACTCGTACGCCACTGGTTCGAGATTTAGTTGGTGAATTTTTTGGTCGCACACCACTAACTAGCATCAACCCTGATGAAGTTGTCGCGATTGGTGCAGCAATTCAAGCCGACATTTTGGTGGGTAATAAACCCGATTCAGAAATGTTACTGCTGGATGTAATTCCCCTGTCGCTGGGTATTGAAACCATGGGTGGCTTAGTGGAAAAAATCATCCCACGTAACACCACCATTCCTGTTGCGAAAGCTCAAGAATTCACCACCTTCAAAGACGGTCAAACAGCCATGAGCATCCATACGGTGCAGGGCGAACGTGAGATGGTAGACGATTGCCGCTCATTGGCTCGTTTTTCACTAAAAGGTATTCCACCAATGACGGCGGGTGCCGCACATATCCGCGTAACTTATCAAGTTGATGCAGATGGCTTACTCTCCGTGACAGCGATGGAAAAAAGTACGGGGGTTCAGGCGGAAATTCAAGTTAAGCCCTCGTATGGACTGAGTGATAATGAAGTAGCAAATATGCTGCGAGATTCGATGACGTTTGCCAAACAAGATATGCAGACTCGCGCTCTGGCAGAGCAACGTGTAGAAGCCGATCGCGTTATCGAAGGTTTGATCTCTGCCTTACAGGCCGATGGTGATGAATTGTTATCTGAGTCAGAAAAGCAGATCCTTCTGAATGCAATAGAAGATTTAATTGTGCTGCGTAATGGTGATAGCGCCGATGCCATCGAGCAAGGAATTAAAGAGACAGACAAAGCCAGCCAAGATTTTGCTTCACGCCGTATGGATAAATCCATTCGCAGTGCACTTGCTGGTCAATCGGTAGATGATATTTAAAGAGAAAAATTATGCCTAAGATTATTGTGTTACCTCACCAAGAGCTTTGTCCTGAAGGTGCCGTTCTGGAAGCGCAAGCAGGAGAAACCGTACTGGATGTGGCGCTGAAAAATGGTATCGCTATTGAACATGCGTGTGAAAAATCCTGCGCATGCACGACTTGCCATATTATCGTTCGCGAAGGGTTTGACTCACTTGATGAGAGTGATGAGTTGGAAGATGACATGCTTGATAAAGCGTGGGGTCTTGAACCTGAATCTCGCCTTGGCTGCCAAGCTAGAGTCGCTAACGAAGATTTAGTGGTTGAAATTCCAAAGTACACACTCAATCTGGCTTCTGAAGATCATTAATCCTATTGAGCGTATTAACGCCCGTTCACTGTTTGTAAAAGGAAAGCAAAATGAAATGGACCGATTCTCGTGATATTGCGATCGAGCTTTGTGAGCAATACCCAGACGTAGATCCTAAAAATGTACGTTTTACGGATCTACACCAGTGGGTGATGGAACTGGAAGAGTTTGATGATGAGCCAAACCGTTCCAACGAAAAAATTCTCGAAGCGATTATTCTATGTTGGATGGAAGAGATCGACTAAGACTATTGCTAACATGATGGTTATTCAGTAAAACATCACAGAGTTAACAATTTTAACTAAAAAGAGCGGACCGAATGGTCCGTTTTTTTATCAAGTTGACATTTTGACCCTACAAAATGCTAACATCCCTTGGTTATTTAATCGTAATGGCACAGGTGAGGCCATATTCAGGCAAGGAGAAACCATGTCTACAAAGATGTCCGTATTTATCAGCCAACAAGCTGCCCAGCCTCAGTGGGGAGAAAAGGCGATTGTTTCGTTTTCAGAAAATGGTGCCACAATTCATGCTATTGAGAGTGAGCATGAACTCAGCGCGGTTCAGCGCGCGGCACGTAAGCTTGATGGGCAAGCTATCAGAGCTATCAGCCTACAAGGTGATGGTTGGCACTTAGAAAATATTTGGGCTTTCTACCAAGGTTATCGTGAAGCGAAAAAACTCAACACACTAGAATGGCAACCGCTGAGTGAGTCAGATCAAGCCGAGTTAGAATATCGTATTAAAGCGACGGAATGGACGCGCGATATCATCAATAAAAGCGCCGAAGAAGTCGCGCCGCGTCAGTTAGCGACCATGGCGGCTGAGTTCATCAAATCGCTAGCGCCTGAGCATGTCAGCTACCGCATTGTCAAAGATAAAGATCTACTCACCGAAGGTTGGGAAGGTATTTATGCGGTTGGGCGTGGCTCCGAGCGCACATCAGCTATGCTGCAACTCGATTACAATCCGACAGGAAAAGAAAGTGCTCCTGTTTTTGCTTGCTTAATTGGCAAAGGCATTACTTTTGATTCTGGTGGTTACAGTTTAAAAACGTCCAACTTTATGTCGGCGATGAAAGCGGATATGGGGGGCGCTGCAACGATCACCGGTGGCCTTGGTTTGGCTATCATGCGTGGTTTTAATAAACGTGTGAAACTCATTTTGTGTTGTGCAGAAAATATGGTTTCCGGACGCGCCTTGAAACTGGGTGATATCATCACTTATAAAAACGGCACCACAGTTGAAATAATGAACACCGATGCAGAAGGCCGCCTAGTGTTGGCCGATGGCTTGATTTATGCCAATGAGCAAAAACCACAGCTTATTATTGATTGCGCGACATTAACGGGTGCCGCCAAAAATGCACTCGGCAATGATTACCATGCACTACTCAGCTTTGATGAGAGCTTATCCCAGCAGGCATTGGTGGCAGCTCACCAAGAGAAAGAAGGCTTATGGCCTCTGCCTTTGGCTGAGTTTCATCGCTCTATGTTGCCTTCAAGCTTTGCGGATCTCTCTAACATCAGCTCAGGTGATTATTCACCGGGAGCAAGTACCGCAGCGGCCTTCCTCTCTTACTTTGTTGAAGATTACAAAAAAGGGTGGCTGCACTTTGATTGCGCTGGTACTTACCGCAAATCAGCAAGCGATAAATGGGCCGCAGGTGCAACGGCGATGGGGGTGCGTACATTAGCACGCATTTTGACCGACCAAGCTCAATAATGAAAAACCGCTCAACTCTCTGTTTTGGGCGGTTCACTATAACTAAAAAAACAAAAGAAAAAGGATAACCTTATGGCTCTAGAAAGAACATTTTCTATCATTAAACCCGATGCGGTAGAACGTAACTTGATTGGTGAAATCTATCACCGTATCGAAAAATCAGGTTTGCGTATTATCGCTGCGAAAATGGTACATTTGAACGAAGAGCAAGCGAGCGGCTTTTATGCTGAGCATGAAGGCAAAGCGTTTTTTCCAGCACTAAAAGAATTTATGACCTCTGGGCCTATCATGGCTCAAGTGCTTGAAGGTGAAGATGCTATTGCTCGTTACCGCGAATTAATGGGTAAAACTAACCCAGAAGAAGCGGCATGTGGAACCATTCGTGCTGATTACGCATTAAGCATGCGCCATAACTCAGTTCATGGCAGTGATAGTCCTGAATCGGCGGCACGTGAAATCGCCTTTTTCTTCCCAGAATCAGAGATTTTCTCTCGTTAATCTTGGCGTTTTTTATCCCAAATTCTTTCGATTAAGGCCTCACGTTGTGAGGCTTTTTTATACTCGTATGGTTGGGAGCTGTAGAGTAAAAACAATCCGCCAAGCATTGAATGACTTAGTAATTGAAGGGTTGTACAACCCTTGTTGTTACTGCATAAAGGCTGTACAATTCGCGCCCTTATTTATTGTTTCCGTCGTTGAGAGGCCACATGACTATTGAAAAAGTCAATCTGCTTGATTTTGATCGCCAAGGTCTGCGTAAATTTTTTGCTGAAGAGCTCAGTGAAAAAGCGTTCCGCGCTGATCAGGTCATGAAGTGGATCTACCATTTTGGTTGTGATGACTTCGAACAAATGACCAATATCAACAAGAAACTGCGTGAGCAACTGCAACAACGCTGTGAAATTCGCGCGCCGATCGTTTCACAAGCACAACATTCGTCTGATGGCACGATTAAGTGGGCGATGCGTGTAGGAGATCAAGATGTTGAAACGGTTTACATCCCAGAGGAAGACCGAGCGACTTTGTGCGTCTCTTCCCAAGTTGGCTGTGCTCTGGAATGCAAATTCTGTTCAACGGCTCAGCAAGGTTTTAACCGTAACCTCAAAGTGTCTGAAATTATCGGGCAAGTTTGGCGCGCAGCGAGAGAAATTGGCCTTGAGAAAGAGACTGGTCGTCGTCCGATTACTAACGTAGTAATGATGGGGATGGGCGAGCCTCTGCTCAACATGAAAAACTTGATCCCAGCGTTAGAGATCATGCTGGATGATTTAGGTTTTGGCTTGTCAAAACGTCGTGTCACCGTGTCCACTTCGGGCGTGGTTTCTGGTCTTGATCAAATGACAGGGCAAATCGATGTTGCATTAGCGATTTCATTGCATGCACCCAATGACAAATTACGCAGCGAAATTATGCCGATCAATGATCGCTGGGATATTCAAGATTTCTTAGCCTCAGTGCGTCGTTATATCGCCACTTCAAATGCAAACCGTGGCAAGGTTACGGTGGAATATGTGTTGCTGGATCACGTCAATGACGATATGGACCACGCGCACGAATTGGCTAAGTTGATGAAAGGCACGCCGTGCAAAATTAACCTGATCCCATTTAACCCTTATCCCGGTTCACCTTATAAAAAACCGAGTAATTCACGTATTGACCGTTTTCAAAAAACACTGATGCAGTATGAACACACAGTGACGGTGCGTAAAACTCGTGGTGATGATATTGATGCCGCTTGTGGGCAGCTAGTAGGTGATGTGATTGATAGAACCAAACGGACCAAAATGAAACAAATGGGTGGCGATGTCATTCCTGTCAAATCGGTCTAAATCGGATGATAAAGCAAAGCCAGAGATTCCTCTGGCTTTGTGCATTTTTACCATTTGAAATAATTTTCCGCGATTTTGACGTCAATTTTATGAAAAATATTGACCTAGCTGTAATTTCTTTCCTAAAGCCATGTTGTTTAACGTCAAATATCCATTAGAATTGCTAACTGACGTAATGTTAAATTTGAACTGTCGCCTGCATCAATGAATGCAAATTTTTCACCGTGTTGGAATGCACCATTTTATTACTACGAACTAATAACAATAAAAGTGATGACGGTGCCATTCGAGCCATAACATAATGAGATGTACAAAACGGATGACTACTGAACAAGAACAGATTATTGCAGATGTAAAAACAGACACGGTGCAACCCGGTACTTTATTAAAGGCAAAGCGTGAAGCGTTGGGATTAACGCAAAAGCAAGTTGCCGATAGGTTGCGGTTACGTCTCTCTATCATTCAGAGTTTAGAAGAGAATAACTTCGCCTCGGACCAAGTGGCGACGTTTACTCGCGGTTATTTACGTTCCTATGCGAAGGCCGTCGGGATCAAAGAGTCAGTTATTTTAGCTTCCTTTGATGATTGCTATCCTACGGTTGTCGCTGAGCAACCGATGCAAAGTTTTTCGAAGAAAACCAAGCGAGAGAAACACGATAGCCGTATTATGACGCTGACGTGGGGTATTTTTGCCATCATTATTGGTATTTCCTCATTATGGTGGTGGCAAAACCAAGAACAAGAGAATGTTGTGATTGAGAGTTCACCATCAATCACGTCGACATCCGTTGAGCGTTTGCGAGATGAGGATTTCACGACCGTTCCTGAATTAGTGCCTACGGTTGACGAATCTCAAGTAGAAGTAGAAGCGGTGGATATCCCTGTAGAAATCAACACTCAGGCTGCAGAACTTATCCCTTCACCTGAAGATGATACAGCCGAAGCCGACCTGAGTGCGAGCGACGATCCTGTATTGGATAAGACGCCACCGCAGGATGCAACGAATCCATACGCTCCTCTAACGCTCACATTCAGCGCAGATTGTTGGATTCAGGTGAAAGATGCAGCAGGCAAAACCCTTTCCACTGGGATTAAAAAATCAGGGCAAACCGTAACCTTGCAAGGTGAAGCTCCGTTTCAAATCATTCTTGGCGCGCCTGAAAGCGTTTCAATGACATTTGCAAGTGAACCTGTAGACCTTTCTGGGTATACTTCCGGTAAAGTCGCTCGATTCACCTTACCTTAGAAAATACTATGCAACACGAATCTCCAATTAAGCGTCGTTCATCGACGCGTATTTATGTCGGTAATGTGCCCATCGGTGATGGTGCTCCTATTGCTGTTCAATCTATGACCAACACGCGCACTACCGATGTTGCGGCAACGGTCGCTCAAATTAAAGCGTTAGAAAAAGTCGGGGCTGATATTGTACGGGTTTCTGTACCGACAATGGACGCGGCAGAAGCGTTCAAGTTGATCAAGCAGCAAGTATCCATCCCGCTGGTGGCTGACATCCATTTTGATTACCGCATTGCGTTGAAAGTCGCCGAATATGGCGTTGATTGCTTGCGTATCAACCCTGGTAACATTGGCAACGAAGAACGTATTCGCGCCGTGGTCGATTGCGCACGTGACAAGAACATACCCATTCGGATTGGCGTGAATGGTGGGTCGCTCGAAAAAGAGATCCAAATGAAATATGGTGAGCCAACACCGGCTGCTTTAGTCGAGTCAGCGATGCGTCATGTCGACATTCTTGAAAGACTCAACTTTGATCAATTCAAAGTCAGCGTCAAAGCATCGGATGTTTTTCTCGCCGTTGATTCCTACCGTTTACTGGCTAAACAGATTGCCCAACCTCTGCATCTTGGTATTACGGAAGCAGGAGGCGCAAGAGCCGGTGCAGTTAAATCGGCAGTGGGCTTAGGTATGCTGCTTGCCGAAGGCATCGGCGATACGCTGCGTATTTCACTGGCTGCGGATCCGATCGAAGAGATCAAAGTCGGCTTTGATATTCTTAAATCGCTGCGTATTCGCTCGCGAGGCATTAACTTCATCGCTTGTCCAAGCTGTTCACGTCAAGAGTTTGATGTGATCGCCACAGTCAATGCGTTAGAGCAACGTTTGGAAGATATTTTGACACCTATGGATGTCTCGATCATCGGTTGCGTGGTTAATGGCCCAGGTGAAGCTGAAGCTTCTCATCTTGGTTTGGCTGGCAGCAACAAGAAAAGTGCATTCTACGAAGACGGCGTCCGCCAGAAAGAGCGTTTTGATAACGATGATCTGGTCAGCCAACTCGAAGCGAAAATTCGCGCGAAGGCCTCTATTCTCGATGAGAAGAACCGAATCAACGTGACTCAAATCGAACAAAATTAATCTCAACGACCTTACGGTAAGTATTGTGGCAAAAACAATTCAAGCAATTCGAGGCATGAACGACTGCCTCCCAACTCAGTCTCCACTTTGGCAAAAAGTGGAAGGCACAGTGAAAAACGTGATTAGTGCATATGGCTACAATGAAGTACGTATGCCTATCGTTGAGATGACACATCTATTTAGCCGTGCGATCGGTGAAGTGACCGATGTGGTTGAAAAAGAGATGTATTCTTTTGAAGATCGCAATGGTGACAGTTTATCGCTTCGCCCAGAGGGTACCGCAGGTTGTGTCCGTTCTGGTATCGAAAATGGTTTGCTCTACAACCAAGAGCAACGTTTATGGTACATGGGGCCGATGTTCCGTCATGAACGTCCGCAAAAAGGGCGCTACCGTCAATTCCACCAATGTGGGGTTGAAGTGTTTGGCCTGGATGGCCCTGATGTTGATGCCGAGCTGATTATGATGACCGCGCGTTTGTGGCGTGAATTGGGCATCGACAAACATGTTCGTTTGGAACTGAACTCAATTGGTTCTCTTGAAGCGCGTGCCAATTACCGCACCGCTTTGATTGACTATTTAGAGCAGCATCAAGAGGTGTTGGATGAAGATGCCAAACGTCGTATGTACACCAACCCACTGCGTGTACTCGATACTAAAAATCCAGATATTCAAGCGATTTTAGGTGACGCACCCAAATTGTCTGAGTATCTAGATGAAGAATCCAAGCAACATTTTGCAGGTTTATGTGAACTTCTTACTGCTGCGGGTATCGAATACCAAGTTAACGAGCGCTTGGTGCGCGGCCTAGACTACTACAACCGCACCGTATTTGAGTGGATCACTGAAAGCTTAGGTGCTCAGGGTACGGTTTGTGGCGGTGGACGTTATGATGGCTTGGTAGAACAACTGGGTGGCAAAGCGACACCAGCAGTGGGTTTTGCCATGGGGTTAGAGCGCTTAGTGCTGATGATGGAAACACTGGAACTGACCGACGTGCGTCGCAGTGTCGATGTGTACATGGTCAGTGCGGGTGAAGGCACTATGATGGCAGCAATGAAACTTGCTGAGCAGTTGCGTGAACAGGTTCCGGGGCTGCGTGTTATGAACCATTTTGGTGGTGGTAACTTCAAAAAACAATTTAAACGTGCTGATAAAGTGGGCGCTGCGGTGGCTTTGGTATTAGGCGAAGATGAAGTCGCAGAAAGCACAGTAGTTCTCAAAGATCTTATCGGTGGTGAACAAATTACGATTTCTCAAACTGAAGTCGCGAGCAAACTGACGCATCTTGTGTAAGCAAGCGCATTTGAGACATCTATTAAAGAGGACAGGAAGTGGAACTCTACGATACTGAAGAACAACAAGTTGAAGCGATAAAAGATTGGTGGAAAGAGAACGGTAAAGCAGTGATCTTTGGTGCTGTAATTGGCCTTGGTGGCTTGTTTGGTTGGCGTTACTACCAAGATAGCGTTATTGCTGCGCAAGAAGCCGCTTCTGAAAGTTATAGCAAAGCGGTAACTCAGTTAGCTGCAAAAGGCGCAGAAGCAGAGATGGTTGTTGAGAGCTTTATTGATAGTAATAAAGGTACAGAATATGCCGTCTTAGCCGCACTACAACTTGCAAAAGTTCAAGTAGAAGCGGGTCAAATTGATGAAGCTTTAGCGCAGCTTGAATGGGCAAAAGCAAACACCAAAGATGATGCTATTCTACCGTTAGCGACCTATCGCGTGGCCCGTATTAAAGCGGAACAAGGCCAGTTTGATGCCGCCTTAGCTGATCTTACGACCATCACAGAGAAAGGGTGGGCGGGACGCATTGCGGAACTGCGTGGTGATATCTCACTGCGTAAAGGCGACACGGACGCGGCTTATGCGGCATACACGGAAGCACAACAAGCTGACGATGCAAGCCAAACGCTACAGATGAAACTGGACGATCTTGCCAAATAAGGGCACAAGTTGATGAAAAAGTTGTTCAACAAAGTGCTCGTTTCTGCCGTTGTGCTGGGAGCACTTGCAGGGTGTGCTAGTGAAGAAGACACCATTATCATGGCTCCTGTGCCAATGGTAACCAGTGAATTTACGCCCACAACTCAGTGGAGCACATCGATTGGTGATGGCGTAGGGCATTACTTCTCAAAGTTATCTCCAGAATACGCTTACGACAAAGTATTTATTGCTAGCCGTGATGGTTTGGTGAAAGCCTTGAACCCTAAAACGGGTAAAGAGCTGTGGAAAACCGATCTTGAACAAGATGGCACCATGCGTTTATCCGGCGGTATAGCGGCGGCCTATAGCCAAATTTACATTGGTAGTGAAAACGGTTTAGTCACTGCGCTTAATGAAGCTACGGGTGAGCTTGTATGGCAAGTTAAAGTCGACGGTGAAGTGCTAGCAGCTCCGGCTGCAGATGCGAACATGATCATTGTTAATACCAGTCGTGGCACTTTGGTGAGTTTAGACCAAGCGACGGGTGAGCAAAAATGGACCATCAGTACTGAAGTTCCTAATTTAACGTTGAGAGGTGACAGCAAACCTGTTGCGGTATCGGGCGGTGTTTTTTGGGGAACCTCAGGTGGCCGTCTTGCTGCCGCTATCGTTGAGCGTGGTCAGTTGATTTGGCAACAACCGATTGGCATGCCTAAAGGTGCCACTGAAATTGACCGCCTAGTCGATGTTGATGCCTCACCTATCGTGATTGGCGGCATGCTGTATGCGGTTGGTTTTAATGGCCAGTTGATCGCCATTGATCTGCGTTCGGGCAAACCAGCTTGGAAGCGGAATTACTCTTCAGCAACAGACATGGCTAGCGATGGTGGCCGATTATTTGTGGTGACCGACAAAGATCATGTGGTGGCTGTGGATACAAGAAGCGGTACCGAACTTTGGAGCAACAAACAACTTGAACACCGTTTGCTAACTGCGCCAGCGATTATCAATGGCTACCTTGTGCTAGGTGACAGTGAAGGGTATCTACATTGGATTGATCGCAGCAGTGGCGAATTCGTTGCCCAACAGTTGGTTGATAAGAGCGGTTTTGCGGTGAGTCCTCTCGCTGTCGATGATGGTTATGTCAGCATGACCCGTAATGGCAATGTAAAGAAACTGACGATTAAAAAATAAATCGTGATATAATTCACATTCGGCTCCTGGCTGGTAACAGTTAGGGGCCGTTTTATTGAATAAATAGATGTGGTTATAGGTAAAAATTTAATGCTTGCTAGCAAGTGTTTACCTATAACTACATAAGAGAAAATATTGTAGAGGTTAGTATGGTTCCTGTTGTTGCTCTTGTTGGGCGTCCCAATGTCGGTAAATCTACGTTGTTTAACCGATTAACTCGCACTCGCGATGCGTTGGTGGCGGATTTCCCCGGTTTAACGCGTGACCGTAAATATGGCCAAGCTAAATTGGGTGAGCACGACTTCATTGTTATCGATACTGGCGGTATTGATGGTAGTGAAGAGGGTGTAGAAACGAAAATGGCTCAACAGTCATTGGCCGCGATTGATGAAGCTGATGTTGTGCTATTTATGGTTGATGGTCGCGCTGGTTTAACGGCGGCTGATGAAGTGATCGCCCAACATCTGCGTAAGATTGAAAAGCGCGCTATTTTAGTCGTGAATAAAGTGGATGGCATTGACGCTGATGCTGCAAGTGCTGAGTTTTGGCAATTGGGCGTCGATCAAATGTACCAAATTGCTGCCGCTCATGGTCGTGGTGTTGGGATCCTTATCGACCGAGCTTTGAATCCACTTGCTGAAGAAATGATCGAGCAGGCTGAAGGCGAAATCGAAGATCTAACCGACTTTGAAGATGCCGAAGAAGAAAAGTTAGATTACACCGAAGAAGAAGCCGAAGCTGAATACAAACGTCTGCAAGATCAGCCGATAAAACTGGCGATCATTGGCCGTCCGAATGTCGGTAAATCGACACTCACCAACCGCATTCTCGGTGAAGAGCGTGTTGTGGTTTACGACATGCCCGGAACGACGCGAGACTCCATCTACATCCCGATGATGCGTGATGAGCGCGAGTATGTATTGATTGATACTGCTGGCGTGCGTCGTCGTACTCGCATTAACGAAACGGTTGAAAAATTCTCGGTCGTCAAAACCTTAAAAGCCGTTGAAGATGCAAACGTTGTTCTGTTAGTCATTGACGCTCGTGAGAATATCTCAGATCAAGATCTTAGCCTGCTAGGTTTTGCACTAAACGCCGGACGTTCGATAGTGCTTGCAGTCAATAAGTGGGATGGGCTCGATAACGACGTCAAAGAACGTGTCAAGAAAGAGCTCGATCGCCGTTTAGGCTTTGTCGATTTTGCTCGTATCCACTTTATCTCTGCATTGCATGGTACGGGTGTTGGTCATCTATTTGAATCGGTTCAAGAAGCGTATAAATCGGCGACAACACGTGTTGGTACATCGGTATTGACTCGCATTCTTAAAATGGCAACCGATGATCACCAACCGCCTATGGTTCGTAGCCGCCGCGTAAAACTTAAATACGCTCACGCAGGTGGTTATAACCCGCCGATTATCGTTGTACACGGTAACTTGGTGAATGAGCTGCCAGATTCTTACAAACGTTATTTGATGAACTATTACCGTAAGTCTTTAGAAATCATGGGTACGCCTATTCGTATCCAGTTCCAAAGCAGTGATAACCCATTTGAAGGAAAAGTGAATAAGCTGACCTTATCTCAAGAGCGTAAACGTAAACGCTTAATGACGATGATGAAAGGACGCAGCAAGTAGCCTTCCTCATAACTGAAATACCCAAGTTTAGACTTGGGTATTTTTTTGCCTAAAATTTATCATTGGCGATAGAGTCTCACTAACGTGGCGGTCTGGAAATGAAGTGCAGTACCAAAATGATTGAGTGAAAAACAGAGCACGGCAACGTTGCTGCTTTGTATAAGTATCAAACAAAATGAGTAGAACATTTCGCCAAAAGATCATTTTAATATATTCTGGTTTTTTTGATTTATTAGCTATAAAATGGAATTTTGTATCGTTATAAATCCATATGCAGAATATGTAACTTATGCTTTCGGTATGTGGTTATATAAATGTTCTTTTGAGAGTAGATCGCTGAACGGAGCAGATAAAGCAAATGATCAGGCAGAGATCTTTTATCGATCATAGCCTAATGTGTATGAGGTGGTTGGTGAGCCTAAAGGTATTGTGATAGAGATCAAAGCTGAACTCTCGATAATCCGAGACCATACGTGCCGTTTGATGAAGTGTCGGCTATCACATGCACGATCTATCTACGCAAACGAGCTATCTATTAAAACGAACGATATAAAACATCTACCAAAATCACACTATGTGAAAGATGTTATGTGAAAGACACAAAGAGAGATGGGATTAATATGCAGGAAAATCTTTGCCCTTGTTGCCAAAATCCACTGGCGTGGGATGGGCGTTACCATTGTGCTCAGTGCAAACATCACTTTAACAAAATTGGTTTTTGCCCTGAGTGTGATTCTGAGCTGGAGAAATTGCAGGCGTGTGGCGCGGCAAACTTTTTCTGTAACTCATGCAATGAGCTCAAATCAAAATCTAAGATTCGATTTGAGTTTCAAGCACAAGATTAAGTGATTAATTAACGGTAGAGAAAACTTCGCCATCCGCCACTCGCGTGATCAATTGATCGCCGGTTTTTAGATCACGAGCGCGGTGAATCACTTTGCCTGAGCTATCTCGCGTGATCGAATAGCCTCGTTTTAGTGTCGCTAATGGGCTTACTGCGTCAAGCTTCTCTGCAGCTAGCGTTAAACGGTGTGCTGTGCGCAGGAGTTTTTTCTCCATTACGTCCAGTAATCGTTGCTCGCTTTTGGCTAGTCGATGCTGCTGCTTCGCTAAGGTTTGTACGGGAGAATGCAACTGCAGTTGATGGTATTGCTGGCCAATGTGCTCACGCTGAGTCGAAATATAGCGCTGTATCGCCCGCTGTAGGCGCATTTCTGTGTCATCAAGTTGCTGGCTTTGACGCTGCAAGCGGTAAGTGGGGTGCTGTTTCTCTAGCGCGTGAACCAAAGCGCGTAAATGATGCGCTTGTTGACTGGTGTAATAGCGCATCGCACTTTGTAGCTTGTGCTGGTATGAGGCGAAAGCTTGTCGCTTATTACTGTTGTCTCGGCTGACTAATTCTGCAGCAGCGGAGGGGGTTGGGGCACGTACGTCAGCCACAAAATCAGCAATCGTCACATCGATTTCATGCCCGACGGCACTGATAATTGGGATCTGACTAGCGGCAATTGTGCGCGCTACGATCTCGTGGTTAAAACACCATAAGTCCTCTAAAGAACCGCCACCGCGACCCACAATCAATACGTCACACTCTTGCCTCGCATTTGCTCTACCAATTGCTTGAGCAATTTGAATGGCCGCTTGTTCGCCTTGAACCAGTGTAGGATAAATGATGACGGGCAAGCTTGGATCGCGCCGCTTGAGCACATCAAGAATATCAAACAGGGCTGCGCCAGTTTTTGAAGTAATAACTCCGACGCATTGAGGATTTTCCGGCAAGGGGCGCTTATTGGATTGTGCAAACAGCCCTTCCGCGGCCAACTGCATCTTCAGCTTTTCAAACTCTTGCTGGAGACGACCATCTCCTTCGGGTTGCATGCTCTCGATAATGACTTGGTAGTCACCTCTGGGTTCATAAAGAGAAAGACGCGCTTTAACAAGTACCTGCTGGCCATTTTTAGGTTTGAAGGTCACAAAGCGATTATTGCTTTTGAACATCGCACATTTTACTTGCGCGCGAGAATCTTTGAGTGAGAGATACCAATGGCCAGAAACAGGAGCGGAGAAGTTCGATATTTCACCAACGAGCCACACAATGCCCATTTCATTTTCAAGTAACAGGCGTACTTCAGCATTGAGACGAGAGACAGTGTAGATGTTTTCGTTGGTCAAAGAAGGCAAGGCTAATCCCCTAGACGAGGGTATGGAAATTAGCGGCAATATAATACATATCAAGGGTTGGAATGCAAATTAAAAATGAAAAAATGAGTGGTCAAGCGATTACCTCGGGCGTATAATCCGACCGCAATATCAAATCCAAATCGATTTATCCTGTTCATTGTGTATTGGGGCAAATTGAGACAACTTGGATTTACCTTTTATTCACTCCTCTTAATTGTGAGATATTGCAAATGCTAAGAATTGCCAAAGAAGCGCTGACATTCGATGATGTTCTTCTCGTACCAGCACACTCCACTGTTCTCCCAAACACAGCCGATCTCCATACTCAGCTGACCAAAAATATCGCACTGAACATTCCGATGATCTCAGCTTCTATGGATACAGTTACAGAGGCTCGCCTTGCGATCGCTCTTGCCCAAGAGGGTGGTATTGGTTTTATCCACAAAAATATGCCCATTGAAGAGCAGGCTGAACAAGTCCGTCTTGTCAAAATTTTTGAAGCGGGTGTAGTCACAGCGCCAGTAACAGTTCGCCCTGACGCAACCATTCAAGATGTGATTGCTTTGACAGAGAAACATGGTTTTGCCGGTTTCCCTGTGGTGAGCGATCACAATGAGCTTGTCGGCATCATCACCGGCCGCGATATTCGCTTTGTTACTGATTTAACAAAAAAAGTTGAAGCAGTCATGACACCAAAAGATCGCTTAGCCACAGTTAAAGAGGGCGCATCTCGTCAGGATGTACAAGAGCGCATGCACAAAGCGCGTGTTGAAAAAGTCTTGGTAGTGAATGATGAATTCAAACTGACTGGTATGATCACCGCGAAAGATTTCCATAAAGCAGAACGCAAACCGAATGCTTGTAAAGATGAACAAGGGCGTTTACGTGTTGGTGCGGCTGTTGGTGCCGGTGCTGGCAATGAAGAGCGCGTAAAAGCATTAGTGGAAGCGGGAGTGGATGTTCTACTGATTGACTCTTCTCATGGCCATTCAGAAGGTGTACTTAACCGTATTCGTGAAACGCGCGCCGCTTATCCTGATCTCGATATTATCGGCGGCAATGTTGCAACGGGTGCCGGTGCGAAAGCTCTAATTGACGCGGGCGTAAGCGCGGTCAAAGTCGGTATTGGCCCGGGTTCAATCTGTACAACGCGTATTGTAACGGGTGTTGGTGTTCCTCAAATTACGGCGATTTCTGATGCAGTTGAAGTGGCTGATCAATACGGTATTCCTGTGATTGCTGATGGCGGTATTCGCTTTTCTGGCGATATTTGTAAAGCGATTGCTGCTGGTGCATCTTGTGTGATGGTCGGCTCCATGTTTGCGGGTACTGAAGAAGCTCCGGGTGAAGTTATTTTGTTCCAAGGCCGTTCATATAAAGCTTACCGCGGTATGGGTTCGCTGGGTGCAATGTCTCAAGGCTCTTCTGATCGTTATTTCCAATCTGACAATGCAGCTGACAAGCTTGTACCTGAAGGGATCGAAGGTCGTATCGCTTATCGAGGCCGTCTAAAAGAGATCGTTCATCAACAAATGGGTGGTTTACGCTCAAGCATGGGCTTAACTGGCTCGGCCACTATCGAAGATCTGCGCACTAAAGCCGAGTTTGTTCGTATCTCTGGTGCAGGTATGAAAGAGTCACACGTGCATGATGTTCAAATTACCAAAGAAGCGCCAAACTACCGCTTGGGTTAATGACCAACCACGAATAGCTTGAAGCTTATGGGGAGCGCGATGCTCCCCATCCACTACATTAATGATTGAGATTGACCTTAAATGACTAAAGATATCCATGACCAACGTATTCTGATCTTAGATTTCGGCTCTCAGTACACACAACTGGTTGCCCGCCGTGTTCGCGAAATCGGTGTTTATTGTGAGCTGTGGAGCTGGGATGTTGAAGAAGCGGACATCCGTGAATTCAACCCAGATGGCATTATTCTTTCTGGTGGCCCTGAAAGCGTGACTGAAGCCAACTCTCCGCGTGCGCCACAATATGTGTTTGACTCTGGCGTCCCTGTGTTTGGTGTTTGCTATGGCATGCAAACCATGGCTGAACAGTTGGGCGGAAAAGTGGCCAGTTCTGAGGAACGTGAATTTGGTTATGCAGCTGTACAGCTAATGGGTGAATCGGCCCTGTTTAGCGACCTTGAGCTAACGCAAGACGTTTGGATGAGCCACGGTGATAAAGTGGTGCAGATTCCAGCTGATTTTGTAAAAACAGCGCAAACGGAAACTTGTCCTTATGCGGCAATGGCGAACGAAGAGAAAAAATATTATGGCGTGCAATTTCACCCAGAAGTCACGCACACCAAAAACGGTCTAAAAATGCTTGAGAATTTCGTTCTCAACGTTTGTGGTTGTGAGCGTCTATGGACGGCTGAGTCTATCATCGAAGATGCGGTTGCTCGTATTAAAGAGCAAGTCGGCGACGATGAGGTGATCCTTGGCCTATCGGGTGGTGTAGATTCGTCAGTTGTGGCGATGCTGGCTCACCGAGCGATTGGCGATAAATTAACCTGCGTATTCGTTGATAACGGCCTATTGCGTCTGAATGAAGCTCAGCAAGTAATGGATATGTTTGGCAACAAGTTTGGTTTAAACATCATTCATGTTAATGCAGAAGATCGTTTCCTCAACGCACTGCAAGGTGAGTCTGATCCGGAAGCGAAACGCAAAATCATCGGCCATGTGTTTGTTGATATCTTCGATGAAGAATCAAAGAAATTGAAAAATGCGAAATGGCTTGCGCAAGGCACGATTTACCCAGATGTGATTGAATCGGCTGCCTCTAAAACAGGTAAAGCGCACGTGATTAAATCTCACCATAACGTTGGCGGTTTGCCTGATGATATGGAAATGGGATTGGTTGAACCACTGCGTGAGCTTTTCAAAGATGAAGTACGCAAGATTGGCCTAGAGCTTGGTCTGCCTTACAACATGCTTTACCGCCATCCGTTCCCTGGCCCTGGCCTTGGCGTACGCGTGCTGGGCGAAGTGAAGAAAGAGTACTGTGATTTGCTGCGCCGCGCCGATGCTATTTTCATTGAAGAGCTGCATGCCGCTGATCTGTATAACAAAGTGTCACAAGCTTTCACGGTTTTCTTACCTGTTCGTTCGGTAGGCGTTATGGGTGATGGGCGTAAATACGATTGGGTTGTATCGCTACGCGCTGTGGAAACCATTGACTTTATGACAGCACATTGGGCGCACCTGCCTTATGAGTTCTTAGGTAAGGTTTCTAACCGTATCATCAATGAAGTGAATGGTATTTCTCGTGTGGTTTACGATATTTCAGGTAAGCCACCAGCCACCATTGAGTGGGAATAATTCCTCTAAAAAAGCGTACTCCTTCGGTGAGTGCCCTGTTATGATTGCTGCGAAATAGTCGGGGAGCCGATGCAGATTCTGCATCGGCTGAGATCGAAATTCGAGACCCGTCGAACCTGATTCAGTTAATACTGACGTAGGGAACTATGAGCACTTTGTCACGAGCCGAATAACAACGGCTAACCTTTGTAAATTCGATTACCGAACTTTCCAAACCACGGTCAAAGTCAGTTCCTGTATGTCTTGTCATAGGAGCGACCATGGCACAACCAATACAGAAACACACACAAGAAACGACGCTATTAAACATACCTGTTGTACTCACTATCGCAGGGTCTGATAGCGGTGGAGGGGCAGGCATTCAAGCCGACATAAAAGCGATATCGGCAACTGGCAGTTTCGCGTGTTCCGTTATTACCGCCATTACTTCACAAAATACTCAAGGCGTCTCCGCCATTTTCCCCATTCCACTTGATCATATCGAAAGCCAGTTAGATGCCGTCTTTAGCGACTTGAAGATCGTGGCCGTTAAAATTGGCATGCTAGCCGATGCCAGTATCATCAAGATCGTTGCCCAAAAAATGCAGCAATACCAACCCAAGAGCCTTGTGATAGATCCCGTGATGGTGGCGACCAGTGGTGATTTATTACTTGAGCAATCGGCAATCAGTACATTAAAAGAAATGTTGATCCCTTTGGCTGACATTATTACCCCCAATTTATTTGAGGGAGCAGTACTTACTGGCAAGCCGGTTCCTCAATCTGAAGTCGAAATGAGCGGTATGGTGGCTGATTTACGAGCGTTGGGTGCAAAGGCGGTGTTGCTAAAAGGTGGGCATTTAGAACAAGATGAAAACAGTAATGATCTTTTGATCATGCAATCTTCGTCAGAATTGCTCAGTGCGAAGCGTTTTCCAACCCAAAATACCCATGGGACGGGTTGCACGCTCTCTTCTGCGATCGCTTCTTATCTTGCTCAAGGAAATAACCTGCACAAATCCGTGTATTTGGCTAAGCAGTACATATCGCAAGCTATTGGCTATGCCGATGAACTGGATGTTGGCCAAGGTCGCGGCCCAGTTCATCACTTTTTTACTGGCCACGCTCATGTGCGCTAAGCCATTGCCGGTGCGATGATGCTTGAGAAATTTGAGGCATTGGTTGTTCACTTAACCTGATGAAAAATAGATTGAACTCTAAAAGCCTCAAGCTTTTTTGAGGCTTTTTCATATTTATCGACTTGCCTTCAAAGGGCGATGTCGCCGTACGATAATTGGTTTACATCATGATGAAACCACTCGCATTTTGACATTTAATTAATAAGTTTCACTGTCAACAATGGCTCGGCTATCCATACTATTTTCACCGTACCCACTAAGCAAAAAATAAGGGATTGATATGTTGAAAACAAAGCATCTAGCCGTGCTGATTAGCAGTGTCTTAGCCGCAAACAGTTACGCGTTAAATATCTTACCTGACCCTGAAAATTCCGCGGGTTATATTGTCTCTAAAGTAGAGCTACAAGCGGCAGAAAAAGCCAAAACAGCGGATCCCATGTATGCCATCTGGTCGAAAGCACTAGAAACGCGTTCGAATGCGATTGTTGAAGCAATAGTACCGGGGTTAAGTTCTAACCCTGAAAACGTCAAGCGTGTTGAACGAGTCTTTCCACAGTACGAGTGGGATTTCTTAACTCAAATGGCGGCTCCCGAATACACCTACACACGCTTCTTACGGGCAATTGGCAAATTCCCCGCATTTTGTGGCGAATATACGGATGGCCGAGATTCTGACGCAATTTGTAAAAAATCCATTGTGACGGCTTTTGCCCATTTCTCACAAGAAACGGGTGGTCACATTGCGAAAGACAACGTATCTGATAATCCGAATAGGCTTGAAGAATGGCAGCAAGCATTAGTTCATGTGCGTGAAATGGGTTGGTCTGAAGGGCAAAGTGGCTACACAACCGGTTGTGGCCAAAATGATTGGCAAAATGCTCGTTGGCCGTGCGCCGCCGGGCAAGGTTATTTTGGTCGTGGCGCGAAGCAGCTCTCTTACCATTTCAACTATGGCGCTTTTTCTGAAGTGATGTTTGATGGTGATGCCAAAGTACTGCTCAATAACCCCGGATTAGTAGCGGATTCTTGGTTGAATTTAGCCTCAGCGATTTGGTTTTTCTTAACACCTCAAGCACCGAAACCGGCAATGTTGCACGTAATTGACCGTACATGGACACCTTCGCAACGTGAAAGCGATGCCGGTATTGGCTATGGTTTTGGCACCACAATTAACGTTATCAATGGTGGCATTGAGTGCGGTGAACAGAACAAAGATAAAGGTCAACCGGTTAATCGTATTCGCTACTGGGAAGGGCTAGCCGATCATTATCAAATACCGATTGAGTCTGATGAAAAGAATACCTGTTGGCAGCAAACGCCTTACGGTAGCTTAAATTTGAACGGTGCGACGGATGTGCTGTATACCAACTGGGATGGTAATTGGAAATATTACTCTGATCGCCCAGGTGGCTACTCGTTTGAATGTGAATTGGTTGGTTTCCAAACCGCGTATTCAGCCCTTGTTGCTGGTGATTACGAAAAATGTGTGACTAACTTTTATGGTTCACATTCTAGCTGGCCCCAAGTGCGTGTTGTGGATGCGATTGATCCCGGTACGCCACCAGAGCCACCAGTGGATGGCATCGTCGGCTGGGAAGCGACAAAGGTATATAACACGGGCGATAAGGTGAGCTATAAAGGCGCTACTTATGAAGCTAAGTGGTGGTCACAAGGTAATGAACCCACTCAAGGTGATCCTTGGAAGCTTATTACAGGTGAACCAACCGCGCCCACAACACCTGACCCTGTTGAGCCACCGCCAGTCGTCACCGAGCCAGAACCGCCCGTCACGCCAGAGCCTACGCCACCAAGCAGTGATTTTTCAAGCTGGGTTGCAGGGGTTACTGTTGCAAAAAAT
This sequence comes from Vibrio sp. B1-2, assembly GCF_963888445.1. NCBI lineage: Bacteria > Pseudomonadati > Pseudomonadota > Gammaproteobacteria > Vibrionales > Vibrionaceae > Vibrio > Vibrio sp. B1-2. The sequence continues at coordinate 55,807 of NZ_CAWPJH010000004.1, forward strand.
GGCGATAAAATTACGCATAATGGAAAGTGTTTTATGGCTAAAAATAACCCCGGAGTATGGGAATCACCCACGCAAAGTAACTGGTTTTGGGATGAAATAAACTGTCAATAGAGAGTAACATTTAGCAAAAGGAGAGCAGCACGATCGAATTCGGTTGCTCTGCTCTCTTTTTGAACAATCAAGTGGTTAAATTTACAATCTTAGTTTTCGTTAACGTTCTTTCCATTTTGTGTGCTACTCCACTAAAATCCGCGCGTAATTTTTATCAACATTTTTTAAGGTACTCGCGAATGTCTACTAAATTGGCCAATCCAGCGCCGCTAGGCCTAATGGGTTTTGGCATGACGACTATCCTGCTTAATATCCATAACGCAGGCTTTTTCCCTATCGACTCTATGATTTTGGCGATGGGTATTTTCTACGGTGGTTTAAGTCAAGTCATCGTGGGTATCATGTGTTTCAAACGTGGTGACACTTTTGGTACCACAGCGTTTACCTCTTACGGTCTATTTTGGCTCACATTGGTTGGCCTGATTGTCATGCCATATATGGGACTACCAGCAAGCCCTGCTCACTTTATGGGTTGGTACTTAACGTTGTGGGGCATTTTCACTGGTTTCATGTTTATCGGTTCATTGTGCTACCCACGTGCTAAACAAGTGGTATTCGGCTCACTGACCATTCTATTTGCTTTACTAGCTGCGCGTGATTTCACTGGTAGCGAACTTATCGGCACGATTGCTGGCTTTGAAGGCATCTTCTGTGGCGCAAGTGCGATTTATTTTGCAATGGCTCAAGTTCTGAATAATGAATATGGCCGTGTTATTTTACCGATTGGTGAAAAGAAAGCGCAAAACGCTGTTGTCGAAAAGTTGACGACACAAGAAATCGCAGCCTAATACGGGTTGATGAAAAAGAAAAAGGGTTAGCGTTTGCTAACCCTTTTTACGTTTACCTTGATTGCTTTTTGCTGATGAGCTTAGCTAATCGTTAGGATGATGGTTGTTCAACACCCACGGAGCTTTCTTCTACGGTTGGTTCTTGTCCCGTTTTGCGTTTATATTTTCCTTCCCAATATGTCGCATTCTTAATGCCGAGTTTTACTGGGTTGAAAAGATACTCATCGACACCTTGTTTTTGTTGCTCTTCATAATCTTTGAGTGCTGCAATAGCTGGTTTAGCCATAAAGAAGATGATCAAAATCCCGACTATGTTTAGCCACGCCATCAAACCCACGCCCACATCACCCATTGCCCAAGCAAGGTTCGCGGTTCTCACTGTGCCGTAGAATACCGTTGCGATGATCACTACTTTAAGAAGGAACATCAGGCCATCGACTTTAAAGGTGCGGCGAATGTAAGCAATATTCGTTTCAGCAATATAGTAGTATGCCAAAATCGTGGTAAAGGCGAAGAAGAACAGAGCAAACGCAACAAAAGGTTTACCCACGCCCGGTAGTGCGCTCTCAATCGCCATTTGGGTAAATACTGGGCCATTGGCACTGATATCCGCCGCGATGTTCTGTACTAAAAATGCACCTTCTGCGCCGCCGTGTACGTTATAAGCACCAGTGATCAGAATCATGAACGCGGTTGCGGAACAGACCAGCAAAGTATCAATGTAGATAGAAAAGGCTTGCACTAAACCTTGCTGCGCAGGGTGATCAACACTCGCGGCAGCCGCAGCGTGCGGTCCAGTACCTTGGCCTGCTTCGTTTGAGTAAACACCTCGTTTTACCCCCCAACCAATCGCAGCACCAATACCTGCCATTGGTGTGAACGCATCACCAATGATCATGGCAAAAATACGTGGTACTTCACTGATGTTGAGCAGGATGATAACAAACGCAGTAATGACATAGGCCAAAGCCATAAATGGCACCACGACCTGTGTGAAGTTAGCGATACGCTTAACACCACCAAAGATGATGAAAGCTAAAATAATTGACACTACGGTACCAGTAAAAATCTTAGCAAAAGTGAAGCTACCGATAGTGGTTTCAATGATTGGGCCAGCCCCAAAAGCTGCTTCTACGGCATTACCAATGCTGTTGGATTGCACGCCAGGTAAAAGCACACCACAAGCAAAGATGGTGGAAATGGCGAAGATCCATGCATACCATTTTTGTCCCATCGCTTTTTCGATGTAATAAGCGGGGCCACCACGGAATTCACCTTCATCTTCTTCTTTATAAATCTGTGCCAGAGTTGACTCAGCATAAGCAGTCGCGGCACCAAAAAAGGCCACTACCCACATCCAGAAAATAGCACCAGGGCCACCAAAACCAATTGCTGCGGCTACGCCTGCAATATTACCCGTACCGACGCGTCCCGAAAGTGAAACGGCCAAAGCTTGGAAAGAGGATATCCCTTTGGTTGAGCTTTTTCCGGAAAGAAGAAGTCGCCACATTTCAAAAAAGTGACGGACCTGAACGAATCGGGTCACAATTGAGTAGAATAAACCCGCACCAAGGCATAAATAAATTAGCGCCGGGCTCCAGATTATTCCATTCAGAAAATCAACAAATGACTGCATATGCATTTCCCTGTTTTAGTAGTTTTGGTGAGTGTTGTGTTTGCTTTGTGGGCAACATATTAATCTTTTTGTAACTTAGATGTTAATTTATTTGTCTGTGAATAATCGTTAGCGTGATGAGGAACACAAAATGCTAATGAAATGTTAAATAATAGGTGGGTTAATTAGAATTGGCTAAAATTTCAGCGCATATGGGTTGGTCACCCGAAAGGTTGGAAATTAAATCCTCTCGGATGAATCATTATGCATAATAACTTTCCACTAAGGTTTAGCTAATAATAAGCATTTTCTATTGTGACTAGTTGATGAGGTAGCGAGAGAGATTCAACTCATGAATTGGTAAAGCACAAGTTTGCTCACTGACGATGTCGGCAAGAAGCTGTCCAGATCCGCAAGCCATCGTCCACCCTAAGGTTCCATGTCCGGTATTGGTGTAGAGGTTTTCAAATGGAGTGGAGCCTATAATCGGGGTCCCGTCAGGCGTCATTGGTCTAAAGCCTGTCCAGAATTTAGCTTGTGCTAAATCACCGCCTTGAGGAAAGAGATCGGTCACGACTTTTGCAATGGTTGCTTTGCGCGCATCAGGCAAGGCAGGATCAAACCCGGCTAACTCTGCCGTGCCCGCGACACGAATTCGATCCTCAAAACGAGTGATGGCCACTTTATATGTTTCGTCCATTACCGTTGAACGTGGGGACAATTCGGCGTCGACAATCGGCAGCGTTAGTGAGTACCCTTTCACTGGATAAACAGGAATGGAGATACCCAATGTCGCCAGTAAAGCGGTAGAGTAACTGCCGAGTGCGACGACATATTTGTCTGCTTTTAGCTCACCTTTATCGGTTTGGACAGCGATGATCTTTTTGCCTTCAGTGGTTAATGTTTTTATTTGTGTATCAAACAGAAATTGCACCCCACGGCTTTTCGCGAGCTCTGTTAATTGTTGGCAAAACAGATAACAGTCGCCGGTTTCATCATCGGGGAGGTACAAACCACCTCGCAATTTATCGCGAACAAGAGCAAGCCCCGGCTCTTGCTTAATGCACCCATCGACATCAAGAAGCTGATAACGAATCCCACTTTGCTCGAGTAGTTTGATGTCCTTTTGTATTGCTTGTAGCTGTTTATCACTGCGAAATACTTGCAACGTTCCAAGACGACGACCCTGATATTGCAGATTATGCTGCTGATTCAGGTCAGCCAAACAGACGCGGCTGTAATTGGCAATCGCCAGCATTCGGGCTTTATTGATGTTGTAACGATCCTGTTGGCAGTTCAGTAGCATTTTACCCATCCACGCCAACAGCTGTGGGTCGATAGACGGTTTTATTTTCAACGGTGCATGCTCTTCAAACAGCCACTTTAATGCTTTTTGTGGGATGCCGGGTGCAGCCCAAGGGGAAGAGTAGCCGTAAGATATTTGCCCTGCGTTAGCAAAACTGGTCTCTTTTGCACCTTGTGATTGGCGATCCACCACCGTTACTCGGTGGCCCGCTTGTGATAAATACCATGCGCTGGTTAGCCCGATGACGCCGCTACCTAAGACGATCACGTCCATGTTGTCTCCTTAAATCACCCTAGTGTGTTCTCTGAGCACATTCAGAGTTGGTGTAAATGTTCACATAATGGCAACATCAAACATCAAATTGAGTGGAAACACAATCACTAGCCCCTACACTTATTTTTATGTGGTGATGACAGAAGGGGTGGTAAATGAAGTCAGAGACAGGTCGCTATCAGCGCTGAGTGTGTCTATGTTTCAATACTGCATAAATCATAACGATAAAAGTGATAGCGGCCATTGCCCAGATCCAATAGCGGTAAGCAGAATAAAAGTGGCTGATTTGGTGAAGATGTACAAACGCAAAATGGGTGAGTAAACCAAAGACCGCGACCCAAACTGTGGTGGCAAGCACGTTACCCAGTAAAAATACTCTGATGGGCATTTTCGCCACTCCGCAGGCTAATGGCATAAATTGTTTCATCCCCTCAACAAAGCGACTGATGATTAAGCAAATCGGGCCGTATTTTTGAATAGCGCTTTGCAGTTTTTGAAATTTAGCCCCTGAAATATAGCCTTTTTTATCCAACCAACCCTCAAAATAATAGCCGAGTAGATAGCCGCAACTATTACCAATAAAGCAGCTTAGCCACGATACAATCATAACAAGAGAGAAATTCATTACGCCATTGGATGACAAAATGGACGCGGCAATCATGAGCGATTGGCCGGGCATCGGAATGCCAATCCCTTCGAAAAAGATGCTGATGATCAGTGCTAGGTAGCCGTACTGTTCCAATAACGGCTGCATTGAGAGGAGCAGTTGATTGATAGGTTGCAAAGCGGGTATCCACCATCGAAAGTTTGAGGTTATTTAATACGCTGGTTCTTCGTTTGAATCAACGTCATCGTGTGATAATGCCCATTTCTTGGCTCTTAAAATAGAATACGTTGTGGTTAGTACCTTCAAATTAGCTGAAAATCATCAGCAAATTTGTTGTGGTTTCTATGCTCTTTTGGCGTAGTACACTGCTTAAAAATCAAGAGGAGTTATTTTATGTTTCATGCCCATGTTTATTTTGATCTCGCAGAGCAAGCGAAAGCACAACGCGTACAACAAAAAATTGCCCAACAACGACATGATGTACAAGCCATGTTTGGCTTAGTACCAAGGCTTGTTGGCCCGCACTTAAAGCCGATGTTTGAAGTACACCTTGCTGACAATAGCCACGGATTTATTGAGTGGCTAGATGAACATCGGGAAGGTCTTAGCGTGTTAATCCATCCGGTTTCTGGAGACGATAGGTATGACCATTCTGAGGGACAAGTTCTGTGGTTAGGAGAGACTTTAGGGGTGAACTTAGCCGTATTGCGTTAGAGGATGCCTATCAAATTAATAGCCACAGTGAATTAGTGTTTAATGCTCATCTTGTCTAGTCTGTACAGAACGCAGCAGAAACAATAATCGTGGCAAGGTTTTGAAGAAAAAGGTTTTTCGAACAAGTCGTGACCGCAGGCTCATTACCTCTCGTTGTTATTGTATATACATGATGTTGTTCTAAGTTTTGTTGCATTTGAATTTAATACAGTGAATGTTCAGCCAATATCGACCGTGCTGAGTGTTTTTAGAATAAATCAAGCACACTTAAATAGCCGCAGTAATGCGAAGCAAGGAGAACGCAATGGAGAATAAAGGTATGAATTCGGGCGGTAAATGCCCTGTCATGCACGGCGGAGTAACCTCTGCTGAACTATCGAACATGGATTGGTGGCCGAAAGCACTGAATCTTGACATTCTTCACCAGCACGACGTGAAAACCAACCCAATGGGGGCGGATTTTAATTACCGCGATGCGCTAAAAACATTGGATGTTGATGCCTTGAAAAAAGATCTCAAAGCACTAATGACCGATAGCCAAGAGTGGTGGCCTGCCGACTGGGGGCATTACGGCGGTTTGATGATCCGCATGGCATGGCACTCCGCGGGTACTTACCGAATTGCAGATGGTCGCGGTGGTGCGGGCTCTGGCAACCAGCGTTTTGCTCCGCTTAACTCGTGGCCTGATAACGCCAATTTAGATAAAGCTCGTCGCTTATTGTGGCCAATCAAACAAAAATACGGCAACAAAATCAGTTGGGCGGATCTGATGATCTTGGCGGGTAATATGGCTTATGAATCCATGGGGCTTAAAACCTTTGGTTTCGCTTTTGGTCGTGAAGATATTTGGCACCCAGAAAAAGACACTTATTGGGGCTCAGAAAAAGAGTGGCTAGCGCCAAGTGGCGGAGAAAATAGCCGCTATTCCGGTCAGCGCGATCTAGAAAACCCGCTTGCTGCCGTGATGATGGGCCTGATTTATGTAAACCCTGAAGGCGTTGACGGTAATCCAGACCCGCTTAAAACCGCACATGACATGCGCGTCACTTTTGAGCGCATGGCAATGAATGATGAAGAAACCGTGGCGCTGACAGCGGGTGGGCATACGGTGGGTAAAGCGCATGGTAATGGTAGCGCTGCGAACTTAGGGCCAGATCCTGAAGGGGCGGACTTGCACGAACAAGGCTTGGGTTGGAATAACCACACCAGCCGCGGCATTGGCCGTAATACCGTCACCAGTGGTATTGAAGGTGCATGGACTACGCACCCAACCCAGTGGGATAACGGCTTCTTCCACCTGTTGTTTACCTACGAATGGCAACTGACGAAGAGCCCTGCTGGCGCGTGGCAGTGGGAGCCAATCAACATCAAAGAGGAAGATAAACCGGTTGATGTGGAAGACCCAAGCATTCGTTATAACCCTATGATGACCGATGCCGATATGGCGCTGAAGATGGATCCTGAATATCGCAAGATCTCAGAGCGTTTCTACAAAGACCCAGCGTATTTCTCTGAAGTGTTTGCGCGAGCTTGGTTTAAGCTTACTCACCGTGATATGGGGCCTAAAGCGCGTTACTTTGGCCCTGATGTTCCGGCAGAAGATCTCATTTGGCAAGATCCCATCCCCGCAGGTCGTAAAGATTATGATGTGGATGCAGTAAAAGCAAAAATAGCGGCCAGCGGCTTAAGCATCAGTGAGATGGTCAGCACCGCATGGGATAGTGCTCGTACTTTCCGTGGTTCCGATAAACGTGGTGGCGCTAACGGTGCGCGCATTCGCTTGGCTCCTCAAAAAGATTGGCAAGGTAATGAGCCAGAAAGACTCAGTAAAGTGTTGGCTGTTCTGGAGAAAATTGCCGCTGATGCGGGTATTAGCATCGCCGATACCATTGTTTTGGCGGGTAACGTCGGTGTTGAACAAGCGGCCAAAGCGGCAGGCGTTAATATTACTGTGCCTTTTACTGCGGGACGTGGTGATGCAACGCTTGAACAAACCGATGTGGAATCGTTTGATGTGCTTGAGCCACTGGCGGATGGTTTCCGTAACTGGCAGAAGCAACATTACGTGGTTAACCCAGAAGAGATGCTGTTAGATAAAGCGCAACTATTGCGCCTGACTGCTCCAGAAATGACCGTATTGATTGGTGGGTTGCGGGTTATCGGTACAAACTACGGCGGCAGCCAACACGGCGTATTGACTGATCGTGTTGGGGCGTTGACTAACGATTTCTTCGTTAACCTCACCGACATGAATTACACTTGGAAGCCAACGGGCCGTAACTCTTACGATATGGTTGAGCGTAAGAGCGGTAAAACAAAATGGACAGCGACTCGTGTTGATCTGGTGTTTGGCTCAAACTCTATTTTGCGCTCATACGCTGAAATTTACGCGCAGGACGATAACAAAGAGAAGTTCGTCAAAGACTTTGTCGCTGCTTGGACCAAAGTCATGAACGCCGATCGCTTCGACGTGTTGTAAGCCCTCTCCACTCAGTAATCTTGATATTAAGGCCCTCTTAGCGAGGGCCTTGTTGTGGCTAGGTTTTCCTCTAAAATTTTGATTTATAAAAGAATTGATAATTGTTTTTAAAAGAAATACTTATAGGGATCAGTTATTCTATTGTAATTCCAAGTGCGCCAGTGTTTTGAAGTGCTTGAAGGTTTCGCATTGCGACAGACTTTTGCCTAATTTTTTATTAATCAGCACTTGGAAAAGATCATACAGCCCCATCGCCTCTTCATAATCACATTTACTTAAGGCGAGGAAAAAGATCAGATAGGCTTTTTCACCATTACCCCATTCAATTCCACGCGGTGCAGCGACGGTGTAAACCATCGAACGTTTAGCAAAGAGCTCAATCGAGTGAGGTAGAGCAATGTATTCACCCATCATGGTTGAAACCAAACTCTCTCGCTTTTGCAGTGAAGCTCGGTATCCTTCCTCTACCAATTCCGTTGATTCAAGATGCGAGCAAACCTGTTCAAAGAGGTGTGATTGCTCAATGACGTCATCAAGGTAGAGAAATTGAGCCTTGGAAAAATACTTATCCAAAAGATAAGAGTGCGTGCGATCAACCAACACTTGTTTGCCCAGTTCTTCCAATTGATGTTGGGTAGGGAAGGGGTCAACCACAAAGCTCTGAATCTCTCTATTGGCTAAGGGCATGGTGGTAATAATGAGGTCCGCTTGCGTGGCATCAGCGGTCATCAACTGTTCAGGTGAATAAACCGTTTTCATATCCAATTGCGGATACTGGCGGCGGATGATCGCTTCTAGCCCAAGTGTCGCGGCATTACCGGCGTCGCAATACAGGAGCGCTTTTGGTGTACGGTGACCTAAATGGTAATTACGTTCAAGCCCCACACCAATGTGAATTACAAGATAGCCTATTTCGTGCTGTGTCATGCAGTAACCCGTCTCTCTGATCCAGTCTGCGATGGCCGATAAGGTAATGCTGTAAGCGAGTGGGTAGTGCTGTTTGATATGTTCGGCCAATGGGTTAATTGTGGCGACATGATGTTTGACACGAATGATCATATGGCAGACGTGGTTGTGGAGATCGCGGCGTAATAGCGCATCGTCACGCACATCGTAAGGGTAATTTTGATAGATATAATCAAAGATATGAGTGACTAGAGCATCGGCTTCATGCTGTACACCCTGGCTAAGGAGTGCTTGATTCGTCGCAATTCTCGCTTGAATGTGAATCGCCAAGGCGGCAATTTCATGGTTATTGGCGGGTAGCAGCATCGGTAGCGCAGAAAATAACGCTTTGGCAATCGGTAGCGTCGTTTCATGAACATCGTTTTTAGAAAATTCGGTAAGCTCTTTGCCACACGCGAGCCTGTGCAGTGTGACGGCGGCATAAAGGGTTAACCAACGCAGCCCAATATCATTGATATAGAGTGTATGGTTGGTCAACACTTCACGAAAGCGCGCTGCAAAAATTTGCTGAGATTTTTCAGGGAAAATCGTACTAATAAAGCCCAGAGCTTGTTTTGTCTCTTTTTGTTCGATGTAGATAAGCTGTGTTAAACGGGAGCGAATTGCCATTTCTGGGCCTTGGATCAGCATGCCCAAACGAGGTTTACTTTCAATCGATAAACCAAACGTGGCGAGTTGGCTGCGTACATCGGCCATATCATTTTGAATAACGGTGCGGCTTAGATTCCATGTCTCGGCCAATTCGTCAATTTTTACGCCTTGTTCTGCCGTTAATAGCAGTACTTGAATCTGAATGATGCGCTCTTTACTGGTCCTTGGAATCGTTTCTGCATTTTGCACCCTCGACAAAAAATGCTCGAAAGTTGACGGGTTGTAAATATTGAGTTGGTAACCGGAACCGCGCTGGTGGAGAAGATGCGCGCCATGGTTGACCATCACATTATTGAGCAGCGCGACATCGGTGCGTATGGTGCGTGTCGAAACATTAAGCCGTTGCGCAAGTTCGTCCTGAGTCAAAGGCGAGGCGGATACAGCATCCAACAAATGAATTAGGCGAGGGTGCGGTAGCTTGTACATCATCGATTCCCATTCCAGCATGAACAGCGCTATCTAAAAGGTAAAATGCACTAAAAGGCAATAGATAGCCAACGCTTTGTTATGCCGGAGCACATGCTCCGGCGTCGGTGTTATGAATGTGCCAGTTGTTTTTGAGTCATGGCCAGCAGGGTTTTCACATCCTCGGGGCGAGTCTGTCCGGTTTTCTCATCGATGATTGAGCTATAAATGTGTGGAATGACTTTTTCGACCCCAGCATCGAGAGCGATGCGTAAAATCTCTTCAAAGTTGTTTAGATCAATACCACCCGTTGGCTCTAACCAAAAGTGATGACGAGCACAGGCGTTGGCAACTTCTTGGTACTCAGCTTTGCATTTTAGCCCCTGCATTGGGAAGAATTTGACTGAGCTGCAGCCCATATCTTGCAACATGGCAATCGCCGTATCAACGGGAACAACCGCTTCTTCCATGCCGGAACTTTTCGGGCCAGTTGAGATTTTAACCAAGCCAACAGTGCCTGATGGTGAAATCAAACCATTCACGATAGTGTGATGTTGACCTAGCGCTTGACGCGTAGCCCCGACACCAGTAAAGACTTGATTGACATGCTGAGGTTGTAGTATTCCGGCTAAAGCCGTCACCATATCCGATTGTTTCGGATCCCCTGCGCCAAGGCCAATCGATAAAGCATTCTCGATTTTTTCAGCGCACGCTTTCATATCAGCCGCAGCGCTTGCGGTATCTGGGTAATCTTTCGAGAGCATACCAACCAACACATGGCCTTCTGCGGCTTGGTAGACTTCAATCGCATTATGATGAGAGCCCGCCAGCACATTGAGACATACACGGTCAGCGTAAAAATTAGGGCTTAAAGACATTCTAATGACTCCTGATTCAGTTGGTTCATGGCGCTAAGAATAAGTTCAAGTTGATGAGATGAAACACTGCGGACATCAAATTCCACCGAACCTTCATTGGATTTGTAAGCGCGGCAGTAAATCGCTGGGTTACCATTTTGGAGGCGTGTGACGGCTTGATTAGCGCTGATACCAAATTGTTTGGCATCAAAACTCACTTCTGCACGTGCGATATCTCGGCCTGCACTGTCCCAAACCACGCGCGCGCTTATCCCTTCAATACGGTTTAACCCCTCGATAAATGGCGTCATTTTATCCACCATTTGTTGGCCGGTTTCTGGTTGGCGGCTTAAGTACAACTCAATGGCATGCGTTAGGCCTAAAATGCCTTCTTTACCGACTTTCATCGCACGGCCAATCCCTGCAGATTGCTGCTTAACCCATTCCACATATTGATGTTTCCCAATCACTAAACCGCTGGTTGGGCCTTCAATCGCTTTCGCACCACTGTAGATCACCAGATCAGCCCCTTGCTGATAATAGAGTTGCAGATCCTCTTCTGCTGCCGCATCAACAATCAGTGGAAGCTGGTGGTCTTGAGCCACTTTGGCCGCTTGTGGCACGGTTAACATGCTTTTTTGCACACAATGGTGCGATTTAATGTAGAGAATGGCGGCGGTATTGGGGGTGATCGCCGCGGCTAATTGTTCTGCGCTGCATTCATTAGCCCAACCGGCCTCAATCAGGTTACCGCCGCCAAGATTTACCATGGTACCAACCGGGCCGCCATAATTGACGTTATGCCCTTTGGGGATCACAATATCCGTTGCGATCGGGTGCGTTTTTGCATGCAGATGCTCAAGCAGATAAGGGTTACCACGCACAATGACTGCCGCGACACTCTGCGCAATTCCCGCTGAAGCGCATGAGACGACGACCGCATTTTCAACTTGCAGCAAACGAGCAATATATTGGCCAGTTTTGTTCACCAAATCGCTCATTTCAAAGTAGTTGTTCATCCCAAAACAGACAGTCTGCTCCACTTCGGGCTGAGGAGTGGAAACACCAAGAGCTGTCATACGGCCAGATGCGTTGATCACCTGTTTCAAGTGATATTTTTCAAGAATGGAAGACATAATGCTGTTGTCCTTGTTCAGTCAATACAAGCTTGCCGTCAATAATGGCAGCAAGAGGCGTAAATCTCTGTTGTCCAGTTCGATGCTGGTGATGAGTATCGGTGTAGTTAACCGACGCTTTATTGATGGTGTAGAGCGTTAAATCGGCATCATAGCCTGCAATTAAGTGCCCCTTTTTCGCTAGGCGAAGTGCTTGCGCTGCTTGACTCGTCACGCGCTCAATGATCTGCTCATGGGATAATCCGAGCGTAAAAAACATCGACATCAGGTGGGCAAGACCGTAAACCGGGCCATTGAGCCGGTTCTTACAGTAAATGTCAGAACTGATCGTATCGGGCAAAATCCCTTGTGCGATGGCCTGCTCAGCCACCTCAAAACTGAAACTGGCACTGCCGTGGCCGATATCAAGTTTCAGGCCTCGAGCTCTGGCCTGCTGAACGCTGCTTTTTATCTCCCCATGACAATCAAGAATGCGGTTAGGCTTGCCATTAAAGCAGTGAGTGAGAATATCGCCTTTGCCCAGCAGAGCGACAATCTCATCCAAATCTGGCGGTGCATTACCAACGTGCACCATCAATGGAACGCAGCCGCATTGCTGCTGTAATGCTTTGGCTGCATGAAGTGGCATTAAGCCATTGTGGCCGACAACACTACCGCTCATGCGTGCTTTTAAGCCGACAATAAATTCGGGATGACGAAGCAGCGCTTGCTTTGCGCTATCCAGATCAATGTCGTTGGCATCGGCCAGTTCATTTTGGCGCAACAAGCCAATTTTCGAGATATTCAGTAGAGCTCGCACATGGGTTGTGCATTGCGCTGCAAGCTGTGCAAAATCATCCACATCGTTTGCGCCTGTGCTGCCCGCATCAATGACAGTCGTCACGCCACCTGACACCCCAACGTTATCGGGGTGGTCGTTATAAATCGGCGAGTTCGGATAGCAGTGAGTGTGGCCGTCAATCCAACCAGCACTCACAAAAACGTCATGATCTAAATCGACGGTCTGTTTTGCCAATGAACCAGCAAGATCGCCCACCGCCGCTATTTTGTTGCCCTGAAGGGCGATATCGATACTAGACCCACCCGCTTGTTGGGCATTTTTGATCAGGATGTCATACATAATTTGTATCTCACGCTCTTCGCTCATCGGCGCGAAGAGCGATTATCAGTAGAATTTAAACCCCAGCTTGTTTTACAGTGCGATAGGAAAAAGAGCTCCTAACGCCATCGCTCCGAGAATTGCACCACCCGTAATCGGTTTACCCCACACATAGAAAATCAATGCGCCACCTAGAGAGCCGATCCCAATTGGAATAGAAGCGGCCATCGCAGATAAAATGATCAATGGTCCAAGAAAACGGCCGGAGCTATTGCCTGCTCCCATCATCACATCAGCCCCGTAGGTTGAATCGCTTTGGTTAATGGTGAATTTACGTGCCAGCACAATTAAGCCACCAATCGCCAAACCAGCGAGCATGCCTGTGATTAACGAAGCGGTGAAATTTTCAAGAGGATAAACAATGCCAGCACCCAGTAGTAAAGCTGGAATCCCTAAACCCACACCGGTTTGCACTGCGCCACCGATATCCAAAATGCCCACGAGCGAACCTTCAATGATGCGAGCAAACAGAAAGCTTGCACCAAAAGCGGCCACCGCACCGTACGCGCCTGTATCCATCCCTGCTCGCAGCATGGAAACAAACGCCACTTCGTTAAAAGCACCGACACCGTATAAGTAGTACATGTGCGTTCCGGCAAAAACCCCGGCTGAAAGCAATCCCACAAAAATCGGGAAAGACCAGTCGGCATACCAAAAGTTGTTTTTCATTTTTTCGTCCATGGTCAACTCCTTATTTACCACTGATCATGAGATGGATATTTTCAAGCCACAAAGGAACTTGCATATGAAAAGCTTCGATAAATTTCATGTCGAACCCGCGGAAGAAAGCACTTAACGCAAACAGTGCAATAATCGCCGCCATCATGATCTGGGTTACTTTGTTCCAACCACTCTCTTCAACACCTTTACCAATCAAAATACCCAGCACCAAACCAGGAACGGCGTTGCCCATAATCATCTGAGCTAAACCACCAAAGATAGTGGCCCAAAAGCCCGATTTCTTACCCGCTTCAATTGCCGCTAGCCAGAAAATAACCGGCATGACGGTATTCACCAGTAAGTTTGCCGCTGGTACTAATACCTTTACTGCCGTGACTTGCAGCGCCGCAGGAACGGCCGCCGCCGTTGAGTTAAGAAACGCAACCACAATCGCACCGATAATGGCGCAAGCAATACCCATTCGTTTTGGATCATGCAAGGTAGTGGCAAGGTCGCGGTTTTTTATCATCAGTGCCGCCGCGCCCCAGTTCGGGATGATGCGGTGGTCAACATCTTGAGTGAATGCCCCTGCCGCAACCGTTGAGGCCCAAGCATTAAAGAAGAATCCAAGCCCAAAAGAGAAGTGAGAGGCAGGGTCGCCTTCACACGAGTTCAACTCTCCCAGAGTACGAAATGCACCCATACCTTGGATAGTTGGAGCATGGAACATCCTTGCCGCGCCTACTCCAACGCCGATACCGACTAAGCCACCAATGATGATGGACTTAAAGAGAATGATAAGAAACATGTCAGGGATCCTTATAGTGACCTGTTAACGTTTGAAATCGACCTGTTCCACATCGATGTGGGTCAGGCTGACCGTAACCTCTAGCTTGACGCTGTATTGGCGTCGATCTCTTGCAAGAAAGAAGAAAAGGAATTTCTCTCGCGTTACTTTCTCTTCTGCTTGCAAAACGTTGACGTCTAACGGCTCAATCCGGAGGAGGACTTTTGCGTTATTCTTAAGTAACGTGGGTTGTACTTGGCTTAAAGCCGCGGCAAAAGCCTGCTGCTTTGTTTCGCCCTTGCCACTCACAGTTACCTTAGTGGTTAACTGCTCTTTCATGCTTTGATGCCATGCTTAGCCACAAACGCCTTCACCAGTTTTTCGCCCAGCTCTTCTTTATCCATAAAGCCGAAACCCAAAACCACACAGCCTTCATTGATCGCGGTTATCCCTTCCTCAACAGAGCGCATTCCATAACGGCATTGATAGCCATATTTTGTTTGCGCTGTGATAGCACCAGCGCCGCCGCTGCCGCAAAAAGAGATCCCTAAATCGGCTTGCTGCTGATGCATGACATCACCTAGCTTCATGTCTGCGGCCATGCCGGGAATAACGGTCACTTCAGCGCCTGCCGCTTGAGCACCTGCTCCTACTTTCTGACCTTTGCCCATGCGATCACCAATAACGACTTTGATTACTGACATGTTGTTTCTCCTGCTGTTGGGTTTAATTCGTTTTCTTTAGCTACTTCAAAATGGACCGAAAGCAGATGCGCTTCTTCATAAGCGAGGTTCTCCATCCAACGACACACTTGCTCGGCCAAGGTGAAACAAATAGGAGAGATTTCATCAAACATCTCCATATCGAGTTCAGGTAACGATTCACCGCTAAATGAGCGCCAAACCATCGCTTTGATGTGTGTTTCGAGCATTTTTTTCTGTAGCGAATCGGGGTAGATAGCGTGTGAATTAAGCAAGGCAATGGCTCGTTCGGTGAGCGACAAGCCAAGCTCTATAATCTGTGCATCATCCATGCTAATGGGTTGAGAGTTTTGCACCGTGGGATTCTCCAAATGTTTAGCTTGGAGAAGAAAATAGCGTAAAAGGGAGCAAGGGTGGATAAGCCCTATTTCCACTTCCAAATGGAAATAAACCGTGGCCAGTAACATTCGCGCGGTTTTATGTGATGTGTGAAGAAGATTTATGGGAGTAAATGCGCTGAAAAGGTGATTTGAATCGCTATTTTAAGCGCAAATTTATCGTCTCTTTATTTGCTGCCTGTCACAAAATAACTGGTGGTTATTTTGGTTTTATGTTTATTTCCCCAATCGAGCGTCAGGAAGCATGCAATATTAACGGAGGATGGCTTTGAGCCGAGCAAAAGTACGCATGCTGTCGGTTGCGAGCATAGGAGCGTAGTCAGCGTTTTGTGCCTCAAGCTGATAATGGTTTGGTCCTATTTTGCGTACTACGCGTAGCAAGTAGTGGTTATCACCCGTTTCATCTTGAGTTTCAATCGCCATGACCAGATTAGAAATTGAACCTGCGCTCTTTGGTGTGACCCATTCAAGTAGTAGTAAATCACCATCTTGAATCGGTTTTTTACCTCCATTCATTGAGTTACCTGAAGCGGGGGCAATGAAATGTCTTGTTGGATCAAGCTTACCGTAACCAGCGGCGACTAAATATTGCTCTTGAGTATCATGACTACCTTGCTTGAAATGACCGCAAGCAATTTTTAGATCGGGGTAGAGGGGCAAATAGGTACCTTTTTCGCCTGCTTGGTTTGGCAACGGAAGGATCTTTGCCGAAGTTTGGATTGGCTTCGAGTTTGAGTGTGCTTCTTGCTTACTGACTCGCTGTATGTATTCGGCAAAGCGCAAATCGACAAGTTCTTGAATAAAATCATGAAGCTGTGGCAAATCGGCATTGTCTACAGCAAAAGTGGGTACAAAGCGATGATTATCCACCTTAAACCATGCATGGCCAGAAGAGTCTGGGCTTGTAAACGCTTTGACTGGGTTTCGATTCCAGTAATTTAGCCATTCGGATCCTGTGGCGCTAAATTGCTTGGCTTGTTCGGTGAGATCTCGTCGCATCAAATCAGGTCTACGTGATAACACTTTATGACTTTGAATCGCTAGCTCATTCAATGTTGGGGGCTTTCTCAAACCATCAAGCTCTAATAGTGCTTCAAGTAAAACGGCTTTAAAGCATTTGCTCATCGCTGTGATTTCGACTGCTTTGAGCAAAAACTCGTCATATTTCGTCAGTCGTTGAGTCAGTGCTAAGTCACTTTCTTGGTCTGCCACGAACCTAAACCAACTTTTCATCGAGCGGCGTACTTTACTGAGATCATAGCCATGGTGGAAAAATTCGGCGGCGCTTGGTCGGTGTGCGAGTTGATGCTTGAGATCTTGGTAATCTTCAGCCGCAGTTGAACGTATCTGTTTTGCTAAGGTTTGCCAAAATTGCAGCAGTTGTGGATCAAAGTTGACATAGCAACCGGCCGCTAACGAAGTGGTTTGGTTGGTCGTTTTGACTATTTCTTTCAGTGAACCCACATTGAGTAGGGTTGCGGGCCGATTTAAAAATGAAGAGTGATTACCGATAAAATCTAACACCATTAATTGCTGTTTACCTGTACTCGGAGATTGGCGCAAACCGCGGCCTAATTGCTGTAAAAAGAGTATTTTTGATTCGGTGGGACGAATCATCAAAATGGTATCAATCGCTGGTAGATCGGTTCCTTCATTGAACAGGTCGACAGAAAAAAGAATGTCGATACTTCCTTCATTCAACTGTTTTAGGGCGTCGTTTCGACGTATTCGAGAGTCACTATAGACGGCGATAGCGCGAATGCCTTGTTTGGAAAAGTATTTCGCCATGTAATCGGCATGACGTTTAGAAATACAGAAAGCTAATGTGCGCTGTTGTTTTCTGCCAAACCAATGTTGATAAATATGTTCGGCACGCTGCTTGGTTGCAAATGCACTGTCCAAAGCTGTGGGGTCAAATTTACCATTGCGCCAAGGGATTTCTTGATAATCGACGAATTGATCGTAAATACCGTAGTAATGAAATGGCACTAAAATTTTCTCATCAATGCCATGCACCAAGTTACGCTCAAACACTAAATTGTTGTCGCAAAGCGATAATATATCGGCTTGATCAGAGCGCTCGGGTGTTGCGGTTAAGCCTAAAAGAAACGCTGGTTGGAAATAAGCGAGTAAATCTCGGTAACTACGTGCACTCGCGTGATGAAATTCATCGACAACAATATAGTCAAAATCATCGGCTTTGAAGCGCGCTAACTGCGCTTTTTTACCTAAGGTGGCGACTGAAGCAAAAAGATAATCAGCTTTCTCTGTTTTTTCAGCTCCGTTGTATAAGCCAGTTTTAGCGTTAGGTATTAATTTACTAAATGTGCTTTCAGCTTGAGTCAGAATCTCTTCTCGATGGGCAACAAACAAGACGCGTTTTGCTTGCATCTGTTGAGCATCAAAAGCGGCTAACCATGTTTTTCCCATTCCAGTCGCTAAGACAACCAAGCCACGTACATAGCCTTGCTCACGGCTCTGGTCTAGCGCTGATAAAGCCAACACTTGCATTGAGTTTGGGGTAGGTATCTCCGGTGCTTCATCGGCTCCATCCAACAGTGTTAATGAACGTTGCATTGACAGTTTTTTGTAGCGCAGTAAGTAGTCGTCTATCCAGTGATGGGAGAGAGTCATACTCTGTTCATGAGAAAAAATAGCTGAAAACTGCTCACGAATATATTCAAATTCTTGCGCTGCGGGTGAAGTGGCTGGTTGCTCAAAATCGTGGCGTAAAGCCCACTCATAGCTTTGTAGTAATGCTGTTTTACTGATGTTATTTGAACCGACCCAAGCACACCCTTCACTGATGGTCCCTTGTTCTGTTTTAACAAAAATGTAGGATTTCATATGAAAGCTATGTTGACTTTCACAAGTAAAAATACGGCATTGCGCTCCACGTTCCGCCAATATCATAAGGCGTCGTAATGCGACTGGGTGGGTTATTGCTAGATAGTCCGAAGTCAGTAATTTGAGTGAGGCTCCACTTTTTAGAGCGTCAAGAATAGGGTCAAATAGTAAATCCAATCCGGAAGGTTGAACGAAAGAAACCGAGATCTCTATTTCACTAGCGTGGTTAATGGCTTGGATTAACTTAGGAAGTAGCGGGTCTTGTTTCCCTCCCGCACTTAATTTTGGGCCGTTATATAAAGTGGCCAGACCCTTGTTTCTATGAGCGCTCATCGCTCTTCACTTTTTATTAAAATAGCATTCAACCACTGTTCGTTTTGGCGATCCGCTCTTAAATCATTGGTTATCCAGATTTTTGCCATATTCAATGGGGCATGAGCGATCCATTGTGCTAAACGTTGTTCATCACCGTTGGTAAATCGACGGCCATCACGTTCCACTTCCCCTGTCCCATATTTAAAAGAACAATATAGAGGGGCTAATGGTTTTAGCTGAGAAGCTAAATGAGTAAAGGTATCTGGAAGATCCAACTCACCAACATGCAGTAACGATGCGCAAGCCCAAATACCATCAAAAGATTGATCACTTTGAAAATCAGCAAAGGTTGAAACGGTGACCGGAATTTGAAGCAGTTGAGATGCTAAGCTTGCTAATTCTTCACTGGCGTCAAATGCCACCACTTTATAACCCTGCTCAATGAAACTTTTTGCATCTCTGCCAGAACCACAACCAGCATCAAGGATGATGCCCCCTTTTGGTATATGGGGCGTAAAGTGTTCCATCAGCGAATGGGTATCTACTTCTTTGGTTGATGCAAAAAACAGTTGGGCATTTTGGTTGTAGAACTCGATAGACATAATCGCTCCTCAAAGTGAACGCTATTCTAACTATCTAATACCAAAGGCTCAATTGATTGCAGTACAAGTGTGATCAACTGAGTTGTTTTAAGTTTTTCGTGCGCAGACAGCTAGCCTAAAGTCGCCATAGAACTCAAGTGATGTTCTATTCAATAAGAATGACTAATTAACCATTAATATTATTAATTTCACTTATTCCACAGAGGGCTTTACTCTGCACTTCGGCTTCAATTTGAATGAGAAAGAAAAATATGACAGCGATTACTGATTTAGAGGTTTTACTGCAATCCATGTCACCCGAGTTGGTGGGCGGAAGTTATGTGTTTTGTACTGTGCAAGGGGCATTAGCCGATTATTTGCATTTAGAACCCGTGGCGACATTTCAAGAGCGTGAAGGGCTGACCTTGGTCGTTGAGCAGCAAAAGGCCGTTGCGGCGCAGCTCGATTTTGAATCGGTATTCAGCTTAATTACGTTGACGGTTCATTCAAGTTTAGAGGCGGTGGGTTTAACGGCCGCTTTTGCAACTAAGCTAGCTTCGTATGGCATCAGCGCTAATGTGATGGCGGGCTATTATCATGACCATATTTTTGTGCAAAAAGAGAAGGCAGAAAAGGCGATGGCGGCACTCAAAGAGTTCGCACAATAATGATTTCCTTGCTACCTGCAACTCCAAGTTGTTTGGTGATAAATATTCAAAATAGCATAGTTTGATGCAACCAATCGGTTAAGTGTAGAGGATAAGTGTATGAGTAATATGGTAATGAAAGTGAAGACGGCATCTGGTCGGCAAGTGACCTATCACCGGAATTTAACGGCGCTGCGCCAGTCGTTTGACCAAGCTGGGATTCGTTACCAGTTGATTGAGACGAAAGTGGTTGCGGTTCGTTCTCCTCGCTGAATGAGTTAGCGTACGTCAGTTAATTTTCATTCAGGGATGATTGAATGTGTCAAAAGGGGAGTGGTGATGCGTTTGTTGAGTTTGCATTTTTGTTTCCAAAATTGAGAAACATATTTTCGAGGATAAGCGTGTATTGATAAGAGTCTTTTCTAGGATTTATACCGAATGCCGTGATATTATCCTGCGCCCAACGGTTAGGTGGTGGGTTTATAAACCACTACTGGCCTTATTAGTAGCAGATAGTTTCATTGTTGTGGATGATGATTCTATGTAAAAAGAGATCGTATTTTGCTTGATATATTACGCGAAGTATTAGGATGGACATCTGTCGCATTCTATATATCACTCACTATTTTTAATTCGATGAAGTTTACTCGCTATGCTGCATTTGCTTCGGCTGCGAATGACATTGCTTGGTCAATTTTGATGGGCTGGTGGCCTAAAGTCATCCTTAACCTGTCGGTTGGTGCCATTAACGCATATCGATATGTGAAAGATTTTACTAACACCAGCAAAATGGTGATCAATTCTGCTGCGGCTTTGATGGCGAGCGGTATTCTTTATATTGCTTATGTGGCCGTAAGCAGCTTTATCAATAACCCCACACTTGCCGAAGCCTTGCAGTTTGGCGATCTCGCGTTAATTTTGTTGGCACTGTATATGACTGACCTGAAAAGGTTCCGTTTGCTCATGTTCTTATCGGGGTTTGTTGGTATGGCTGCCTATTTCGGTAACCCACAAATGATGATTATCAAAGCGTTGGTTATTGGCATTATGGCTTACAAGCTTTTCCGCGCCGATAAACTCACGACAGTCGCTACCCATCAGCAACAAACGAATGCATAACTGCGGGTGTGTAAACTGACCTCCGCATTTGTACAAGAGAAACATCAGGGTGGCGTCCTAAGTTGAGATTGGCGCGCCTTCTATTTATTAAGCGATAGTCATTGAGCTGCCATTATTTAGAGCTACTTGGTAAAATCATCAATTTCCTGCTTCAAAAGGAACTAAACCCGCGTCCATATATTTCCAACTCACTTTAAAATGTTAGCTTGTTATAGCAACTTAATCTAAATCAAGAGCGCTGATACTGAGCATTTTACCCATCCTCACCATCTATCAATAGCGATTTTAACGCATCGGGAGAAGAGGGGAGCAGTCCGACTTTTAAGCCAAATGGTTTGGATACCTTGTTGAGAATCTCTGTATTGTAGCTGCCCCGATCATTCTCTATATCTGAGAGTGTTTTTCTTGAAACATCGACAAGTCTTGCGAACACATCCTGTTTGAGTCCCAGTATATTAATGCGTAAATTTTTCAACGCTTGACCTTGTGTAAGCTCACCAAGTAATAGTTGCTTGATGATTTTGTTCGCTTCGGTTTTGCGTTCCGATGCACTGACTGCTTTGGCGTTTTTTGAGGCTTTCGATCTCGTTGGCGTATCGAGTTGTGTTCGCTCTTTGATCGAATGAGTTGCATTCTTCCCAGTCTTGGTCTGCTGTTGATTTCGGTTTGCTCTTAGGCGAGCCACCGTATCTTGTACTGACTCCTTATTGCTTGGCTTATTCATAGCAGCCCCCATTTAGTGAGCTTTTCTGATATATGATTAAAGCCAACGGCTGGCATCTCCAAGATTTGTTCTAGCACTCCTCGTAAAGCGAGTCTCTGCTTTAGGCCTACGCATTTACTTGCAGTAATCGCTAGCTCTTGTAATAACACTTCCTTTGGCACGAGATCAGATAAGGTGTCCGCTATTCCGACGAAGTCGTAAGTTCCGCCAACCTCTAGTGGGGCTTTCTGTAGTGGTTGCCCCTCTTTGCTGTGCATAGTCGAGGAAATCACCTGCTCTATTTTTAACATCATCAACAGAGAAGTAGAGGTTGTCTGCGACTTCGTAGCGTTCTGGAAGAGAGTCTTTTATTCTTAAGTTGCCAATAGGCGACATCGTGCCAAACTTGAGCAAAACATAGTCTTGTTCATCTGAACTAAGGTCTTCAATATCTAGGTATTTAATCCAGTACCGTCTACTGCTTGCACCAAAGGACGTAATACTTGTGACGAAATGTTGCGTGTTACTGGGCGAACCATAGTGGAATGTTCAAAGCCCATATCGAGCTCATTAAAAGTGACCGTCATATCCTCACTACGCGAAAGAATATGCAAGTATTCATCGGCATGGCCGGAGGTGAGTTTAGGGCTAAAGCTATCACTGGGTTTATAGCCTTTGAGGTACTTATCGTAAACTAAGTTGCCAGGTGCAATCTCCGCAAGATAAGTATTGATGTCTTTGGAAGCTTGTTGACGCCCGATACCAAAGCTCTGGATCAGATGATTGGTGGTTAAGCGACCTTTCCATAACGCAATAATCTCAATCATTCGGTATCGAAACAGCAGATCCCATCGAATTGGCCATGCACTCATTGTTAGATTCCTGTCTAGTTATTCGATATGTTTATGTATTCAGTATTTACCTGTCGCCATTAAGTAGACATTATGAGTTTAGTTTCAATCTATGCATAGTCTTGGTGAATCAAAGTCTAGAACTTTGTGGATAAGGTAGAGAGATGGTTTCCCCTAAAAGTCTTGTTTTTCAATTACACCGTCACTGGGAAGTGGTTGAGCAGTTAGCCCGGCTTTCACGAGAGTTCCCCGCGTTTGAACTTCGCATCCTCGAACAAGTGATAAACCAGTATAAAAACAAAGATGCAGATACTAACACCGTGCTGACTAGTCTTATCAACGCGGACATCTTGCAGCCTATCAGCAGAAGTAGTGATTATCAGATCAACACGTTGGTGGTGGATTTTGTACGTGGCTTGACCCAGGAGCACGAGCTTGGTTTGTCTGCGGTACTTAAAGCCCGTGTTGAAGCAATCAAAAACGCCACTGGTCAAGTATTAAAGGGACTTGAAGACACCGATAATGATTTACTGCGTTCAGGCGCTAACCAATTGTCAGAGTTGACGAGAAAGATTGCCCAACAATTAACACAAGACAAGCAAGCCATTTTTGACATTGCTGAAGCGGCTAAGTCAGCAGACACCAGTGTGCCAATTGAACGCCGCTATCGTGAAGTATTAGAAGTGTATGACCAATACGTTGAACCCATGAATGAAATGATGGATAGCGGTCTTGGGGGCAGTTTCTATCCATTGTTGGAAAAAGCAGAAGAAGCACTAGACAAAGCCGTTGATACTCTGGCTATTCGTGGTTCTTTGTATCAACAAAGGTTAGCAATGCGTCAGATTGCTTATCAAGTCAAAGATCTTCGATACCAAGGGCGGATCATCGCTCAGCAATGTGCAGATACCTTGTTACCGCTGAGAGAGGAAGCGAGGCTACATAACCAGCTTTCTGCTGTGATTAGCAAGCAAATAAGCCAAGTTCGTAAGAAGGGGCTAGTGCGAGGGCTAAATGCAGTCGGCTTACCATTATGGAAAACCAGTCGTACCAGTAAAATTCAGATTGGGAACGAAGTGCGTGAACTGATGGCTGAATTTTTGAGTTTTGAACCTAATTCTATTCCTTTTCCGGACGAAGAAGAGCTCTCTGATAGCCTCTTAGTGAATTGGATCGATGAACAGCGATTGCGTGAACAACTTGCAGAAGCATTGCCGGTCGAGAATCTCATGACTTGGTTAAGTACACACTATCGCTATTTACCTGATACAGAATTACTCCGTCTCTATCATGAACTGGTGCGAGAACCACAATGGCAAAGCCTTTTGGGTACAAATCCTTGTACTACAGCGCTCAGCACCGTCTCTGTCACTTATCATCCTCATCAACTAACGACCTTGACTCACTCAACAAGTGCAAAGGATATGGATAATGCAAAATAGTAAACTCGACTTAACCGAGCTGACACATCTCACAGAACTGTTCAACTTATTCAATTCAGGTCGACACCTGAACCGTTCGACAGATGCAGCTCTGTGGTATGAACTCGAACAGCAATCGGAACAGTATCGACATCTATTTTCTAACCTAGGGTTTGAGCTACGTATCGATGGGCGTGGTTTTGCTTGGTTTCATGACGATGAGGGGACTCAAAACATCAATAAGCAATCGCGACAGCTGGCGCTTTTGCTTATGGTGATTTTTGACTACCAAGCGGATACTGGTCGTTCTTTGAGCCAGTTTTACCAGTGGGCCATTGACAATAAAGTGCTAAATGAGGTCTATGAAAAGCATCAAGGATTGTTGGATGCAGAAGAGTTAGATCAAGGTGCATTAGTAAAAATCCTCGAAAATGCGGTGCGAAAAGGCTTTGCGATTCAAGAAAACAACCACTGGCGCTTATTACCTTCGGTATATCGTTACTTAGACCACTTTGAGGCGATTACCGATCAAGCTTCTGTCAGCGATGTAATCACTGATGAGGAAAGTGAATCATGCTAAATTACGGCTTTCAGCGTCTCGCATTAATTGGCAGTGCTGGATATCAGCGAGCAGAACTTCCACTGGATGATTCTGTGTCGTTAATCGCACCAAATAATCACGGTAAAACCAGTTTAATCAACGCCCTCCAGTTTCTACTGATCATTGACCAAAGAAGAATGGACTTTGGTTCTCATAGCGTCGAAAAAGCACGTCGTTTCTATTTCCCAAACAACAGCGCATACATCCTGCTTGAAGTCATACTTCCTCAAACCGGAACGGTTGTTTTCGGCTGTGTTGGTAAAGGCGTAGGCCACGATTATGAATACTTTGCCTACAAAGGCGAATTAAACCTGGATGATTACCGTTTGGTGGATGGCCATATTGTTACCCAACCCAAACTGGTCAACCATCTAGCCAGCCATCAGCACAGAGTCTATCAATACAATGAAAGAGATTTCCGCCATTTGATTTACGGTGGTGCAAAGAGTAAGAGGAGCGGTGACATCGACTTTACGGTATTCAAGCTTGAACACGTAAGTGATGCACGTTCTTTCCAGCAAGTGCTCACCAAAACGCTCAGATTGGATAAGCTCAATTCCAGCGATGTAAAAGACTACTTGCTCAAGATATTTAGCCGTGAGCTGCCCAATGCGAGTATCGATTTTAAGCAAGAATGGGAGAAGGCATTTCAGGATATCAACTTAGAGCGGGAGCAGTATCTAGCGGCGGTGAATAATCTTGCGGCCATCGAAGAGTTGGAGCATAAATTTCAGCGTACATTGTCCCTAAGAGGCAAAATTGCGTCAGCGCAACCTAAAGTTAACCAATTATTGCAAGATTGGCACGGACACGTTCAAACAACGAGAGAAAAATTATCAGCACAGAAGCATCAGCTTGAAGAAGAGCAAGATCAGTTGCATAACAAAGATATTGATCGTGCTGAAACACGCAGTGGGTTAAACAACAAGCTCACTGATCTAAAACGTATCGAAGAGCAGCACCAAGAGCTTCAAGCTCGCTTTGCGTTGATTCCGAATCAAGCTTACTTAGAGAGCCAGCTCAACCGAGCAAAACAAAGTTATGAAGAACAGGCAGCGCTATGTATTCAATCGCAACGCTCTTCTTCATCAGATTTAGCCAAACAGTTAAAAGAACGGACAGAAAAGCGCCAAAGGTTGGAAACGCAACGGCAAACCCTAGACGATAACTTGTATCTTCATCTATCCAAATTGCTCAAAGTGCATGAGCTAGAAAAACTGAACAAAGTACTGAGTCAGCAAGTGATGCAGCGTTCACCCTCGCATTATTCACTCGATATCAATCAGCTTCGAGAAGTGCTGAGTGGTGAAGCTGCGCCGTCGCTCACTCTTTCTGGTTTAACTTTATCCCTTGATGAGCTCATTCCTCAACATGTTCAAAAGACCGAACAAGAGCTGGTGGAAGAGCTAGATAGTGTCAATCTGCAGATAAATAGCCTCATAGAGCTGCTAGAGGTCAGTCAGCAAAGGGATTTGGCGGAAAAGAAAAAGAACGAGTTGCACCGCGCTGTGAAAGAGTGTGAAAAGGCGCTCATTGATTATCAGCAACTTGAGCAACTCACCGCTAGTCAGTCTCAACGTAGAGAAGAAAAAGCCAAAATCGAGCAAGAGATCGCAGCGATTAATCATGCTTTAGCAAGTGCTAAGGAACGCAATCAAGCGCTGACAGAACAAATCAACAAGACTTCGGAAAAGCTCATTAAGTTAACTTCAGATAATAACCGTGTTGAGGTGCTCAAAGAACAAAGAATGGATGATCAATCCTTGTTTACGGCGTTGTCGGAACAGCCTCATACCCCATGGATAGCAACCGAAGAGTGGAGCTTGGAGTTTCTCCCCATTCGTCTTGAACAGTTCATCAACGATTGTCGGGAACTGGATAACCTTTCTAAAGAGCTACGCCAAATGAAAAATGAGTTAGCTCAGAAAGGGCTCACAAAGTTTCAAATGGCATCCACTCAAGACGAAGAGCTAAAAGGCATCATTCAATTTAGCCATTGTTTAGACGACGAAAAGCAAGCGTTAGAGAGAAAAGCACGTTCTGCGGTGGTTAATGTGACAGCGAGCTTAAGGGAGTTACGCAGTGGTCTGCTTGCTTTGCAAAGTAAAATGAAAGAGTTCAATCGGCTAATCAGTCACAGGCAGTTATCAGATCTCAAAACATTCAAAATTGAACCAGTTGAAGAGAGTCTGCTCGTAGATGCGATTAATGTACTTATACAGCAAGCAGAGCAGACAGATTCGGGGCAAAGTTTCGATTTGTTCGATCAAGCGAGCATTTTAGATGATGCAGATCTAGAGCGGGCGAAAAATACGTTAATTGAAGAGGGCAATGCTCGCCAAGGATTAAGAGTCGCAGACTTATTTAGGCTTGAGTTTGTCGTGGCAAAGCAGGGGCAGCAGCAAGAGTCTTTTGAAGATATTGATAGCGCAGCGTCTAACGGCACGGTATTGATGGCGAAGTTAGTCACCGGCCTTGCCATGCTGCACCTAATGCAAGACAAACGCCACCAAATGAAAGCGGTCTGTTATTTGGACGAGGCGTTAGCATTAGATACCAAGAATCAAGCCAACTTAATCGAGATAGCCGAGCAATTTGGCTTCGCGTTAATTTTTGCCTCGCCGGCACCGTTAACCACCGCTCGGTATTGTGTGCCAATTCACCAAGTAAATGGCAAAAACGTCATAAGCCGTAATAGCTGGCAGCTATTGTCGCCGATCGAAAGTCCTATTGTGACTCAGCCAATCGCGGAGGTATCACAGTGAGCCAACCATTGATTGCCGCCTTAAAACGGCTCATGAATGCACATCCAGACTCGATTGCAGCGAGCACAATGACGACTGCGCAGAAAAGGCAACTCGACGAATTTTGCCGAAAGACTCACAGCGTGCGAATGACGCCTAGCGGTAGAGGCGTCGCCTACCGCATTGAAGACTTAGCCGTCGTGACCGTGACTCTACAGCAATTGTCGCCACATCAATACTTACCATTATCGATTCCGCCAAGAGCAGCGAATATCGCCAGCACTCGAAGCAGTAAACAGGGAAGAATCACCCACGATGTTACTCATGTATTCATTAAGACCCGAGGGCAGCCGAATTGGTATGACAGAGATAGGGCTACGGAACAGTTACAACGGGCGAGTGAAGAATTTGGCGTTGCTGCGCTAGAAATCGGCGGCGACAAAAATTATTCACTGTACAGCGAACATCCTATCTGGCTCGTGGAGAACCAAGAGCTGTTTGATAGGCTTGATTGGCTACCCACTTCGGAGCCCACCAGCGTGATTTGGTATCGCGGCCAATTGCACAATAAGTTGATCGATTGGTTGGCCGCCCCGCAGCGGTCGCCATTAATCTATTTATTTGCTGATTATGATGGAGTGGGGCTGAACAATTACCGCCGCTTAAAAGAGCAGCTCGGAGAAAGAGCCACTTTTTGGCTGATGCCGAATTGGCGCACCTTATTAACTCGCTATGGCCATAATAAACTCTGGATTGACACTGCACGAGAGTTTGAATCCTTTGAGCGTAATGCTGGCCAATGGCTCGAACAGGAAAATGAGTTAAAAGCACTTATACAAACAATGAAGCGGCAGGGGTTGGCCTTAGAACAAGAAGTGGTTTGGCTAAATAGTGCGCTTTAACTGAATAATACCGATAAGTTCAGCGTTTTTGACCAGAGATTAAGCGCACAATCTCATAACCATACCTAGAACATTGCCCACGGATCTGTTTTTTCATATTCTCTCACCAAGAAATTTTTCGACTTTATCGTGTAGAGCTAACATGTTGGAAATTTAGCTTAATTTTCATCCAGTGAAATTGATAACCACGATTTTAAAACGCAATTTTGGTTGATAATGATCAAAATTTATACGGTATCGGTAACCTTTAGATTGCGCCTGGTTTCGATAGCGTCACAGCATAGAGAAGAACATGAACAATTCAGAACAGCAGTTCCTAAATGAACTCGACGATAAGCTTTGGAAATCAGCAGAAAGATTACGTAATGCTTTAGACGCCGCCAACTATAAGCACGTCGTGCTAGGCATCATCTTCTTAAAGTATGTGTCAGACGCTTTTGAAGAGCGCCAACAAGAACTGCGCACTTTGTTTACCGAAGACAGCAGCGACGACAACATTTATTTCATGCCTCGTGAAGATTACGCCTCTGACGAAGAATACAACGATGCGGTCAATGCAGAGTTAGAACTGCATGAATACTACCAAGAAAAAAACGTGTTCTGGGTTCCAAAACGTTCACGCTGGGAATATTTAAAGAATACAGCCGCACTATCTATCGGTTCGGTATTGTGGCTAGAACATGCTGGTAAGGAAATAAGTGAAGCCGAAGCCACTGAGATAAGGGCCAATAATGAAGATAAAACACGAGATCCTGTTACAACTAGGCGCTTGACCTCAATTTCTTGGTTGCTTGACTATGCGTTAGAGTTAATCGAAACCTACAAAATAGGTGGCAAGTTAGCGAATGAGAAACTCAAAGGTGTTTTACCTAATATTTCTCGTTATGAAGTAGACAATTACAACCTTACTGAACTTATCAATAAGTTTTCCGATACCAGCTTCCGTAACCCAGAGTACAACGGCGAAAAGTTAGATTTACACAGCAAAGATATTTTGGGCCATGTCTATGAGTATTTCCTTGGGCAATTTGCATTAGCAGAAGGCAAACAAGGCGGCCAGTACTATACGCCCAAAAGCATCGTTACCCTGATCGTTGAAATGCTTCAGCCTTATCAAGGCCGAGTCTATGACCCTGCAATGGGGGCCGGTGGCTTCTTTGTCAGTAACGATAAGTTCATCGAAGCGCATGCGGCAGATAAACATTACAACGCAGCAGAGCAGCGCAAACATATTTCTGTTTATGGTCAAGAGAGCAACCCCACTACTTGGAAGCTCGCTGCTATGAACATGGCCATTCGCGGCATTGACTTTAACTTTGGTAAAAAAAACGCCGATACCTTCTTAGATGATCAACACCCCGACTTGCGTGCAGACTTTGTAATGGCCAACCCACCGTTTAATATCAAAGACTGGTGGCACGCTAAATTAGAGGGCGATATTCGCTGGAAATATGGTACACCGCCGCAAGGCAATGCCAACTACGGCTGGATACAACACATGCTGCACCACCTTAACGATAACGGCTCAATGGGTCTATTACTCGCTAATGGTTCCATGAGCTCCAATACCAACAACGAAGGTGAAATTCGCAAAGCACTTATCGAGGCTGATCTGGTTGAATGTATGGTGGCACTACCCGGCCAACTATTCACCAATACCCAAATACCTGCCTGTATTTGGTTTTTAACCAAAAACAAAAAAGGCGGCAGCTCAGCAACACAAAAAGGCAAACGTGACCGCCGTGGCGAAACCCTGTTTATTGATGCCCGCAACCTTGGCTTTATGAAAGACCGAGTACTGCGCGACTTTACCAGCGATGATATCGCCAAAATCGCCAATGTTTTTCACGCGTGGCAATCGGGTACTGGCTACGAAGACGAAAAAGGGTTTTGCTTCAGCGCCAAGCTGGCAGACACGCAAAAGCACGATTTCGTATTAACGCCAGGGCGCTACGTCGGTGCCGCCGATGCCGAGGAAGACAGCGAGCCATTCGCCGATAAAATGCAGCGCTTAACCGCACAATTAAAAGCGCAGTTTGAAGAATCTGACCGACTAGAAAAGGCAATTAAAGAAAACCTAGCGGGGATTGGTTATGAGCTCTGAGCTGTCCACGCTTGAACAACAGCTTTCGCCCCTGTTTGAACGAGTAGTGAGCATACTTGAACAGGCGCGTAGCAATGTCGTTCGCTCAGTCAACCACAATACCGTACTGGCTAATTGGCTGATAGGGCGAGAAATTGTCCTGCAATTACAACAAGGTCAACAGCGAGCAGAATACGGCAAACAAGTGATCGAAGCCCTGTCAGCCCGTTTAAATCGCAATTATGGCAAAGGGTTTTCGGCCACCAACCTTTGGTACTTTCGCCAATTTTATTTAACCTACCCAGACAGAATACCGATCCCTCACCCAACGGGTGGAGAATCTACCCAGTTACTCGCCATTACCCACCCAGCGGGTGGAGAAAGTGCGTTTTCGGCAAAGCTGTCATGGTCGCATTATCGCGCCTTAATGAAGGTGAAAGACGCCCAAGCACGTGACTTTTATGAACAAGAAGCCGCAGCGTCTGGCTGGGATAAGCGCGATTTAGAGCGGCAAATAAACTCGCAATATTACCAGCGCATACTGGCCAGCCAAAACCCGAACGCCTTAATTGCGCAAGGGCGAAAGCAAATAACCTCAGCCACCCCAGCCATTGAAGTGCTTAAAAACCCCTATGTATTAGAGTTTTTAGGGTTGCCAGAATTACCACAATTACACGAATCGCACCTAGAAAGCGCCATAATGACTCAGCTACAAGTTTTTTTACTGGAGCTCGGCCAAGGCTTTGCGTTTGTAGCGCGGCAAAAACGCCTACAGTTTGAAGATAAAGACTTATTCGTAGACTTGGTGTTTTACCACTGCATTTTAAAATGCTACGTACTGATTGATTTAAAAATGACCGAACTCACTCATGCCGATGTCGGGCAAATGGACGGTTATATTCGTTTATTTGACGACCAATACACCAGCAAAGGCGACAACCCAACCATTGGCCTTATTCTCTGCGCCGAAAAAAACGAAGCCGTAGCCAAATACTCGGTACTCAATGATCGCAAACAGATTTTTGCCTCAAAATATATGCTGCACCTCCCCACAGAACAACAACTGCAACAAGAAATACAACGCGAACTCAAACTGATTGAAAACTTACAAGGAGAGCAGAATGAAGGTAATTAAGCGATGCCTCGGGTTTGAGTTAGAAAAGGCGGTTGAGGAGAATTTTGCGGGGGTTGGTTATGAAATCTGAGGTCACAGTCGAAAGCCTTGCTCTATATATAAATAGAGGGATCACGCCTAAGTATACAGAGGTAATAGATGATTCAGTCATTGTATTGAATCAGAAGTGTATTAGAGACTTTAAAGTATCGCTTGAGCCTTCAAGACGAAATGATTTAAGCAAAAGAAAAATCACTGAAGGGAAAATGCTCAAAAAGCATGATGTATTAATTAACTCTACTGGAGTTGGAACGTTAGGGAGAGTAGCGCAGTACTTTGGTGCCGATGACGTTGCTACAGTAGACTCTCATGTAACTATTGTTAGGCCAAACCCAGAATTAGTCGATCCTATTTACTTTGGTTATTTGATGAAATCAAAGCAAAGCTTAATCGAAAGTTTTGCTGAAGGCACCACTGGACAAACGGAATTAAACCGAAATTCAGTAAAAGAGCTGTTATTAGAGATTGTTAATGACATTCCAACACAAAAAATAATCGGTGGTATTCTGCTCGAAATTGACCAGAAGTTAGAACTCAACACCCAAACCAACCAAACCCTAGAACAAATCGCACAAGCGCTCTTCAAAAGCTGGTTTGTCGATTTTGATCCCGTCAAAGCCAAGATTGAAACCCTAGCTGCGGGTGGAAGCGCTGAAGATGCAGAACTGGCTGCCATGCGTGTTCTTTCTGCCAAAACTGTTGATGAACTGAACAGCTTAAAAGCCAGCAATCCCGAGCAATTTAACAAACTTGCCCAAACCGCCGCGCTGTTTCCTGCCGCCATGCAAGACTCCGAACTTGGCGAAATACCAGAGGGGTGGGAACTAAAGCGACTAAAAGACATTCTCGAACTAGCATATGGTAAGGCATTAAAGAAAACGGTTCGTGTTGATGGTGATGTACCTGTGTATGGTTCGGGAGGTCTGACTGGATATCATAATCAAAGCCTTGTGGAAGGCCCAGGAATCATTGTTGGTCGTAAAGGCACTGTTGGTTCGGTGTACTGGGAACCAAAAGCATTTCATCCAATTGATACTGTCTTCTACGTGAAACCGAGAGCAGGTTATTCACTGAAATATTGCCACTTAGTTTTACAAAATCTAGGTCTAAAAGACATGAATACTGATGCTGCTGTTCCTGGGCTGAACCGAGACAATGCATATCGCCTTGATGTCATCACACCAACTAAAGGCGTTATGAATTTATTCAAAGAAATTATGCAGTCGCTCCAGTCAAACGTTGATGCCAATAATGCACAAAGCGCAAGTTTGGAGTCGCTGCGCGATACACTACTTCCAAAACTGCTTTCCGGTGAAATCGACTTAACCAGTGAGGTTGTTGAATGACAGTCGCTGCTTTTGATGTTAGTAAAATTCCGGTTTGGAATAGCGAAAATCCAGAAAGAAGTTTTGATATTGTGCCAGAGCAGCCAAGTGGCCGGATCCCAGTAACCAGAATCGAACATTGGCGCGACTTTTCTTCTTTGCTGGAAAGCCCGTTTTTTAATCGTGTTGATACCCAGTTTATTTTTCGTGGGCAACGTATGTACTACTGGGGAATGACGCCAACTTTGGCACGTATGACGAAAAATGACATCGTAACAGAGGAGCTAGCAAAGCGTCAGTTGGATATGTTCCGTAAGGCAATTCGTGGGCGAATCTCTGATCATTCGTTGTTAGATGATGGGGATGAACGTGAGCACGACGAGCTTTGGTCAATCGGCCAGCATCATGGTTTGATGACTCCGCTATTGGATTGGACCTACTCGCCCTATGTTGCGTTATTTTTTGCTTTTGCCAAAGAAGACCAGCAAGACGAAAAAGACAATCCTTATCGTGCTGTTTATATCCTGAATAAAACGTTTATAGCTGATGATGAGCTTTGCCCTGATATTCGCGTATTTGAGCCGAAAAAAGACGATCATGGCCGCTTGGTGAGTCAAGCAGGGCTGTTTACCTTTTCGCCTTATGACGCCACGATTGAAAACAAATTAACCGAAGTATTAACCGATGAAGACTTTCCAGATGACGAATTAAAAACAGCGACTGAAGGAGAGCAAGCAGGCATTCTCGCCAAGTATATTTGTAAGGTGTATATCAAGAACGAGGAACAGCAAGAGTGCTTAAAACACCTACGGCGTATGAATGTTCATCACGCTAGCTTGTTCCCTGATTTAATTGGCGCAGCGGACTATTGCAATATTTTTATGGCGGAGATTGAACGGGATAAAGCCTTGCAGCAACGAAAAGTTGCTCCTGTCCGTGAACCCGTAATTGATGAAGCTGGGCAGCCGGAACAACCTTCACGGCCAGTGGGGCAAAATGCTGGTTCTATCCTCGGGTTACTGAAGTCCACGCCTGAAAGCCTAGAAGTGGAGCCAAACCGTATTCAGTTAATTGCGGATGAGCTGAATAAATATCTCTCGAAATCTATGGTCGTGGATTGGCAAGCACGCGACACTGTACAAGCGGAAATGAAAAATGCTACCCGCGTGTTATTGCGTAAGTATGGTTACCCCGTTAATGCGAGAGATACCATAGTCGAAAATATTTTAGATGTAGTTGGTGGAGGGAGTGATCAATGAACGAAGAACAACTCGAAAGCCTCTGTTTAGACTGGTTCCGTGAAGGTGGCTGGGATGTGCTACATGGCCCCGATATTGCCCCAGATAGCGACAACCCACTGCGTAATGACTACGCGCAAGTGGTATTGGATGGTCAACTTAGAGCGGCATTTGAAACGATCAATAAACACCTTCCTGCTGCACAGATAGACCATTGCTTCGAGCAATTTAAAGCAAGTGTGTTAAAGCCAGAAAGCTTGGATTTGATCACCAATAACCGCGCATTTCACCGGTTGCTATTGGAAGGTGTGCCGGTTGAATACAAAAATGACGAGGGTGAGTCAGTAACTGACCATGCTTTTATCATTGATTTCGATAACCTAAACAACAACACCTTTTCAGTTGTTAATCAGTTCACCATTACGGGCACTAAACAGCCACGCAGGCCGGATGTGATTTGCTTTATTAATGGCTTACCGATGGCTGTGCTTGAGCTGAAAAGCCCAAGCGATGAAAACGCCGATATTTGGGATGCCTTTAATCAGCTGCAAACCTATAAAGATGAAATCTCAGACCTGTTTGTTTTCAACGAGGCGTTAGTCGTCAGTGATGGTTACACCGCTCGGGTAGGCTCTCTCACCGCCAACCAAGAGCGCTTTATGCCTTGGCGCACCATTAAAAATGAAGATGATAAACCGTTACTTGAATGGCAACTAGAAACCATGGTGCGCGGCTTTTTTGACCGTGAGTTGCTGCTGGATTACATCCGATTTTTTGTATTGTTTGAAACCGACGGCGAGCAAATTATTAAAAAAATTGCCGGTTATCACCAGTTTCATGCCGTGCGAGAAGCGGTAAAGGCGACCGTTATTGCGGCGCAGCACATCGATGGTGTAACTGAGAAAAGGGCAACTTATGCTGATGAAGTTGTACCTGGCAGTAAAAAAGCCGGTGTGGTTTGGCATACTCAAGGCAGTGGCAAAAGTATTTCAATGTGTTGTTATGCCGGTATGTTACTTCAGCAAAAGGCTATGAATAACCCAACGCTGATAGTCGTTACCGACCGCAACGACTTAGATGGCCAGCTGTTTGCCACGTTCTGCAATGCCGTAGAGCTATTAAAGCAAACGCCTGTTCAAGCATCTGACCGGGATGCGTTAAGGCAGTTATTAGCAGAAAGAGAGTCCGGCGGTATTATTTTTACCACAGTGCAAAAGTTTGCCCTGCTTGACGACGAGAAACATCATCCAGTTCTCAATGACCGCCACAACATCGTTGTGATCTCAGATGAAGCACACCGCAGCCAATATGGCCTTAAAGCAACACTGAGTGCCGATGGCCAATATAAGTTTGGTTACGCCAAGCATATGCGCGATGCCATTCCGTTTGCTTCTTTTATTGGTTTTACTGGCACACCCATTTCAATCGATGACAAAGACACTCGCGCTGTATTTGGTGGCTATGTGTCTATCTACGACATTCAAGATGCCGTAGATGATGGCGCAACTGTGCCTATTTATTACGAGTCTCGCCTTGCCAAGCTTGATTTGAACCACGCTGAAATCGCCGAGTTGTCGGATCAAGTTGATGAAGTGGTCGAGGATGAAGAGGACGTCAGCAACCGTGAGAAAACCAAAGGGGAATGGAGCCGCCTTGAAAAGCTAGTTGGTGCGACTCCTAGATTAAGCCAAGTTGCGGCGGACTTGATTGACCACTTTGAAACACGCAATGCCACCATGGATGGTAAAGCCATGATAGTGGCCATGAGCCGTGATATCTGTGCCCACCTCTACAATGAGATTATTGCATTGCGCCCCGAATGGCATTCGGATGACCCTGAAAAAGGGGCGATTAAAATTGTGATGACGGGCAGTGCATCAGATAAGCCATTGTTGCAACCGCATATCTACAACAAGAAAACCAAAAAACGTTTAGAAAAGCGCTTTAAAGATATGAATGATCCTCTGAAGTTGGTCATTGTCAGGGATATGTGGTTAACGGGGTTTGATGCGCCTTGTTGTCATACCATGTATATCGATAAGCCGATGAAAGGCCATAACCTGATGCAGGCCATTGCTCGGGTTAACCGCGTGTTTAAAAACAAGCCTGGCGGTCTAGTCGTTGATTACATCGGTATAGCCAATGAGCTTAAGCAAGCTTTAAAAATCTATACAGACTCAAAAGGGAAGGGTGAGCCGACGCTCAATGCAGAAGAAGCGTTTTCAATTCTTTTAGAAAAAATGGATGCTATTCGTGGCATGTTCGGTAAAACACCAAAATCCGATGGTTTGGACATATCGGGGTATGAAACACAAGCGCACAAACTATTGGTGCCTGCCGCTAACTATGTGCTCGGCTTAGAGGATGGCAAAAAGCGTTTCTTAGACTTAGTGTTGGCGGCAACAAAATCATACTCACTATGCAGTACGTTGGATGAGGCTAAAGAGTTAAGGAAAGAAATCGCCTTTTACTCAGCCATTAAGGCCGCCATCAGCAAATTTACCAGCGTAGATAGAAAGCGCACTCAGGAAGAAAAGAACTCGGCACTGAAACAGATTCTAGATAACGCAGTGATCGCCGAAGGCGTGGCTGACGTGTTTGCACTTTGTGGCTTGGACAAGCCCAATATTGGCTTGCTATCGGATGAGTTTTTAGAAGACGTGCGACAGATGCCGGAGCGCAACTTGGCCGTTGAGTTACTTGAAAAACTACTCAAGGATGACATTAAGGCGAAAACACGTAATAACGTTGTGCAAGAGAAAAAATTCGCTGAACGCTTGCAAGAAACGCTTAGAAAGTACAATAACCGCGCGATTGAAACGGCGCAGGTCATTGAAGAACTTATTCAAATGGCCAAAGAGTTTCAGGAAGAAATGATGCGCGAGGCTGAGCTGGGCTTAAACCCAGATGAAATCGCCTTTTATGATGCTCTAGCCAACAACGAAAGCGCAGTGCGTGAACTTGGTGATGAGATCCTTAAAAAGATTGCCGTCGAAATCACTGACAAACTCAGAAAATCGACCACGGTTGATTGGCAAGTTCGTGACAGTGTTCGCGCTAGATTAAAAATACTCGTGCGCCGTACATTACAACGCTGGAAATATCCACCAGACAAAGCCGCTGAAGCTGTCGAGCTTATTTTGAAGCAGGCTGAGACGTTGTCTAATTCATGGACGAAATGACTTTCAACTGCTTAGCTTAGTCCAGGTAACGGAGAGGCTGCCTTTGGCGGCCTCTTCTATATGCTCGCTCCACCAGCACATCATTGGCTTTCTACGTTCGAGATAATCCGTGCGGTTATAGGCACTTCGAACTTGGTTATCATCAACGTGGGCTAGGGCTGCTTCAACTAAATCAGGATCAAAGCCTTGCTCATTGAGTGTGGTACTCGCTAGAGAACGCAAACCGTGACTAACCAGCTTTCCAGCAAACCCCATACGTTTCAATGCCATGTTAGCCGTTTGGCTGTTGCAGGGCTTTTTCGGGTCTCTATCCGACGGAAAAACAAAATCGCGATGACCACTTATTGGCTTCATCACTTCCAAAAGCGCTAGCATCTGCTCTGTGAGCGGGATGCGGTGCTCTCTTCTTTTTTTATTCTCTCGGCTGGAATGGTCCAGACTTTCTCTTCCCATTCAATTTCATCCCATCTAGCGCCAGCGGCTTCAGAAGGGCGCGTCATGGTGTGTAATTGCCATTCTAATAAGCAACGAGTTGTGCGTTTAATACTTGCATTAGTATTGCCTCCATTAGCTCTGGTAATTCATGTGGTGCTAATGCGGCCATATTCTCTTTTTTAGGCTTTTTGAAAGCGGCACGAATACCAGTAAGTGGGTTTGCTAGGATAAGGCCGCAGTTAGTGGCAAAGTTCATCACCTCATTCAAACGCTGAGATAGGCGTTTGACGGTTTCTAAGCTACCTTTGGCTTCAATCGGTTTGAGTAGCTCGATGATTTCCGGAGCCGTGATCGCTTTTATCGGTTTATTGGCGATGTGCGGGAAGATATGCAGTTCCAATGAACGCCAGATATCGATCGCGTAATCGGGAGTGACATCGTGCTGTTTGATGGCAAACCAGTCTTTCGTGACGTTCTCGAAGGTGTGCTCATGGATCTCTTTATGAACTTGTTGTTGGCGTTTTCGATCGTCTTGTGGATCGATGCCTTGTGCGATCAGCTCTTTTTGGCAGAAAGTAAGCTTTTTCTTGCTTGTAAAAGGGAGATCTCTGGGTACATTCCAAAGCTTAAGTTAGCTCGTTTACCGTTTGTGGGGCGATAGTAGTTGAAGATCCACTGCTTTGAACCGTTAGGTTTGATTCTAAGTCGCAAGCCATCACCATCGAAAAGATTATATTCTTTCTCTCTAGGTTTGGAGGCTTTGATCTCTTTATCTGTCAGCTTTACTGTGTTTTTTGCCATGATGGGTACACCAGATTAACACGATAAAATCAGTGTACCTTGTAGTGTACCTAAAAATCAAAGCTGCTATGAAATCGCATTGGACGTTATTGGATGCTAAGTTGTTGATTTTACGTTATTGCGAGCAAGAAAAAAGACGCCCTGGGACGTCTTTAAACTATGATTTGGTGGAGCTGGCGGGATTTGAACCCGCGTCCGAAAATCATTCATCATTGGTACTACATGCTTATTCGATCTTTAATT
The DNA here is from genome assembly GCF_963888445.1 of Vibrio sp. B1-2. NCBI lineage: Bacteria > Pseudomonadati > Pseudomonadota > Gammaproteobacteria > Vibrionales > Vibrionaceae > Vibrio > Vibrio sp. B1-2. The sequence continues at coordinate 94,632 of NZ_CAWPJH010000004.1, forward strand.
TCACCATCAAACTGCGAACCGACACGCTATCTAATGGCTATCCTGAATTAGTTTTAATGCTTTGTCTCTCAGGCGGGAGACGCGGCACGAGCTTGTTTGGTTTTGACTCTCTGTTGTTCCCCGTCTTACGAGCGGAAGCTAGGGCAGAAAGGCTCTTGGCAGGTTATTAAGCTGCTAGTGCGTAGTTTTCGTCGTTTGCGACTATTTTTTTGCGGCTTTTAACGTGGCAAACCGCCCCACGGCATGCACCTCAGACTGCAAAATTCCCGTCGAATCCAGAATCAGCCCCAAGTGTGTTGACGCATACTACCAGAAAACCTTTGTCTGTCTAGCTTTCTGCGTCTAAGTGGTCAAGATTAACGCAATGAGCTCTTCATTACGCGTGCTTTCTCTCTTGCCCAATCTTTTTCTTTTAAATCATCACGTTTGTCATGCAGTTTTTTACCTTTCGCTACACCAATTTTGATTTTCACCCAAGAGCGAGACCAATACAGTGATAGTGCGATAAGTGTCATGCCTTCACGGTTGATGCGTCCATAAAGGTTATCCAGTTCACGGCGGCTGATTAACAGCTTGCGCACGCGAGTTGGGTTGGCAACCACGTGAGTGGATGCTTGCTGCAGTGGCGTTATTGTCATTCCGGAAACAAAGGCTTCTCCGTCTCGCATGAAAACGTAGCTTTCTGCGATATTAGCTTTGCCTTGACGAAGAGATTTGACTTCCCAGCCTTGGAGCTCCATGCCTGCTTCTACTTCATCTTCGATAAAGTATTCGTGGCGAGCTTTTTTATTTACAGCAATGGTATTGCTACCTGCTTTTGAGTTTGATTTTTTCTTTACCATAATGGCGGCATTATACGGCTTGGTTCGAGCTTAGGAAATCCTTTTATTTGCGTAGGATAAGAATAAAAGTAAAATTGTTACACACCAGACTCTTTCGGTGGTGATGAGGAGAGAATATGAAGCAAGTCAGTCGTTCTGCTTTAGTGTCTTTTAGTGCAGAACAAATGTTTAATCTCGTGAATGACGTTGCTCGTTATCCTGAATTTTTGCCAGGTTGTTCTGGTTCTCGCGTTATTGAATCTTCCGATTTGTCGATGGTGGCTTCGGTGGATGTTTCAAAGGCAGGGATAAGTAAGACGTTCACAACGTCGAATGTGTTGGTGGCCAGTGAAGCTATTTTGATGAATTTGGTCGATGGTCCTTTTAAGGCTTTAAAAGGCGGTTGGTATTTTACTGCACTTGATGAACAGGCCTGCAAGGTTGAACTTAAACTGGAGTTTGAATTTTCGAGCAAAATGGTGGAATTGGCTTTTGGCAAGATATTCAATGAATTGACTAGTAATATGGTTAACGCATTTACCAAACGAGCGAAACAGGTGTATCAGTAATGAGTATTGAATCTGAGATGATCCATGTTGAGGTAGTCTATGCATTGCCTCACGAGCAAAGAGTACTGAATTTGGTGGTAGACAAAAACTCAACCGTCGAAACGATAATTCAACAGTCCGGTGTGCTTGAGCTCTACCCAGAGATTGATTTATCAAAAAATAAGGTCGGGATTTTTAGTCGTAACGTTAAGCTAGATTCGACGGTCAGAGACCGTGATCGCATTGAAATTTATCGTCCGTTATTGGCCGATCCTAAAGAGATCCGTCGCAAGAGAGCCGAGCAGGCAAAAGCGCAACAGTAAACGTTGCTGCGGTATTGGGTGCAAGATAAAGGGCTCGTTATGAGCCCTGTCCGTTAGTGTCACTCATTGTGAGGTGCACTTTGGGTATCATTTGTTTGAACGTGTTTTCGTTCAGTTTACGCCTTCAAAAAACCGTTCGCTAGGAGGGTAGTCGCCACTGATTTCCATCAAAGCACCTGCGGTATTAAATGTCGCAATCAGGTTTTTCTGTATCGATTCTTTGTGGCCTTCCGTGTGGTGATAAATGTAATACCAAGTATCGGGATAACCGTTTTCAATAAGCATCGGCGACCCCATGACAAACCTAACCTGTTCTTTGCTCATACCGAACTTGAGTTGATCGACGGCTTGCTGTTCAACGTAGTTGCCTTGGTTAATATCAATACGATAAACGAGTTTTTCTAATAAAGAGCATCCAGTCAGCATTGTCATTGCTAAAGGGACTGCGATTAACCACTTTTTTAACTGCATATTCAAAATTCTTTGCCAATAGGTCGTAAAACTGGACTGATAATAAACAAGCTCGCAGCAGAAGTAAAAAATAGACTGAGCTACGAGCTAGTTGAGACTGCAAATTTTGAGTTTGGTTGCAAACCTAAAAAGAAAAATGTCAGCTTAGGCGGCGATCAGCAGTTCTTTCGCATTAGCAAGGGTAGATTCGGTGATTTGGCTACCCCCTAAAAGGCGAGCAAGTTCAGCGACGCGTTGTTCATTGTCTAACCGTTTCATTTGTGTTTCTGTCTTTCCAGCTTTGGCTTGCTTGCTGACAAACAGTTGTTGGTGCCCGCAGCCTGCCACTTGTGGTAAGTGAGTCACACACAGTACTTGAGTTGATTCGCCTAATGTCCTTAACATTTTTCCGACCACCGCAGCAGTTGGCCCACTGATACCGACATCGACCTCATCAAAAATAAGGCTAGGAGTGTCTATTTTTTGAGCGGTGATCACTTGGATTGCTAGAGATATCCGTGACAGTTCTCCGCCTGACGCGACTTTAGCGATAGGCTGCAGCGGTTGACCTGGGTTGGTCGAGACTAAGAAGGTTACGGTGTCAAAACCCAGTGGTGATGGATGCGTTGTTTCATGATTAACTTCGATGCAGAACTTGGCTTTTTCCATGCTCAGTTCGTGCATGCTATTGGTGATTAACTTATCCAGTTCTTTCGCGTAACGGCTACGAGACTTATGCAGTTTGTCGGCACAGGTTGCAAACTGCTGATACTGTTTGGCAACGTTACTTTCCAGTTCTTGTAATTTATCTTCAGAGCAGTCAAGTTGCGCTATTTGTTTGAGCAGATCTTGGTGGTGGTGGTAAAGCGTTTCAGGAGCGATGTAGTGTTTGCGCGATATGGACATCACTTTAGAGTAACGTTCTTCTACATAAGCCATACGTTCAGGATCGACATCGATACTATCCAAATAGTTTCGCAATTCACTGTTGGCTTCTTCGAGTTGGATGATGGCTTCAGCCACCATGTTGGGTAAGGTGGCAAGTTTTTCATCTAACTCGGCCAGTTCAAGCAAGGCGTGGTTGGCTGACTGCAGCAAACTTAGCGCATTGACTTCTTGCCCCTCATAAATAAGTTCAATGGCTTGCTGGCAAGTGGTAGCAAGCTCACCACTGTTGGCTAAACGTCTGTGCTCTTGTTCGAGTTCGGTGAACTCTTCTTCACCAATCGCCAATTCATTGAGCTCTTTGATTTGATATTCCAGCAGTTGAACTTGAGCTTGGTTTTGTTGACTATTTTCTTTGAGTTGATTGAGCTGGTTATCTGCTTGACGCCACATTTGGTAGGCTGAGCGTGTCTCTTTGACAAGACTCACGTGACCTGCGTATTGGTCCAGCATGCTCATTTGATACTCACTTTTCATCAGTTGATGATGGGCGTGTTGACCGTGAATGTTGATCAGTAATTGACCTAGAGCTTTGAGTTGTGAAAGAGGCACAGGGCTGCCATTGATGAAGGCTCGAGAGCGGCCATCTTTGGTGATGATTCGGCGTAAAATACACTCTTTTTGGTCGAGCAAGTCATTGTCTTCCAACCAGCGCGTGGCGTTGAGGTTATTGTCTAAAATAAAGGCGGCGCTGACTTCGGTTTTTTCTTCACCCTGCCTGACCATTCCTGCTTCCGCACGGCCACCAAGACATAAACTGAGCGCGTCAATTGCAATGGATTTACCCGCACCAGTTTCGCCAGTAATGGTAGTCATTCCTTTGGAAAGCTCTAACTGCAATGATTTAACGATAGCAAAATTATTCACACTTAAATGAGCCAGCATTTCTGTACCTATATAATCAAATAACACTGTATAAGTGAACAGTATAAACTGTTTTTTTATACAGTAAAGGTGCCTGTCAGAAAACTATGAGTATTGTAAACTGCGCTGAGTTTAGTGCATGCGACAGGAAGTGATTTATGTTGCTTGATAGCTCTGGCTTTCTAGTGAATTTTACTTCATTCGATGAGGTTAATTAGTTTTGAATTGATCATTAAATGTTCATTAAATAGTTTGACGAGGTTCACAAAAAATCCCGCTAAATTTATAGATTTTGTTTTGCTCGATTTAGAAGGAAATAGCGCGCCAATTAGGCGCGCTTTAGTTAGTGATTATTCAACTTCCTTTAGACGGGCTGTGAAGTGGCGTAGCACTTGTGGCTCGTAGGTGAAATCGAGTCCCTTCACGTTGTGGGCATTCTCTTTTACTTTCCCAAATGCTTCGATAACAAAGTCCATGTGCGTTTGAGTGTAAGTAGCACGAGGAATGGTTAGGCGTAACAACTCAGCAGGACAAGGGTGTTGTTTACCCGTTGCAGGATCACGGCCTAATAGTAACGAACCGATTTCCACCGCGCGGATACCTGCTACTTTGTAGAGTTCACAGGCCAAAGCATGAGCTGGGAATTGATGCGAAGGGATATGAGGTAATAGTTTGCCTGCATCAACGAATGCTGCGTGGCCGCCAGCCTGCTGACACACAACCCCAATGGCTTCTAGGCCATCAACAAGGTACTGAACCTGGCCGATACGGTACTCTAGCCAGTCTTGACGCATGCCGTCGTATAGACCGACAGCAAGACGCTCCATTGCACCACCTTCAAGACCACCGTAAGTAGGGAAACCTTCTTGAATCACACAAAGCGTGCGGCACTCTGTGTAAGTGTCCATCATCGATTCATCTTTGAAACACAACAGACCACCCATTTGAACCATTGCATCTTTCTTAGCAGACATGGCTAAACCATCTGCGTATTTATAGGTTTCACGAGTGATTTCTTCGATAGTCCAATTTTGATAACCCGGTTCGCGTTGCTGAATAAAGTAAGCATTCTCAGCAAAGCGCGCAGAGTCCATGATGACAGGAATATCGTAGCGTTGAGCAATCTCGTATACCGCTTTTAAGTTAGCGATAGAAACAGGCTGACCACCGGCAGAGTTACAAGTAATCGTGCTGACAATGTAAGGTACGTTCGCAGGTCCTGCTTCTTCAATCGCCATTTCCAGTTTCGCGATGTCAAAGTTACCTTTGAAATCTGCATTGACAGACGTATCGAACGCATCTTCGGTATAGACGTTTTTCGCCACACAGCAGTTAACCTGAGTGTGACCTTGAGTGGTGTCGAAGAAGTAGTTAGACAGCGCCACCATTTTTGAACGATCGAGGCCTTTTTCTTGCTCACGCTTTTTAATTAGAACAGGAATATAGATTTGCTCTGCACCACGGCCTTGGTGAGTTGGGATAGTTAACTCATAACCGAAGATATCTTTTACCGCATTCGCCAGCGTATAGTAGCTGCGGCTGCCACTGTAAGCTTCGTCACCCATTAGCATTGCTGCTTGCATTCTTTGAGTAATAGAGCCTGTGCCGCTATCAGTGAGAAGGTCAATAAATACATCGTCACTATCGATAAGAAATGGGTTCATACCCGCTTTAAGGATGGCCTCTTCGCGATATTCACGCGTTGTACGTTTTACTGGTTCAACAACACGAATGCGGAAGGGTTCTGGTAAGTGTTTAAAGTTTTCCATGATAATACCTTTGAATAATTTAAATTTCGTCAGGCGATATTAGTCAGCACTCTTTATATATTTAGAGTGCAAAATATCGCGCCAAATAATTAGCGATAAAATTCGAGTGAAATAAATCTATTTGAGAATAACCAAGCAACAACTTTAAATTAATAAAGATGAATGCAAGCATCGAAAAACGATATAAATAGATTTAGTGTTGATGTTGATTGTTTAATGGATTCGAAAGAATGCAGAAACAACCAAGCAGGCTAGGCGTGTGCAAAAGATGGTAAAATTGAGATTTGATAGTCGTGCGTGTACCAAGCTAGGGAGCTTGACCATAACTTATCTTGAATTTTTAGATTTTTACTCATATCTAAATCCGTGGTGAGTTATAGCTGGTTGACTGATGGAACGATTCTTAACCAAGTTGATCAGTAAGTAAATTGATAGAAATAATAATTGTGATCGAAGTCCTTAACTTGAATATGGAATAAATCATGGCTCACAAATAATCAGCTATAGGATAAGTAAATTTATGATGGAAAATAAATAGAAATTTTAAAACCCATTAAATATTAATGATTCCCTGTAAAAAAGACCTCGATATTATTAATCGAGGTCGACAGTCAATAGAAGGTGAAGAGGTTGGTTTAAAACAATTTACTCGACCAACCCAGTTTCTTTCTTAGCACGTGATAGTAGCTGTAATCTTTAGGATGAATGAGCTTTAGAATATTTGGGCTTTGGTAAATATGCACTTCATCACCGGGGGAAACCGGTAGGGATACTTGTCCATCGCAGCTAACTTCCTGTGTTCCGCGATTATCAGGCGAAACCAGCAGTTTTATCTGGCGGTTGCCATCCACAACTAAGGGGCGGCTTGAAAGGGTATGCGGGAACATGGGAACCAGTGTAATGGCGTTTAAACTGGGGGATAAAATCGGCCCGCCGCCAGAAAGTGAATAAGCGGTAGAGCCCGTTGGGGTAGAAACGATAAGGCCATCAGAGCGTTGAGAAAAAGCGAAGCTATTATCTATATAGACTTCAAATTCAATCATATGTGCAATTTTTCCGGGGTGTAATACTGCTTCATTAAGCGCTGCATTATGGCTTTTGACTTGCCCGTGGCGATGAATTTCTGTTTCCAGTAAGAAGCGTTGTTCTTCTAAATATTCGCCATTGAGTACTGCAAGTAGCCTTGGTTGAAAATCTTCTGGGTTGAGATCGGTCAAAAATCCTAAATTGCCACGATTCACCCCAATCACGGAAATGTCGAAGCGTGATAATACGCGTGCGGCACCGAGCATATTGCCATCGCCCCCAACCACAACCGCAAGGTCTGCTTTTTTGCCGATTTCAAGCAGGCTAGCGAAATGTTCCGCAGGTACACCTTCCAATATTTCACTGAGACGATCATCAATAAAGACCGGATATCCCATTGAAGTTAGCCATTGGTAAAGCTCTTTATGTGTTTGAATGGCTTGTTGATCTCTTGGTTTTCCAATGATAGCGATCACTTCAAATGGTTTTTTCATAAATTTTCCAAACTAATTAGGCTTGAATCAGGATTGTTCATCCCCATAATAAGGGCAAGTTATGCCTTTGTGCGAATTTTTGTGTGCTTAACTTTTTGAACTGTGGAGGTTAAGCGCAAAATAGTTGGATTCTGGAGATATCATGAACAACGAAGAAAACAAAATCAAAGAAGAAGAACTACAGCAAGAAGTAGTGGGTCAAGAAGCTGAAGTCGTTGGTACTGACGCGGATATCGATTGGAACGAACAAGTTGAAGTCGATGAGAAAGAGTCCCAAATTGCGCAATTAGAAGCGGCGCTACTGTCGAGCGAAGCAAAAATTCAAGAGCAAAAAGACTCGGTGCTAAGAGCGAAAGCGGAAGTTGAAAATATGCGCCGCCGTTCAGAGCAAGAGATCGATAAAGCGCGTAAATATGCGTTGAGCCGTTTTGCTGAAGAGTTGTTGCCAGTGTTAGACAACCTAGAGCGCACGATTCAAGCTGCTGACGCTGAGAACGAAGTGGTGAAACCGCTGGTGGAAGGTGTGGAACTGACGCACAAAACTTTCATTGGCGTAGTTGAAAAGTTTGGCTTGAAAGAGATTAATCCTGAAGGCGAAACATTCAACCCAGAATTGCACCAAGCAATGTCAATTCAAGAGAGCCCAGATCATGAACCTAATACTGTGATGTTTGTGATGCAAAAGGGCTATGAGTTGAATGGCCGAGTGATTCGCCCTGCGATGGTCATGGTATCAAAGTAAAGAGTTGCGAAATAAGCCAAATGCTTTATTGGCGTTAATTTATTCAGTGCCAAAGAGAGGTGTACGTCGCCTCTCTTTTTTATGTCGAAATCGATTAATGTCGAGATAGAAGCCTTCATTAAGTGATTTCGGGATTGAAAAAGTCGTTATTTACGCTGTTTAGTCGAAATATCATAACTTTTTTCAATTTTGCCCTTGAAAAGGTGCTGAGTGACCTTATTTATTGGGCATACGAGAAACGAACATCCTTGTTTAGTTTGTGAGTAAGGGTTGAAACCCTGTTCTCCCTCCCCCACATAGGGGGTAGCATAAAACAAAAATAGAATTTATTTGGAGATAGCCTGATGGGTAAAATCATTGGTATTGACTTAGGTACTACTAACTCTTGTGTTGCTGTTTTAGATGGCGACAAACCTCGCGTTATTGAAAACGCTGAAGGTGAACGTACAACTGCATCGGTAATTGCATATACAGATGGTGAGACGCTAGTAGGTCAGCCTGCAAAACGTCAAGCGGTAACAAACCCAACCAATACGCTATTTGCAATTAAGCGTTTGATCGGTCGTCGTTTTGAAGACGAAGAAGTTCAACGTGATATTGAAATCATGCCTTACAAAATCGTGAAGGCTGATAATGGCGATGCTTGGGTTGAAGCAAGAGGCCAAAAAATGGCCGCTCCTCAAGTTTCAGCTGAAGTTCTGAAGAAAATGAAGAAAACAGCTGAAGATTTTCTTGGTGAGCCAGTTACTGGTGCCGTTATTACGGTTCCTGCATACTTTAACGATGCACAACGTCAAGCAACGAAAGATGCAGGTCGTATTGCAGGCCTTGAAGTAAAACGTATCATCAACGAACCAACAGCGGCTGCACTTGCTTATGGTTTGGACAAACAAGGTGGCGATCGCGTTATCGCGGTATACGACCTTGGTGGTGGTACATTTGATATTTCAATCATCGAGATCGATGAAGTTGAAGGCGAGAAAACATTCGAAGTTCTAGCAACTAACGGTGACACACACCTTGGTGGTGAAGACTTTGATAACCGCATGATCAACTATCTCGTTGATGAGTTCAAAAAAGAGCAAGGCATCAACCTAAAAACTGATCCACTTGCGATGCAGCGTCTAAAAGAAGCCGCAGAAAAAGCGAAAATTGAGTTGTCATCAGCGCAACAAACAGATGTGAACTTGCCTTACATCACCGCTGATGCTGCTGGTCCTAAGCACATGAACGTGAAAGTGACACGTGCGAAACTAGAATCTCTAGTGGAAGACCTTGTTCAGCGTTCGCTTGAGCCACTAAAAGTGGCGTTGGCTGATGCAGACTTGTCTGTTGGCGACATTACTGACGTTATCCTAGTGGGTGGTCAGACTCGTATGCCTATGGTTCAGAAGAAAGTGGCTGAATTCTTTGGCAAAGAAGCGCGTAAAGATGTTAACCCAGATGAAGCGGTTGCTGTTGGTGCGGCCATTCAAGGTGGTGTGCTTGCGGGTGAAGTAAAAGACGTACTGCTACTTGACGTAACGCCTCTGTCTCTCGGTATCGAGACAATGGGTGGCGTGATGACTAAGTTGGTTGAGAAAAACACAACGATTCCAACTAAAGCGAATCAAGTATTCTCTACCGCTGAAGACAACCAAAACGCAGTAACGATCCATGTTCTACAAGGTGAGCGTAAGCAAGCCATGTACAACAAATCGCTAGGTCAATTTAATCTAGAAGGTATTCAAGCTGCACCACGTGGCATGCCACAAATTGAAGTTGTGTTTGACTTGGATGCGGATGGTATCTTGCACGTGTCTGCGAAAGATAAACAAACAGGCAAAGAGCAGAAGATCACTATCCAAGCGTCTGGCGGTTTGAGCGATGCTGAAATCGAGAAAATGGTCCAAGAAGCTGAAGCAAACAAAGAAGCGGACAAAAAGTTCGAAGAGTTAGCGACAGCACGTAACCAAGCGGACCAAATGATTCACGGTACTCGTAAGCAAATTGAAGAAGCGGGTGATGCTCTTCCTGCTGACGATAAAGTGAAGATTGAAGCGGCCATTACTGAGCTTGAAGAAGCGAAGAAAGGTGAAGACAAAGAAGCGATCGACGCTAAAGTTCAAGCGCTTATGACTGCTGCTCAAAAACTGATGGAGATCGCTCAGCAAAAAGCTCAAGCACAACAAGCGGGTGAAGGCCAACAACAGTCTGCAGAAGACGATGTCGTTGACGCTGAGTTTGAAGAAGTCAAAGAAGACAAAAAGTAATTGATTGAGTTCCCTCCTTTTAAACGGGGAGGGCTAGGGTTGGGTGGCTCGCGAGTTTAACCCACCCTAACTTCTCTAAGAGAAGAATGAAATCAACGGTATGATGCGGGCGTTTGGGGTAACTCTTACGCCCGTATGTCTGTAATTAATGAAAACTCATTGGTGTCCATCTAACTAACAGTGTCTTTTTAGTTTGAATTCACTAGAATCTAGAGCCATTAGTTAGGTCGATATAAACACCAAGCGGCAGCGTGTCGTTTGCGGTAACAAATTGGTGACGAAGAAGATGTCAAAACGTGATTTTTACGAAGTATTAGGCGTAGGCCGAGATGCCTCTGAGCGCGATATTAAAAAGGCGTACAAGCGCCTAGCAATGAAGTTTCACCCTGATAGAAACCAAGGGGATGACAGCGCTTCGGACAAGTTTAAAGAAGTAAAAGAAGCGTATGAAATTTTAACCGATTCGCAAAAGAAAGCGGCTTATGATCAGTACGGTCATGCTGCTTTTGAACAAGGCGGAATGGGCGGTGGCGGCTTTGGTGGCGGCAGTGCTGATTTTGGCGATATCTTCGGTGATGTCTTTGGTGACATTTTCGGTGGTGGTCGTCGGGGCGGTGGTCAAGCGCGTGCACAACGTGGTGCTGACTTGCGTTACAACATGGAACTGTCTTTAGAAGAGGCCGTTCGTGGTTGTTCGAAAGAGATTGAAGTGCCAACACTGGTCCATTGTGATTCTTGTGAAGGTACTGGCGCGAAGAAAGGCTCGTCTGCGCAAACGTGTGGAACCTGTCATGGTCACGGTCAAGTACAGATGCGCCAAGGATTTTTTGCTGTACAGCAAACCTGTCCGACTTGCCATGGTAAAGGTAAGATCATTAAAGACCCATGTAACGTGTGTCATGGACAGGGGCGTAAGCAAAAAACCAAAACGCTTAATGTTAAAATTCCAGCCGGTGTGGATACGGGCGATCGCATTCGTTTATCTGGCGAAGGTGAAGCGGGAGAAATGGGCGCTCCAGCGGGGGATTTGTACGTACAAGTTCACGTCAAAGAGCACCACATTTTTGAACGTGATGGCAACAACTTATACTGTGAAGTCCCTGTAAGTTTTGCTATGGCGGCACTTGGCGGTGAAGTTGAAGTTCCAACACTCGATGGTCGTGTAAACTTGAAAGTGCCAGAAGAGACGCAAACAGGGCGCATGTTCCGTATGCGTGGTAAAGGTGTGAAAGGCGTACGCGGTGGGGCGATCGGTGATTTGGTTGTCAAACTCGTGGTTGAAACACCAGTGAAACTGAGCACGCGTCAAAAAGAACTATTACGTGAATTTGAAGAAACTTGCGGTGGTGAAGCGGCAAATAAGCATAAGCCTAAATCGGAAGGTTTCTTTAATGGCGTGAAAAAGTTCTTCGATGATTTAACCAGCTAATTCACTGTTGAATTATTATCTATCCAATAAGGCCTGCAATGCAGTAATGCCGATCAGTTAAGGCCAAAGTGATCGGTTGAACGATCCTTCAGAGCTGTCAAAATCCAAGTGTATTTAATGCACTTGGATTTTTTTATGGATGTTTCTCAAGCTCTAAACATAATTAATG
>NZ_CAWPJH010000005.1:0-104669 GCF_963888445.1 Vibrio sp. B1-2
CACAACATGGCTGAAAGCTTAATACTTGAAGGGCGAAGGGAAAGAACATTCCCTAGAACAGTTAAGCCTAGACCACAACGGTATGCTAAGAACAAAAATGCCGTTCACTCTTAAGTGAACGGCATTAAGACAACTGTCTGGCCTTTTTATTTGTACTAATTCATTGATGACGCTTATTTGGGCCTAGCCAATTTCGCCAAATTTTCCAAACGTTTTTTGACTTTAGGGGAAGCGCTACTCGCCACCATCAATAATGCTTGCGCCGTATTTTCAGATAGTGGTGGGCGAGCGACCGTTTCTTTTTCTTCTTTCATACCACGATTACGATAGAGCGCTGGGTTTATCTTGAGCTCAATGCTGATCAATTTGGCAAATCCTTGGTTGCGTAACTGATTCAAAATGTGTAATCGGTCATAATCAAGCTTCATTTTTATTGATGCACTGGCCACTTCAACGATTAAGTGACCACCGCGCACATTAGCGGCTCGGGCATGATCGGCCGTTCCTTTAGGAAGCAACTTATTGAGCACTTTATTTAAAGCGAGGATCTCGGTGGCATGTTGCTGTATTTTTTTCAGAGATGAATCGCTGATCAGCTCTTTCGTTAACGTGGGACGGTGATCGCGCATGGTGTCTCCCTCTTAAGTTGCCATTCAATTCTATTGTGGTGCCTATGATGCGTATAGTAATAAATCCATGTTATTGCTTAAACAGTGCTCAAAAAGCGTAAAAATATTAAGTGTGCTTCAAACAAATAGTTTTGCTATTGGTTGTTGCCGCAAAAATTCCTTACACTATGCGTTACATAATTATTTAATACCTTGAAAATAAACCTCACCGTCACAATATCTGTGATACATGATTTATCTCAGTATCCTTAGTTCAAAACTGGTAGAGACTGACGGCATTAAGAGTAGATCGAAAACGATCTAATAAAGAGAGATTCCTGACACATGATAACTAAGCTACTGACAAAGGTTATTGGCAGTCGCAATGACAGAACGCTGCGCCGCCTTAAAAAAATTGTCAAAGAGATCAACAACTACGAGCCTACTTTTGAAGCACTAACTGATGAAGAATTAAAAGCCAAAACGGTTGAGTTTCGTCAACGTTTAGAGCAAGGTGAAACCTTAGACCAATTACTTCCTGAAGCATTTGCCACCGTGCGTGAAGCGTCCAAGCGCGTATATGGTATGCGTCACTTCGACGTACAGTTGATCGGCGGTATGGTTCTCAACGCGGGTCAAATCGCAGAAATGCGCACTGGTGAAGGTAAAACGTTAACCGCGACTTTACCTGCGTATCTCAATGCCTTGCCTGGCAAAGGCGTGCACATTGTTACTGTCAACGATTATCTTGCTAAACGTGACGCAGAAACAAACCGCCCACTGTTTGAATTTTTAGGCATGACGGTCGGTATTAACGTACCCAATATGCCACCACAAGAGAAAAAACTTTCTTATCAAGCCGATATTCTTTACGGGACCAATAACGAGTTTGGTTTCGATTACTTACGCGACAACATGGCTTTCCGTAAAGAAGATCGTGTACAGCGTGAACGTTTCTTTGCCGTAGTCGATGAAGTGGACTCGATTCTTATTGATGAAGCGCGAACGCCGTTGATCATCTCAGGTCCTGCAGAAGATAGTTCTGAGTTGTACATCCGCATTAATACCCTCATTCCACTTCTGCAAAAGCAAGATAAAGAAGATTCTGAAGAGTATCGTGGTGATGGTCACTACACGGTTGACGAAAAATCAAAACAAGTTCATTTGACTGAAACGGGTCAAGAATTTGTTGAAGAGTTAATGGTGAAAAATGGTTTGATGGAAGAGGGCGATACTCTTTATTCACCCACGAACATTAGCTTACTTCACCACGTCAATGCCGCATTGCGTGCGCATGTGTTATTTGAGAAAAACGTTGATTACATCGTGACAGAAGAGGGCGAAGTGGTCATCGTTGATGAGCACACTGGCCGCACTATGCCAGGTCGTCGTTGGTCTGAAGGTTTACACCAAGCTGTCGAGGCGAAAGAAGGTGTTAAAATCCAAAACGAGAACCAGACTCTTGCGTCGATCACCTTCCAAAACTATTTCCGTTTATACGAAAAACTTTCTGGTATGACGGGCACTGCCGATACCGAAGCGTTCGAATTCCAATCGATTTACGGTTTGGAAACCGTGGTGATCCCAACCAATAAACCTATGGTTCGTGATGATATGCCTGATGTGGTGTATCGCACTGAAGCTGAAAAATTTGCGGCGATCATTGAAGACATCAAAGCGCGTGTTGCGAAAGGTCAGCCAACGCTAGTCGGTACGGTTTCGATTGAGAAATCTGAACTACTTTCTAATGCGTTGAAGCAAGCTAAAGTGAAACATAACGTGCTTAACGCGAAATTCCATGAAAAAGAAGCAGAAATTGTAGCGCAAGCGGGTATTCCGGGCGCGGTGACGATTGCGACTAACATGGCTGGTCGTGGTACTGATATTGTATTGGGCGGCAGCTGGCAGGCACAAATTGAGCAGCTAGAGAATCCAACACAAGAGCAGATCGATGAGATCAAAGCTAAGTGGAAAGAGGTTCATAACCAAGTGTTAGCCGCTGGTGGTCTGCACATTATTGGTACTGAACGTCACGAATCTCGTCGTATCGATAACCAGTTACGTGGTCGTTCTGGTCGTCAAGGGGATGCGGGTTCTTCACGTTTCTATCTATCGATGGAAGATTCACTGCTGCGTATCTTCACCTCAGATCGTATGGCAAGCCTTATCCAAAGTGGTATGGATGAAGGTGAAGCGATCGAAAGTAAGATGCTTTCTCGCTCGATTGAAAAAGCGCAACGTAAAGTCGAAGGACGTAACTTTGATATTCGTAAACAGCTTCTTGAATACGATGATGTTGCTAACGATCAACGTAAAGTAGTTTATGAGCTGCGTGATGAGCTCATGGAAGCAGACGATATCAGCGAAATGATTGAGCAGAATCGTCAAGATGTTCTGACTTCCGTTATTGACGAATACATACCGCCACAATCACTTGAGGATATGTGGGATGTTAAAGGATTGGAAGATCGTTTGAAAAACGATTTTGATTTAGAGCTGCCATTACAGCAATGGCTAGATGCTGATGATAAATTGTACGAAGAAGCGCTGCGCGAACGTATTCTTGAACAAGCGGTTAGTGTGTATCGTGAAAAAGAGAAAGCGGTTGGGGCTTCTGTTCTGCGTAATTTTGAAAAATCGGTCATGCTACAAACTCTGGATACCTTGTGGAAAGAGCATCTAGCGGCGATGGATCATTTGCGCCAAGGCATCCACCTACGTGGTTACGCGCAGAAAAACCCAAAACAAGAGTACAAGCGTGAGTCGTTTGAGCTGTTTGAAGAACTACTGAATTCTTTAAAAACCGATGTGATTACTATCTTGTCGAAGGTGCGCGTACAGCAGCAAGAAGAAGTTGAACGTATGGAAGCACAGCGTCAAGCGCAGGCGGAAGAAGCCGCGCGTCGCCAACAGTTCCAGCACCAAAGTGCCGATAGTTCGGTTGCAGATGAAGCTTCTGAAGATCAAGGACACCAGTCTATGGTTCGTGAAGAGCGCAAAGTTGGTCGTAATGAGCCTTGCCCTTGTGGTAGCGGTAAAAAGTACAAACAGTGCCACGGACAGATCAACTGATCCCTTAAATGATCACCCCAAGAGTCGCTTAGGCGACTCTTTTTTTAACTCAATATTTCTCATCTTTCTTTTCTAGGTTGGGAAGTCGGCGAATCGGAGTCTTTATGAAACGTGTTCATATTGTTGCGGCTATTATCTTCAATAGCGATAAATCAGAAATTTACATTACCAAACGACCAGATCATCTTCACAAAGGCGGTTTTTGGGAGTTCCCTGGCGGCAAAGTTGAAGCGGGAGAAACGATTGAACAAGCCATTTTCCGCGAGCTAGATGAAGAGATTGGTATTCATATTACTGAGCAATCTCCTTACCAATACCTTGAGTTTGACTATTCAGACAAGTCCTTAACTTTTGATTTTATTTGCGTGACACAATTTGATCATCAGCCGTATGGTAAAGAAGGGCAGCAAGGAGAATGGGTAGCGGTTTCTGAGTTGGCAAACTATTCATTTCCTGAAGCCAATGCGCCCATCGTCGAGCGCGTCATGAAAGAGTTTGCCTAAGTCGCTAGCCACCACAAGCAAATGTTGATAGTTTACAGAAACACCTTGAACGAAGAGAAACGATGCAAGCTTAAGCTGATGTCGTCACAATGGAGAATAACGCAATGGTGAGAATTGCGATTGCAGGAGCGGCGGGTCGAATGGGCCGCAATTTGGTGAAAGCCACTTATCAAAATAACCATGCTCGAGTGGGTGCGGGCTCAGAGCGTCCTGAGTCCTCGTTGGTTGGTGTTGATATCGGTGAGTTATGCGGTGAAGGGCGATTTGATATCGCGTTGGTGGATAACCTAGAGAATGCCGTAGATAACTTCGATGTCATCATTGATTTTACAGCTCCTGTGAGCACCTTAGCCAATATTGAGTTATGTAAAAAACACGGTAAGAAGCTAGTGATTGGCACAACGGGCTTTTCTGAAGCAGAAAGAGCACAAATCAATGCTGCCGCACAACAGATTGCGATTGTCATGGCTCCTAACTACAGCGTTGGGGTTAACCTTGTTTTCAAATTGCTTGAAAAAGCGGCTAAAGTGATGGGTGATTACTGTGATATTGAGATAATTGAAGCCCACCATCGTCATAAAGTGGATGCTCCGTCAGGAACCGCAATTGGCATGGGAGAGGCGATTGCTAATGCTATGGGCAACCAACTGAGTGACGTTGCCGTCTATGCGCGAGAAGGTATTACCGGTGAACGTACTAAAAATGAGATTGGTTTTGCTACGATTCGTGCTGGCGATATCGTGGGTGAGCATACCGCGATGTTCGCTGATATCGGTGAACGTGTAGAAATCACCCATAAAGCGACGGATCGTATGACTTTTGCCAATGGTGCAGTGAGAGCGGCGGTTTGGCTTGCTGATAAACCTGCGGGTTTTTATAGCATGACTGACGTGTTAGGTTTGAACGATCTTTGATTACATAATTATGCGTCAGTGTTTGCTGGCGCATCTTTGTTACACCTCTTTTTACCGATTTAATTATCTCTCTTTATTTTCACTTTACTGACTTACTTTTGTTGTATTTTTAGTTGGTATTGCTTTCTTTTTGTTTTAGATCTCTGAAATTGCACTTATTCTCTGCTTGATTAACGTTTGCGTGATTTTGTTTATCGTTGATTGTTTAAAATGCATCAAAGAGTTTCAGTTTGCTGATTCTAATTCCTCCATTCTCATTTTTTTACTCATCAAACCTATCTTTTTGCTGTCTTAGGTTCGATTTTTATCTCTAACGCTTTAAATGTTGCTTTAATTTATTATGAAATGTTGACAGTAATCATGGTGGTCATTAGAATACCGCCAATTTGTCTAAATCACCCTATGGCGCGACTCTATGGCCTTAAGGAAGACAGATTTGCAGTTTAATTTATATTTTTTGCATTTTTATTCTGGAGGTTGTCTTGAGTAAGTCAGCACTGTTAGTCCTAGAAGATGGGACGGTGTTCCACGGTGTATCCATTGGCGCTGATGGAATATCCGTTGGTGAAGTCGTCTTTAATACCTCGATGACGGGGTACCAAGAAATCCTCACTGATCCTTCCTATTCTCAACAAATCGTTACTCTTACTTACCCCCACATAGGCAATACCGGAACCAATTCCGAAGACGAAGAATCCTCTTCTATCCATGCACAAGGCCTTGTGATTCGCGATCTCCCTCTTATCGCTTCTAACTTCCGTAATCAACTTTCCCTTTCTGAGTACCTTAAATCACAAAATATCGTGGGCATTGCCGATATCGATACGCGAAAGCTAACGCGCATTTTGCGTGAAAAAGGAGCTCAGAATGGCTGCATTATGGCAGGTGACCATTTAGATGAAGCATTGGCTCTGGTAAAAGCCAAAGAGTTCCCCGGTTTAAAAGGAATGGATCTTGCGAAAGAAGTTACAACAAAAGAAGCGTACCAATGGAAACAAGGTTCGTGGACGCTCGAAGGTGGACTTCCTGAAGCGAAAGATGACAGCGAGTTGCCCTATCACGTTGTTGCCTACGATTTCGGCGCGAAGCGCAATATCCTCCGTATGTTGGTTGACCGAGGATGCCGCCTAACTGTGGTGCCAGCACAAACCTCGGCTGAAGAAGTTCTAGCGCTGAAACCTGATGGTGTCTTTTTATCAAATGGCCCTGGCGACCCAGAACCATGTACTTATGCGATTGAAGCAACCAAAGTGTTCTTAGAGAAAGGACTGCCTATTTTTGGCATCTGTTTAGGACATCAAATTTTGGCATTGGCGTCTGGTGCAGAAACAGTAAAAATGAAATTTGGCCACCATGGCGCGAACCATCCAGTGAAAGATTTGGATCGTAATGTGGTGATGATTACGGCACAAAACCACGGTTTTGCTGCTGATGAAGCAACGCTGCCTATCACACTTCGTGCAACGCACAAATCGCTATTTGATGGTTCACTACAAGGAATTCACCGCACCGATAAGCCAGCCTTTAGCTTTCAGGGACACCCTGAAGCGAGTCCTGGCCCGCACGATGCCGCCCCTTTGTTTGACCATTTTATTGAACTAATTAAAAAGCACACAGCGTAATTCGGAGTAGTAGACAATGCCAAAACGTACTGACATTAAAAGTATTCTAATTCTAGGTGCTGGCCCGATTGTAATCGGTCAGGCTTGTGAGTTTGACTACTCTGGCGCTCAAGCATGTAAAGCCCTGCGTGAAGAGGGTTACCGAGTGATTTTGGTTAACTCGAACCCTGCCACTATCATGACTGACCCAGAGATGGCTGATGCGACTTATATTGAGCCTATCCATTGGGAAGTAGTGCGTAAAATCATCGAAAAAGAGCGCCCAGACGCGGTATTACCGACCATGGGTGGCCAAACTGCATTGAACTGTGCACTTGAACTGGAAAAGCATGGTGTTCTGGCTGAGTTTGGCGTTGAGATGATTGGCGCAACGGCTGATGCGATTGATAAAGCGGAAGATCGTTCTCGCTTTGATAAAGCGATGAAGTCAATCGGTTTAGCTTGTCCTCGCGCTGATACGGCAAAAACGATGGAAGAAGCTTACCGCGTTCAAGAGATGGTGGGTTTCCCTTGCATTATTCGCCCTTCATTTACCATGGGGGGAACCGGCGGCGGTATCGCTTACAACAAAGAAGAGTTTGAAGAGATCTGCCGCCGTGGCCTTGATCTTTCGCCAACCAACGAGTTGTTGATTGATGAATCACTCATCGGTTGGAAAGAGTACGAAATGGAAGTGGTTCGCGATAAAGCGGACAACTGCATCATAGTCTGTGCGATTGAAAACTTTGACCCAATGGGTATTCACACGGGTGACTCGATCACGGTAGCTCCTGCGCAAACGCTAACTGACAAAGAATATCAGATCATGCGTAACGCATCGCTAGCCGTACTGCGTGAAATCGGTGTGGAAACGGGGGGTTCGAACGTACAGTTTGGTATCAACCCGAAAGATGGCCGCATGGTGATCATCGAGATGAACCCACGTGTTTCTCGCTCTTCGGCTCTTGCATCGAAAGCGACGGGTTTCCCTATTGCCAAAGTTGCGGCCAAATTGGCGGTAGGTTTCACACTTGATGAGTTAATGAACGACATTACTGGTGGTGCAACCCCAGCGTCGTTTGAACCAACTATTGATTATGTTGTGACGAAAATCCCTCGCTTTAACTTCGAAAAATTTGCCGGTGCTAACGATCGCTTAACCACGCAAATGAAGTCGGTGGGCGAAGTGATGGCGATTGGTCGTAACCAACAAGAATCGCTGCAAAAAGCACTGCGTGGGCTGGAAATTGGCGTAAACGGCCTAGACGAAATGGTTGATTTAGACGCGCCAGATGCACTGACTAAAATTCGCCATGAGCTGAAAGAAGCGGGTGCTGAGCGTATTTGGTATATCGCAGATGCTTTCCGCGCTGGTTTGTCAGTGGATGGGGTCTTCAACCTGACTAACGTTGATCGCTGGTTCTTGGTACAAATCGAAGAACTGGTCAAAATGGAACAAGAAGTCAAAGCGGGTGGTTTTGCTGGCTTAAATGCGGATGTTCTACGCAAGATGAAGCGCAAAGGTTTTGCGGATGCGCGTCTCTCTTCACTGCTTGGCGTGGCTGAAAGTGAAATTCGTCGTATGCGTGACCAATATAATATTCATCCGGTTTACAAGCGTGTCGATACTTGCGCGGCGGAGTTTTCGTCTGATACGGCTTACATGTACTCCTCTTATGATGACGAATGTGAAGCACAACCGACCGATAGAGACAAAATCATGGTGCTCGGCGGTGGTCCAAACCGTATTGGTCAAGGTATCGAGTTTGATTACTGTTGTGTTCATGCCTCACTCGCGCTACGCGAAGATGGTTATGAAACCATCATGGTTAACTGTAACCCTGAAACGGTTTCAACAGACTATGACACTTCCGATCGCCTCTATTTTGAACCAGTGACACTCGAAGATGTATTGGCGATTGTTCGTGTTGAAAAACCTAAAGGCGTCATCGTGCAATACGGTGGTCAAACACCACTGAAATTGGCTCGTGCACTTGAAGCTGCTGGAGTGCCTATCATTGGTACTAGCCCAGATGCGATTGACCGCGCCGAAGATCGTGAGCGTTTCCAACAAGCGGTTGATCGTTTAGGTCTGCTGCAGCCAGAAAACGCAACAGTGACCACAATGGAACAGGCGATTGAAAAATCGAAAGACATCGGCTTCCCGCTGGTGGTACGCCCGTCTTACGTTCTTGGTGGCCGCGCGATGGAAATCGTCTATGACGAACAAGATCTGCGTCGTTACTTTAACGAAGCGGTCAGTGTGTCTAACGAATCCCCAGTACTGCTTGATCGCTTCCTCGATGATGCAATTGAAGTCGATATCGATGCGATTTGTGATGGTGAGCGTGTCGTCATTGGCGGCATCATGGAGCACATCGAACAAGCGGGTGTTCACTCTGGTGACTCAGCTTGCTCTCTACCGGCTTACACGTTAAGCCAAGAAATCCAAGATGTGATGCGTGAACAAGTTGAGAAGCTGGCGTTTGAATTAGGCGTTCGTGGTTTGATGAACACGCAGTTTGCGGTTAAAGATAATCAAGTGTACCTGATTGAAGTTAACCCTCGTGCCGCTCGTACTGTACCGTTTGTGTCAAAAGCAACGGGCGCACCGCTTGCCAAAATTGCCGCGCGCGTGATGGCAGGGCAGTCTCTAGAGTCACAAGGCTTTACTAAAGAGATCATTCCTCCTTACTACTCAGTGAAAGAAGTGGTTCTGCCATTTAATAAATTCCCTGGTGTTGACCCACTGCTTGGCCCTGAAATGCGTTCAACGGGTGAAGTGATGGGTGTGGGTGCAACGTTTGCTGAAGCTTATGCAAAAGCGGAATTAGGTTGCGGTAATGTTTATCCTGAAGGTGGCCGAGCTCTGCTCTCTGTACGTGAAGGTGATAAACAGCGTGTGGTTGATTTAGCGTCGAAACTGGTGAAATTAGGTTATCAGCTTGATGCTACCCACGGTACAGCTGTAATTTTAGGTGAAGCCGGTATTAACCCACGTTTGGTGAATAAAGTGCATGAAGGTCGCCCTCATATTCTTGACCGTATTAAGAATAATGAATACACCTACATCATTAATACAGCCGAGGGGCGTCAAGCGATTGAAGATTCTAAAGTTCTTCGTCGTGGAGCATTAGCACAAAAAGTCAACTACACCACAACACTGAATGCTGCCTTTGCAACCTGTATGTCTCATACGGCCGATGCGAAGTCATCAGTTACGTCAGTGCAAGAGTTACACGCGCAAGTGAAAGCACACTTAGCATAAGCGTTAAAAAATAATAAATCAGTAGGTCTAAGACCTACATGACAACCTCATTGCCCGCTGAATTAAGCGGGCTTTTTTTATTCGGCCGAATTGAATCGTTTTACCAATGAAGAAGAGATTTGGCCTAGAGGATAGCTTTTTAATTGATGAAAAATGGGAATGGGTTGTTGTCTTGGCTTTCGCTGTTTTCACCTTTTAAGTGGTGCTATTGTTGGTTTTTATTGTTCAATGCGTTGATAAGAAATGGAACTTTCACTGGAAGTATTAGGCCTGTTGTTTTTGGTTGCAGGGATTGCAGGGTTCATTGATGCGATGGCTGGCGGTGGCGGTTTGCTTACTTTGCCGGCTTTGCTGGCAGTAGGCGTGCCACCGACTCAAGCGCTGGCTACCAATAAGCTACAAAGCTCATTTGGCAGTTTCTCCGCCACTTGGTATTTTGTACGCAATGGCATTGTGAACCTAAAAGAGATGAAGTTGGCGATAGCTTGTACTTTTATCGGCGCTGCGTGTGGGGCTGAACTTGTGCAGCATATGGATGCCAGTTTGTTGACCAGCTTAATCCCGCTGTTGCTGATCGGCATTTCACTTTATTTTCTACTTGCACCCGCGACGAAAACCCACAATGGGCCTGCTCCATTGTCTGAAACGGCTTTTGCTTTTACGGTCGGTTTTGGTATCGGCTTTTATGATGGTTTTTTCGGTCCGGGCACCGGGTCTATTTTTACGGTCTGTTTTGTCGTGTTAGGTCATTTTTCGTTGATTGAAGCGACTGCAAGAACCAAGGTTCTCAACTTCACTTCAAACATTGCTGCGCTGCTTTTTTTTGTTATTGCTGGCTTGCCGATTTGGAAGATAGGGCTGGTGATGGCCGTCGGTGGTTTTTTAGGGGCGAGAATGGGCGCAAAGATAGTGGTGACTAAAGGGCAGAAATGGATCCGCCCATTAGTTATTGTGATGTCGATGTTAATGGCAATAAAACTTCTTTGGCAACAGCATCAGCAATGGTTGTTATCAATCTTTTGACCCTTGGCGAGCGATAACTATTGCTGCGCAGACAGAGATGAACAGGTCGAACTAAAGATTGCAGTTCATCAAAATCAAAGTAATAGCGAGGTTCAATGTTCAGCGCTTTAATCACTGAAAGTGGTACTAAAGCAGGCGTCATGCCTCCTAATGCCAATTGTGCTGCGGCCGTATACGAATCCATTTCCATCTGCGGCGTGATGGAGAGTTTCGCCAATATATCGACTTGATAGGCGTTCGCTGGGTTGGATAAATCATTGGTAACGAGCTGTTTAGGTAACGAAGATAAGGGCGTTCGGCTGACAATGTAAAAGGGTTCATCTACCAGATGAAACGTCATTAGCCCATGATTAGCGGGTAAGTAGCCTGCGCAAAATCCTAATGTCGCTTTGCCTGATTGAACGTGCTGAACAATCCTCGGCGTATGGTTCGTGGTGATGGTGATGAACTTATCGTGCTTGAGGTACTGCCCCATGGTGGTATTAATATAGCCAGCGACTAACGTTTCTGAGCAGTCTATCCTGATCAGTGTGGCATCCGTAAAAGATTGCTGATCGAAAATTAAACCGCATAACTCACTAAAGCTTGGGCCAATAGTTTCAACCAAGGCCTGTGCATCTGTGGTTAATTTAATCTGTCGGCCATCAGGCTCAATCAGCTTTTTACCGACCCTTTTTTCTAAATTAGCAATCCGCTTACTAACGGCGGACTGGCTAATGTAGAGTAGGCTGCCCGTACGCCCCATGGTTTTTTCTTTGCTCAGCACCAGCAAAGTTTCGATACCTTCTAGCAACATAATTAATGACGATGAGGAATAGATTAGCTCATCTTATCGCAAAGCGACCATAACCCATAGCGTCTGTACATGTTACTGTTTGTGGTTTTGATGAGATCGGCTTTATTTATTCAGTGCAAAAGTGGGCAGTGATAAGTGCCAGCGGATCGCGCCAAGTCGAATGATCAAGGTTGAGGCGACTCCGGCCAGAAAGGCGCTTGAGCTATCGTAGTCCATCGCCAGTGCTGTGGTATGAAACAGACCGCCGATGATACAAGCTGTAGCATAGACTTCGCTGCGTAGCACCATTGGAATCTCACGGGCCAGTACATCACGAATAATACCGCCGCCACAGCCAGTAATAACGCCCATGATTACCGCAACCATGGCCGAGTCTTGATAGTTCATCGCCTTTTCAACACCAATGCCAACAAACACGGCTAAACCGATTGCATCACAAACGGGTAAGATCCACCAAGCAACGCGTTTAGGCCTGCGAACCAGCAGCATGGTGAGTAAACAAGTGATGAAAATGACCCAAAGATAAGTGGTGTCTTTTATCCAGAAAACTGGCGTCGCACCCAATGCCATATCACGAATTGTTCCACCGCCAATTGCAGTAACGCTCGCAAGCACGACCACGCCAAACGGGTCCATTTTTAATCGACCAGCTAATAATACGCCAGAAATGGCAAAGATAGCCGTACCAAATAAGTCAATAAGATAGAGCAGCATGGAGTCCATGTTACTGGGTTCTCTTTAGTCGTTAATGGAACAAAATTCGGGCAGGAATTGTACGAGATTTTATTACGCAAGCGTTAGCGTTTTTGGCGAACGACGGAAAAGTACTCACACACTTCTTCTATCGCTTGCAGTGTTCTGGGCGTTGGTCGATTTAACCAATCTGAGGTCAGTGCCCACACAAACCCGTTTTGTACAGCGGGTAGTTGCTGTTGCCACTTTTGCCACATCGTGCCATTTTTTATCGCATGTTCAGAGGTGAAAATTACATCAGGTTTAGCCAGCAGCACTTGCTCAATCCCAACTTGAGGGTAGGGGGATGCGCTGTTGGCAAAAATATTTTCGCCGCCACAAAATTCAAAGACCTCACTGGGCCAACTGCCTTTGGCCAGTGTGATGATCGGTTTTTCACTGAGTTGATAGAAATAACGAACTTTACTTTGGCTGCCATAACTCTGTTTCAGAGTGATGAGTGATTGACGAAAATCACGCGCCGCTTGCTGGCCGATACTCGGATCATCGGCAAATTGGCTAAGTGCTTCAATATTATTGGCAATGTCATCGAGTTTTTGAGTTTTTGTCGTATAAATCCTCAGCCCTAACTGCTCTAATTTATCGAGCTCCTTCGCCGGATTGCCCGCAGGCCAAGCAATCACTAAATCCGGTTTTAGGGTAAGAATGCGTTCTATATTCAACCCTTGGTAATTGGCCACTTTTTCGAGTTTGAGTGCTTGTGCTGGGTAGTCACTGTACTCGCTGACGGCCACCAATTTATCACCAAGGCCAGCCGAAAAGGCCAATTCCGTGGCATGAGGGGCTAAGCTAATGATGCGTTTAACTTGCGCTTGAACTGGAAAAGCTACGCACAGCGTGACGACAATATTGAGAAACAGTAAACGCATCTAAAATCCTTGATGGACGAGCAGCAGTATCGCGCTCTCTAATGCTATCCACGCGAAAATACGCCAAGCTAACAGTTTTTGGATTTGCGCAAGGTGGAAGGCTGATGGGGCGATACGTCCGCCTATTTTTACGCGCAGGGCTTTTTTATCACCGTAGATAGCTGGGCCACCTAAGGCCAGTGATAGTTTATTGCCGACGGCGGTTAACAGCCATGCAGGCCCCGGGAGTGGCCATAAGCGGCTTTGTTGTAACATGGCTGAGAAGGTGTTTGATGCGTTGCGACCAATGATAATCAATAGGCTAAATAGGCGCAGTGGCACAAAGTCAAGCACAGCCAGCAAGCGTACCGATGGAATACCAAAAGGATGAAACGCCGCTCGCGAAGGCGCCCAAGCTCTGGCGAGTTCAGCTATGAGACGGTACATCAACGCGCCAATACCGCCAAGACAGGCGTACCAAAACAGCACCGCGATCACGTTGCGCCCATAGCCAATAATGACGGTTTCAGCCCCCGCCTTACCTAACCCCAGCGCTGACAAGCTATCGGTTTCACGATTCACAAAAGGGGCAAGTACGCTGCGAGCGTATTTTTTGTCTTCTTTGCTGAGTGCACCGATAAGCTGATTGGCTAATAATTCTTGGCTACGCCAATCAAATGCGAGTAATAGTAGCGCTAAATCAAATAGTTGAGGTTGCCATACCAAAGGTTTTAACGCGACTAAGGTGACCCATGCGGGTAGACACATCAATAGCCAAGCCAGTGTGCCGGAAAGTAGGCTTTGTGAATAACTGCTACTGGTATTGACTTTATCCGCTAATATTTCCGCAAATTTTCGCCACAAAGTGACGGGATGAGCGTTACGTGGGATGGGTAAAATAAGATGAAAGGCAACCGCTCCCCACATAACGAGGAGCGTACCGTTGGCATACAAGTAGGTGATTAACTCGTCCATGTTGAGTCTGTCACTGCTTACTTAAGCAGTTCGACCATCTTAATCACCATTTCTGATGAGCTTTGTGCGGCAAGCGGTAAAAATTCATCAAAGGACATCGGAGACGCTTTATCGGCTACATCTGAAATGGCACGAACGACCACAAAAGGCACTTTGAATTGGTGGCAAGTTTGTGCAATTGCTGAAGCTTCCATCTCAACGGCAATCACGGTTGGGAAGTGTTGGCGAATAAAGCTTTGACGCTCAGCGGTACAAACGAAAGCATCCCCGGTACAAATCAGGCCGCGTACCGCGTGCTTATCTTTGATGTGTGTTAGTGCTTGTTCTGCAACGCGGATCAAAGCATCATCCGCTTTGAAAGCGGCTGGTTGACCTGCCATTTGCCCCATTTCATAGCCAAATGCTGTTACATCGGCATCATGGTGACGAACTTCGCTTGAAATGACTACATCACCCATGGTTAAGCTTGAATCAAAACCACCTGCAGAACCGGTGTTAATCACTACATCTGGTTGGTATTCATTAAGTAAAAGAGTGGTGCCAATGGCTGCGGCGACTTTACCAATGCCAGATTGTAGCAGCACCACATCCACCCCATGGATTTGACCTGAAAAATAGGTGCAGCCCGCTTTGCTGACTTCTTGAACATTGTCGATTGCGTCTTTTAATATCGCGACTTCTTGTTCCATCGCGCCAATAATGCCGATTTTCATGAGGTTTCTCTTATTCGGTTAATAGTAAATATCTGGTGAATATACCCTTCCTACTTGAAGCCGCAGCGGTGTTGGCTACGTTCGTTCACCCCAATCACATAGTTTGCCTATGCTCATGGGGACTCACTCACTTGCCGTCTACCTGCAACTCCAAGTTGTTTGGGTATAGCAAAATTGGCCGAAGTTTAGCACGAAACTTTCCGCCAGTGCGATATTGAGCAACTATTCAATCAAGCCTGCTTTGGTGAGGTTTTCTCGCAGTGTTTCTGCTCGCTTACGATTGACGCCCATATCTGAATAACCAATGCGCGATTCAGATCGTACGATTAAACGTCCGTTCTCTATCTTAAGTTCAATATCATCCACAAATCGCCAAATACGACTGGTGCATTCAATGCGGAGATAATTGTCCTCTTTCACCGCCGTTTTAGAGCGGGGAATAGAAAGCGCAACCGCTTCAATTTTATCTAAAGAGACGCCTGTTTTGAGGATAAAGGGAGAGAGCGAGAACGCGTTACGCTCATCTTGAGTTGAAACGCAATTCGGTTTATTTCCGCAAGGGGTCGCAGTGCGATCGGTCATAGTTGTCACTCCTTGGCTGCAAGCGGTTAGTGTGGCAAACATCAGTAAACTTAGTACTACGCGCATGATAGTCCTTATCAAATGAATCCTCATTACCAATCGCCAAAATACAAGCGAGCTGCAGTGTCGATGGCTGAAGGAAAATGGCCTAAGAAAAAAGGATTCACGTCACCATGAATCCTTCAAGGATATTAAGCAGTTAAGGCTTAAAGACCTAAGTAGTCAAGTATTCCTTCTGCGGCTTTGCGCCCTTCGTCAATCGCCGTGACGACCAGATCGGAGCCGCGCACGGCATCCCCACCAGCAAAAATTTTTTCATTACTGGTTTGGTACTGGAACGATTGCTGCGACGCGGCCTTAATGCGTCCCCATTGATCAAGTTCAACACCGAATGGCTCAAGCCATGGCATGGCATGTGGCTGAAAACCAAACGCCATAATGACGGCGTCGGCTGCCAACACATGTTCGCTACCCGCGACGGGCTCGGGCTTGCGACGCCCAGCAGCGTCAGGCTCCCCCAAAGCGGTTTGCACCACTTTAACGCCAATCACTTGGCCTTGTTCATTGACCTCAATGGCGAGCGGTTGCAGGTTGAACATAAATTCTACGCCTTCTTCTTTGGCATTTTTCACTTCTCGGCGCGAACCCGGCATGTTCTCTTCATCGCGTCGGTAGGCACAAATCACTTTGGCGGCATGTTGGCGAATGGAAGTACGCACGCAATCCATCGCAGTGTCTCCGCCTCCAAGTACCACGACTTTTTTGCCCGCCATATCAATAAATGGTTGGGGTGATTCCAAACCCATCACTTTATAAGTATTTGACACTAAGAAGGGTAGAGCATCGTAAACACCGTTTGCTTCTTCATTTTCTAGCCCTGCGCGCATGTTTTGGTAAGTCCCGACACCGAGAAAAACGGCATCATATTCATTAAGCAGCGTTTGCAGTGTGATGTCTTTACCTACTTCGATGTTGAGCTGAAATTCGACGCCCATCTCACTGAAAATACGGCGGCGGTTTTCCATTACGCCTTTTTCAAGTTTGAAAGAGGGAATACCAAAGGTTAGCAAACCACCAATTTCAGGATAGCGATCAAACACCACGGGCTTTACTCCGTTGCGCACTAAAATATCGGCTGCGGCTAGGCCAGCTGGGCCTGCACCAATGATCGCCACTTTCTTATCCGTCCACTCCACGTGTGACATGTCTGGTTTCCAGCCCATCTCAAACGCTTTGTCGTTAATGTATTTTTCGATGTTACCTATGGTGACCGCACCAAAGTCATTGTTTAGGGTACAAGAGCCTTCACAGAGGCGATCTTGTGGGCAGACTCGCCCACACACTTCGGGCAAGCTGTTGGTTTGGTGCGATAGTTCAGCGGCTTCAATAATGCGCCCTTCGTTGGCCAGTTTTAGCCATTGCGGAATGTAGTTGTGTACTGGGCATTTCCATTCGCAGTAAGGGTTGCCGCAATCTAAGCAGCGATCCGCTTGAGCGGTCGCTTGCTGTTTGGTAAAGGGTTCGTAGATTTCGACGAACTCGATTTTGCGAATAGTGAGCGGCTTTTTTGCCGGATCAACTCGATTCACATCAATAAATTGGTATACGTTCTGGCTCATTAATCTGGCTCCTTCCAATTATTGCGCTTGAACGCGAAGTTCGGCGGCACTGCGGCTTTGATGGCCGAGTAGGGTTTGCAGATCCGCCGCTTGGGGTTTGATGAGATAGAACTTTGGAATCCATTCATCAAAGTTCGCTAAGATCTGTTCAGCATGCACCGACCCCGTCTCTTCCAAATGCTCGGCAATTAAACCACGTAAATGTTCTTGGTGAATGTAGAGATCTTGCAATGAAATAGCCTCTACTGATTCACTATTGACTCGACCTTGGAAATCACCGTTTTCATCCATCACGTAAGCAAAGCCGCCCGTCATACCCGCGCCAAAGTTAACGCCTGTTGCACCCAAAATGGCGACGATTCCGCCTGTCATGTATTCGCAAGCGTTATCACCAGCGCCTTCGATAACTGTGATAGTGCCAGAGTTACGCACACCAAAACGCTCTCCCGCTTTGCCAGCCGCAAACAGCTTGCCGCCCGTTGCGCCATATAAACAGGTGTTGCCGATGATCGTAGCGTCGTTGCAGTTAAAAGCGGTACCAAGGTGGGGTTTGATGACCAGCTTTCCGCCTGCCATCCCTTTACCAACATAGTCATTGGCATCGCCAGTAAGGTAAAGCTCAACACCACCCGCGTTCCATACACCAAATGACTGACCTGCTGTGCCATCGAGATAAATTTTAATCGGCGAGGCGGCCACGCCTTGGTTACCATAACGTTTGGCGATTTCACCAGATAGGCGAGCACCGAGCGAGCGATCAGTATTTTGTACGTTGTAATACAAGCAGATCGATTGTTGTGCTTCAACTGCCGCTAAAGCGTCATCGACAAATTGTTGGTTAAGTTGTCCTTTATCAAACGGTGTATTGGGTTGAGTCCAGTAAAGCGGATGACCCTGAGCCGATACTGGCGCTTCCAATAAACCGGATAAGTCCAATTTGCTTTGCTTAGCGGTCATCCCTTCAAGTACTTCTAGTAAATCGGTGCGGCCAATCAGATCGGTGAGCTTTTCAACGCCCAACTGCGCCAAGTAACCACGGACCTCGTCGGCAAGACCGATGAAATAGTTCATCACCATCTCAGGTAAGCCTTTGAAATACTCTTTACGCAGCGTTTCATCTTGCGTTGCTACGCCCGTCGCACAGTTATTAAGGTGGCAAATCCGTAAGAATTTACAGCCCATCGCGACCATAGGAGCTGTGCCAAAACCGAAGCTTTCGGCACCTAAAATCGCTCCTTTAATCACGTCCAGTCCTGTTTTTAGACCACCGTCAACTTGAAGTCGAATTTTGTGGCGCAGGCCGTTTGCGACTAACGCTTGTTGGGTTTCAGCAAGGCCGAGTTCCCAAGGGCTACCAGCGTATTTTACCGAGGTGAGTGGGCTAGCCGCTGTACCGCCGTCATAACCGGAAATAGTGATAAGGTCGGCGTAGGCTTTGGCAACGCCAGTGGCAATGGTACCAACGCCCGGCTCTGAAACTAATTTGACCGAAACCAAAGCTTTTGGGTTAACTTGTTTGAGATCGAAAATCAGCTGGGCTAAATCTTCAATCGAATAAATATCGTGGTGCGGCGGTGGCGAAATTAAGGTTACGCCTTGTACTGAATAGCGCAACTTGGCAATTTCTGCGGTCACTTTATGGCCGGGAAGTTGGCCACCTTCACCCGGCTTCGCTCCTTGCGCCACTTTAATTTGCAGCACGTCAGCATTGGTGAGGTAATGCGGAGTCACGCCAAAACGCCCTGATGCGACCTGCTTAATACGGGAGTTACGTTCAGTGCCAAAACGGCGTGGATCTTCCCCACCTTCACCAGAGTTGGAGTAGCCACCTAAGCGGTTCATTGCGGTCGCTAACGCTTCATGAGCTTCTGGGCTTAAGGCGCCAATCGACATCGCCGCAGAATCAAAACGTTTAAATAGCTCCGTACTGGGTTCGATTTTTTCCAGTGCTAGCGGTGTCGCTGATTTTTTTAAGCGCAGTAAATCGCGTAGCATCGCGACGGGGCGTGCGTTGACCTGCTGGGCAAAGCTTTGGTAATCGGCGCTTTCACCTGATTTAACTGCGGCTTGTAAGGTACCAACCACATCTGGGTTATAGGCATGGTATTCACCACCATGCACGTATTTTAATAAGCCACCTTGTTCGAGCGTTTTACGTTTGGTCCACGCTTTGCGCGCTAAATTAAATAGATCTTGTTGGAAGTCTTCGAAGTTAGCACCTTGAATACGCGTGGTGACGCCTTTAAAACACAACTGAACTACGTCGCTATGTAGGCCAACCGCTTCAAACAGCTGCGAGCAGCGATAAGAGGCAACGGTTGAAATGCCCATTTTCGACATGATTTTCAATAAACCTTTGTCGATACCGTACCGGTAGTTTTGCATCACCTCGCGATAGCTTTTTTCCAACGTGCCATCATCAATCATTTTGCCGAGCGTTTCGTAGGCCAAGTAAGGGTAGACGGCGGTTGCGCCAAAGCCGATTAAGACCGCAAATTGATGAGGGTCACGTGCGGTGGCGGTTTCGATAATGATGTTTGCATCGCAGCGTAAATTGGCTTCGACTAAGCGAGTGTGTACTGCGCCCACGGCCATTGCCGCTGGGATCGGCAGTTTATCCTTATGCAAAGCGCGGTCAGACAATACGATCAATACCGATCCTTGGCGTACGGCCTCCTCTGCTTGTTGGCAAAGTTCGAGCAAAGCTTGCTTGAGATCCTTATGCTGTGGATCGTAATTGATGTCTAAAATGGTATTGCGATAGTGTTTGTCGCTGAGCTCCAATAGCTGTTGCATGTCGGAATAGAGCAAGATAGGTGAATCAAAGGTAACACGATAAGCGTGACCATCGGTTTCACAGAACACGTTCATCTCTTGGCCGATGCTGGTGGCCAGTGACATCACGTGCTTTTCACGTAGTGGATCGATAGGCGGGTTCGTAACTTGGGCAAATTTTTGGCGGAAATAATCGGTAACCAAACGCTCTTTCGAAGAGAGCACCGCCATCGGCGTATCATCACCCATTGATCCCACCGCTTCTTGGCCTACATCTCCCAGTACGCTCAGTACTTGATCAATCTCTTCGTTGCTCATTGCAAACTGTTTTTGATAGGTTTTCAGCTCGTCATTGTTAAAGCTGCGCTCGCCCACCAAGTCGTCACTGAGTTCAGAAAATGGCGTTAATCGGTGGACGTTATTTTTCATCCACTCGCCATAAGGGTGGCGGCTTTTGAGATCGTTATCAATTTCACTAGATTGCCACAATTTCCCATGGCGGGTGTCGATCACCAGCAGTTCACCGGGCCCAACGCGGCCTTTTTCAGCCACTTCATCGGGCGCGTAATCCCAAATTCCGACTTCAGAGGCGAGGGTGATGAGTTTATCTTTGGTGATCACATAACGCGCAGGGCGAAGGCCATTGCGATCAAGGTTACAAGCAGCATAACGGCCATCCGATAACACAATGCCAGCCGGGCCATCCCATGGCTCCATGTGTTTTGAGTTAAAGTCGTAAAAGGCACGAAGGTCTGGGTCCATATCAGGGTGATTTTGCCACGCCGGCGGTACTAACATACGCATGGCACGGAAAATATCCATTCCCCCCGCTAAAAACAGATCGAGCATGTTGTCTAAGCTTGATGAATCGGAACCTGTTTCATTGACAAATGGCGCGGCGGTTTGCAGATCCGGTAGTAGGGGAGAGGCAAATTTGTAAGCCCGTGCTCGCGCCCATTGACGGTTCCCTTCGATAGTATTGATTTCACCATTGTGCGCTAAGTAGCGGAACGGCTGTGCCAGTGGCCAACGTGGCTGAGTATTGGTTGAAAAGCGCTGGTGGAACAAGCAAATGGCTGATTCCATCCGTAGATCAGCTAGGTCAAGATAAAAGCGCGGTAAGTCAGCAGGCATGCACAAGCCTTTGTAAACAATGACTTGAGTCGATAGTGAGCAAATATAGAAATCACGATCTTCGGTGATCTGTTTTTCAATGCGACGGCGAGCAATGTAAAGGCGTCGTTCAATGTCTCGTTCACGCCAACCAGCGGGAGCACTAATAAAGACTTGTTGAATATCAGGCACGGATTCGGCAGCAATAGGGCCAAGTACAGCTTGGTTCGTTGGTACGGTTCGCCAACCTGTCACTGTGAGTGTTTCTTGCGCCAGTTCTTTGTTGATAATATCGCGCGCTGATTGCGCTTTGACCGGATCTTGGCTGAAGAAAATCATACCAATCGCATACTGTTTGGCGAGCTTCCAGCCTTTTTCTTCAGCGATGAGTCGTAGGTAACTATCTGGTTTTTGTAGTAATAGACCACAGCCATCACCGGTTTTACCATCGGCTGCGATGCCGCCACGGTGGGTCATACGATCTAATGCTGAAATCGCGGTTCTGACTAATTTATGGCTGGTTTGGCCTTCCATGTGGGCGATCAAACCAAATCCACAGTTGTCTTTCTCTAAACTTGGATCATATAGAGCCATTGCAATTCTCCCTTTGCTTCTCTGTCATCCAGACAGTAAATGACTAACTATTCTATTTTTGTTGTTTTAAGTGGGTAATTATGCGTTCATTCTCAATTTAAATTTTAACAAAAATGATTATTTTAATTTTCACTGACTTCACAACCTATAGCTTATGGTGCAAAAGGTCAAGTTGTTGGTGAAAAATCATGTTGCAATGGGATTTACCACCTAATCATCTAGATTAATATAATATATTCAATGAGATAGAATTTTTGTTGTTACAGTTTGTTAACGTGGGTAATCTCATGGAATAAGAATTAGCCATAAAAAAGGCCAGCATTAAATGCTGGCCAAAAAGTAGAACGTTGGAAGAAATCATCGCTGCTTAGCGCTCTGGATCACCTTGAACCAGCGAAAAGAGCGCGAGGCACTAGGCTGAAAGCATCAATGAGTCGGCTTTCGCTTCTAAGTTGGTGTTGCCCATCAAGTAAGCGTCGATCTCTCGTGCGCACTCGCGCCCTTCATTGATACAACGTACGACTAACGATTGTCCTGTGCGCATATCACCTGCAGCGAAAACACCTTTTTGGTTGGTCGCAAAACCTTGTGTTGCCACATTGCCACGCTCATCTAACTTGATATCAAGTTGAGCAAGTACACCATGTGGTTCTGGATGTAAAAAGCCCATAGCAAGGAAAGCCATATCACACGCAATAATACGTTCACTGCCCGCGACTTCATCAAAGTTCGGGCGCTCACCCGGTTTTGCATCTTGCCAAACGATATCAGCAACACGTAGCCCCGTGACTTGACCTTGCTCGTTGCCGAGGAACTCTTTGGTTAGAATATTCCAATGACGTTCGCAGCCCTCTTCGTGGGAGGTTGAGGTGCGCAAAATCATTGGATATTGCGGCCAAGGCATGTTGGCTGGGCGTTTATTGGCTGGGATCGGCATGATTTCAACTTGCGTGATGCTTGCGGCGCCGTGTCGGTTTGAGGTTCCGACACAGTCAGAACCAGTATCACCACCACCAATCACCACCACATGTTTGCCCTTAGCGTGGATCTCGTCAGTTTTAAGATCCATGTTATTCGCGCGGCGGTTATTTTGTGCCAGAAACTCCATCGCAAAATGAACCCCTTTTAACTCGCGCCCCGGAATCGGCAGGTTACGAGGCACGGTAGAGCCACCAGTAAGCAAGATGACATCAAACTCTTGGCGCAGTTGCTGTGCGTTGATATCAACACCGATATGTGCGTTTACTTCAAACTTGACGCCCGATTCTGCCATCAAATTGATTTTGCGATCAATAACGTCCATACCCAGTTTGAAATCCGGAATGCCAAAACGCAGCAGGCCGCCGACTTTTTCATCACGTTCAAACACAGTAACTGAGTGACCCGCGCTGTTCAGCTGCTCAGCTGCGGCCAAACCCGCCGGGCCAGAGCCAATGATAGCGATGGTTTTTCCAGTACGAGAACGCGGCTTTTTCGCTTTGGCATAGCCTTCGCGATAAGCCGTTTCCACGATGGTTTTTTCGATATTACAGATGGTAATGGGATCTTGGTTGATCCCGAGTACGCACGAACTTTCGCAAGGTGCAGGGCACACGCGACCAGTAAACTCGGGGAAGTTATTGGTTGAGCTTAAGATCTTCCAAGCTTCTTCCCAGCTATCACGATAAACGGCATCGTTAAATTCAGGAATAATGTTACCGATAGGGCAACCGTTATGGCAAAACGGTACTCCGCAGTCCATGCAACGAGACGCTTGAGTATTAATTTTGCTACCAAACTCTTCGTTGAGGACAAACTCTTGGTTGTTTTGAATGCGAACCGTTGGATCGAGCTTTTTTGGCAGCTCGCGGCCATGTTCTAAAAATCCAGTAGGCTTACCCATTTATACGGCCTCCACTTCTTCCGTTTGTACTTGCGCAGCTGCAGCCTTGCGTTTTTGAAGAACCGCTTTGTAGTCACGCGGCATCACTTTCACCATTTGTGTGAGGTTTGCTTCAAAATTATCAAGGAATAACTGAGCCACTTCACTTCCTGTGAACTGAACATGCTTGTTGAGCATCTCACGTAGCAGATCGGTATCTTCTTGTTGCAGTGGGTCGAGATCAACCAATTCAGCGTTAAGCTTAGTTTCGAAGTCTCCATGTCGATTCCACACGTAGGCTACACCGCCACTCATACCAGCCGCAAAGTTACGTCCTGTCGAACCTAGGATCACTGCGACGCCACCTGTCATGTATTCACAGCCGTGATCGCCGATACCTTCTACGACCACTTTGGCTCCTGAGTTACGCACGCAGAAACGTTCTCCAGCAAGGCCGCGAATATAGGATTCACCAGAAGTTGCGCCATAGAAACAGACGTTACCCACCACGATATTATCTTGCGCAATGATGGTTGAGCGCGTGTCAGGGGAGAGCACTAAGGTACCGCCAGATAAACCTTTGCCCCAATAATCGTTGGCATCACCTTCTACTTCAAACGTTACACCTTTAGCAAGGAATGCACCGAATGATTGTCCTGCGGAGCCGTTGAATTTAACTTTCATTGGCTGAGGTAGACCTTGGTCTTTGTATACCTTCGATATTTCGTTCGACAGCATAGTACCCGTGCTACGGTCAGTGTTGACGATAGGGAAGACTGCGTTAACCGCTTCGCCTTTCTCAAGCGCGGGGTTGGCTACTTGAATTAGCTGACGATCTAGCACGTTTTCTAGATGATGATTTTGTTTGGTTTGGCAATAAACACCATCTTCTGCACGAGGCTCTTGAATGTACAACACTGGTGACAAATCGAGGTTTTTGTATTTCCAGTGGTTGATGTTGTCACGCACTTTCAGTTTATGCGATTGGCCAACCATTTCATCGATAGTACGGAAACCCAGTTCAGCCATGATTTCACGTAAGCCTTGCGCCATGTATTGGAAGAAGGTGACGACATCGTCTACGCGGCCATCAAAGCGCTCACGCAAGGTTTTGTTTTGTGTCGCAATCCCTACTGGGCAGGTGTTTTTATGACACTTACGCATCATGATACACCCTTCAACCACTAGCGCAGCGGTGGCAATTCCCCACTCTTCCGCGCCTAACAATGTCGCCATTGCAAGGTCACGTGGTGTTTTCATCTGACCGTCACTTTGCACGACAATGCGATTACGCAGGCCATTTTTAAGCAAGGTTTGGTGCGTTTCAGCAAGGCCGAGCTCCCAAGGTAAGCCTGTGTGACGAATCGAAGACATCGGTGATGCACCCGTGCCGCCATCATAGCCAGCAATTAATACCACATCCGCTTTGGCTTTAGCCACACCGGAGGCGATAGTACCAACCCCGGCTTCGGAAACTAATTTCACGTTGACGCGGCCGGTACGGTTCGCGTTTTTCAAATCAAAGATCAGCTGCGCCAAATCTTCGATCGAATAGATATCGTGATGTGGTGGTGGTGAAATAAGACCGACTCCCGGAGTCGAGTGGCGTGTCGCGCCGATCCAATCATCGACTTTATCACCCGGCAGTTGCCCACCTTCACCTGGTTTCGCGCCTTGAGCCATTTTGATCTGTAGTTCATCGGCATTGGTGAGGTAGTAGGAGGTCACGCCAAAACGACCAGAAGCGACCTGTTTAATTGCAGAGCGTTCCCAATCGCCATTTTCTTTGCGTTCAAAGCGTGCTGGATCTTCACCGCCTTCACCCGAGTTGGATTTCGCGCCAATACGGTTCATCGCCACGGCTAACGTTGAGTGCGCTTCGTAGGAGATGGAACCAAACGACATGGCACCGGTTGCGAAGCGTTTTAAAATACGTTCAATCGGTTCCACTTCCTCAATGGGAATCGAACTGGCTGGATTTTTAACAAAATCAAGCTGGCTACGCAGCGTGGCAGCGTTGTCGCCTTGGTCATCTACCGCTTTCGCGTATTGCTTGA
The DNA here is from genome assembly GCF_963888445.1 of Vibrio sp. B1-2. Taxonomy (NCBI): domain Bacteria; kingdom Pseudomonadati; phylum Pseudomonadota; class Gammaproteobacteria; order Vibrionales; family Vibrionaceae; genus Vibrio; species Vibrio sp. B1-2. The sequence continues at coordinate 25,676 of NZ_CAWPJH010000005.1, forward strand.
ACTGCACATAATCTTTGTTGCGTGTTGATTGTTGCAGCAACGAAATCGTCTCTGGGTTAAACAGGTGTTTTTCGCCACGCTGTTTCCACTGATAAACGCCGCCCACATCCAACACTTGCACTGGAACTTCGCGAGTCGGGTAGCCCACGCGATGGCGAACTAACACCTCTTTTGCGATGTCATCAATGGTCAAACCTTGGATGCGCGATACAGTGCCAGTAAAGTACTTATCTACCACTGATTTGCTGATGCCCAACGCTTCAAAAATTTGCGCACCGTGGTAAGACTGCAATGTGGAGATGCCCATTTTGGAGAAGATCTTCAGCAGCCCGCCGTTGATGCCTTTGCGGTAATTGTCAAACAGATCTTTCGCTGCAATGGTCGGGTCGAGTTTTTTGACTCGTTGTAAATCGATAATGGTTTCAATGACTAAATACGGGTTAACCGCATTTGCGCCATAGCCAATCAATGTCGCAAAGTGGTGCGTTTCACGCGCGTCGCCGGTTTCTACCACTATGTCACATTTAGCTCGTAAGCCTTTGCGGATCAGGTGGTGATGAACTGCACCGACAGCGAGCATTGCAGGGATCGCCGCATGGTTTGAGTTTACCGCGCGGTCAGTCAATAAAATAATCGAGTAACCATCGATAACCGCATCTTCTGCATATTGGCAAATGCGTTTCAGCGCGCGTTCCAATTTGCCTTGATCTTCACTGGCTTGAAATACGATATCTAAGGTTTTCGCTTGCAGATGTTCGTTATCAATAGCGCGCAGTTTCTCAAGCTCAGAGTTGGAAAGAACCGGAGATTCCAATTCGACTTTTAAGCAGTGCAGGGGGGTCTCTGTCAGTAAGTTCTGATCTTTACCGAGGTAAGTATTGAGCGACATCACCATTCTTTCACGGATCGGGTCGATCGGTGGGTTGGTGACCTGAGCAAACAGTTGCTTAAAGTAGTTGGAGAGATGCTGTGATTGATGCGAAAGCACTGCTAGAGGCCAGTCTGCACCCATAGCCGAAAGCGGTTCATAACCGGTTTTTGCCAAAGGAAGAATGATTTCATTCACCTCTTCTGAGCTGACGCCAAACGATTGTTGGCGGGACATTAGACGCTCAGGAGCAGGTTGGCTGTACTGGTTGCTCGCTTCAGGCAGTTTTTTCAAGCTGAGGAGGTTCTCTTCAACCCATTTGGCGTAGGGCTGCGCATTCGCAATGCTGTCTTTCACTTCCTCATCAGAAATGATGCGTCCTTGCTCTAAATCCGCGACAAAGATACGTCCGGGCTGTAAACGGCCACGGTATTCCACGTTCTCTGGTGCAATTTCAACCACGCCAGATTCTGAAGCCATGATCAGAAAATCATCTTTAGTCACGGTATAACGTGATGGGCGCAGGCCGTTACGGTCCAGTGTTGCGCCAACTTGTACACCATCAGTAAAACATACTGATGCTGGGCCATCCCACGGTTCCATGACGTTAGCATGGTATTGGTAAAATGCGCGGCGGGTTGGATCCATATTTTTATTTTCTTGCCACGCTTCAGGGATCATCATCATCAGGGCGTGTGGCAGGCTGCGGCCAGACAGAACCAATAACTCTAATGCCATATCGAAGTTGGCGGAATCTGAACTGCCTTCTTGGCAAATTGGCAGCAGCATGTCGATTTCAGCTTGTGTAAACAAATCTGATTCGAGGATCGCTTCGCGCGCTTTCATCCAGTTTAAATTGCCGCGAACTGTGTTGATTTCACCGTTGTGCGCAATGTAACGGAAAGGCTGAGCTAAGCGCCATTTAGGGAATGTATTGGTCGAAAAACGAGAATGCACCAGTGCCAGCGCGGTCACCATGGTCGGATTTTGTAGATCAAGGAAGTACTGTGGTACTTGTTCTGTGGTGAGCTGACCTTTATACACCAAGGTTTTGTAAGACATAGAGTTGATGTAAAAATCATCACCAATGTTGGACACACTTTCTAAGCAGACTCGAACGGTGTAATTACGCAGAACGTACAATTTACGCTCTAATTCTGCGGGGGTGGTACTTGGGCCACCGGAGATGAAAACGTGCTCAAATTGAGGCTCAGTGCTAAGTGGGTCTGCGCCAATCATGGAGTTATCGGTTGGCAAAACTCGATAACCCAGTACTTCTAAATCGAGTCTCTTGGCGTTGCGTTCTAAAATATCACGACACTGGGCGCGTTTGTGCTCATCTCTTGGAAACAGCACCACGCCGACGCCGTACTTTTCAAACGAAGGCAGTTTTAAGCCAAGTTTAACGGTCTCTTCAAGTAAAAACTCATGGGGTTTTTGTAATAAGATACCTGCGCCATCACCAGAACATGGGTCACAGCCTTGGCCACCACGGTGTTCCATACGAGCAAGCATGTCTAAAGCTTGAGTCACAACTTGGTGAGACTTACGGTTTTTCAGGTGGGCAACAAAACCGATACCACAAGCGTCATGCTCCAATTCAGGAGTATATAGACCTCGTGAATCCTGCTCTCTATCTACCATAGATACATCCTTCCAGTTCAATTTAGACGCACGTGTGCTAAGGCATACTTAGCGATGCGACTTGTCCTTTAATTGTTATCAATCTAAACCTGCCTGTGTTGGCGGGTTCGAATCCTTTCCGTCTCTCGCCGGAAAAATATGGCGAGAAAAACATTCCTTAGTGATATTCAATTTATTTATGCCACTTGCTAGTGGTTTGTATAGGAGGGGGGCGAATATCACCGATTTTTCCACAACTATTTATGTAAGGAATATCACAAAAAATAGGGTGGATGTGTAAGTATCCTACAATTTTGTTTATAGGAATTCCAACGAAAACTCATTTTAGTCGCCCATTTTTTTCGTTAAAAATGCATGTGCCGTTTAACATTGGTGCAACATTAAGCAAATAACGCTGTTTTTATGAATGTTTATTGATTTTTGTTAGGTTGGAGAGTGTTTGATACGGCTACTCTTTGTGAATTTATTTTGCAGGGATGTAATTTAGTTACATAAATCTAACTGAGATTCATTACTATCTATAAGCGGTATTTCTTCAATGCAATTACATCAACTGGTTAACACGATCGGCCAAGATCTACAGCGCCGTTATGGCGAAAAAGTTCACAAGCTGACCCTGCATGGTGGTTTTAGCTGTCCGAATCGAGATGGCACGATTGGGCGAGGTGGTTGCACCTTCTGTAATGTCGCTTCTTTTGCTGATGAAGAAACACAAGCCCAAAGTATTGAGCAGCAATTGGCAGAACGCGCTGGTGAAATCAAACGTGCCAAAAAATATCTAGCCTATTTTCAAGCTTATACCAGTACCTATGCGGAAGTGCAGGTGTTGAAAAATATGTATCAGCAAGCGCTTCAATCGGCTGACATTGTTGGGTTATGCGTCGGCACTCGGCCTGATTGTGTACCCGATGCTGTGCTCGATTTATTGGCCGATTATGTGCGACAAGGTTTTGAAATTTGGCTCGAACTGGGTTTGCAAACCGCCAATAATCAAACACTCAAACGGATCAACCGTGGTCATGATTTTGAATGTTATGCGTTGATCACTGAGCGCGCTCGAGCCTTGGGGATCAAAGTATGCACGCATCTCATTGTGGGGCTACCTAAAGAAACGCGTACCGATAATCTTCAAACCTTAAAGCAAGTCTTAACGGTAGGCACTGATGGTATCAAGTTACATGGGTTGCATATTGTTGAAGGCAGTACGATGGCCAAAGCGTGGCGAGCAGGAAAATTACAAGCGCCAACGTTAGAAGAGTATGTTGCTATTGCGAGTGAATTGATTCAAATGACACCGCCTGAGATCATTTATCACCGAGTCTCGTCAGCCGCTCGGCGGCCGACACTGCTTGCGCCACTGTGGTGTGAAAATCGTTGGCTTGCAATGACCGAAATAGGCCGAGCACTTAATCAAGGTGGCGCGCAAGGCTCACGCTTAAGTCGACCGTTTGTCTATACGCTTCCAAACAGCTAAAGATTCAGGCAATTTCGCAAATCCTTGTGATTAACTTGGCTGACGAATCGACGTTAAACGCGTTAGACTAGTGGCACTGTTATTACATGGAAGTGTTTAATGAAACCCATGAAAAACCTTGCCCAGTACTATGTCGACCTATTGGTCAAACTGGGCATTCTCCGTTTCTCCATTCTTCTTGCGCTCGCTTTAGTGGCCTTGGCAGTGGTGGTGCAAGTTGGTATCACGTTGGTGCTCAATGGTTACGTTGATGATATCGATATTGTTCGTTCTGTCTTTTTTGGTTTATTGATCACGCCTTGGGCTGTCTATTTCCTTTCTGTTGTGGTCGATCAGTTAGAAGAGTCACGTCAACGCCTCTCGAAGTTGGTTTCTAAGCTCAAAGACATGCGCTCACGCGATCAAGAGCTCAATTATAAGCTTCAGCAAAATATCGAAAAACTCAACCAAGAAATTGTAGAGCGAATTAAGGCAGAGGAAGCGCGTGAAGAGGCGATGGCCGATTTAGAAAATGAGGTCTATCAACGCGAAAAAACGCAGCTTGAATTGGCAGAAAGAACCGCCTTATTGCGCTCTTTTATCGATGCCTCTCCTGATCTGATTTACTACCGTAATGCGAACGGCGTTTTTTCTGGCTGCAACCGAGCGATGGAAGAGCTAACGGGCAAGCGTGAGCATCAGTTGGTTGGGTTAACTCCGTGGGATGTCTATAGCAAAGAAGTCGCGCAACAGATCGTTGAAACTGACGAAAAAGTGTTTGCTGACAATCAAGCCATCACTTATGAGCAGTGGCTTGAATACCCTGATGGCCGCAAAAACTATTTTGAACTGCGTAAAGTCCCTTTTTATAGCAAAGATGGCCGCCACTTAGGGTTGGTGGGCTTTGGGCGAGACATTACCGAACGTAAACGCAATCAAGAGTCTTTGGAAAAAGCGAGCCGGGATAAAACCACCTTTATTTCGACCATCAGCCACGAATTGCGCACACCACTCAACGGTATCGTTGGTTTGAGCCGCATGTTGCTCGATAGCCCCATGACCCCAGAACAGCGTAAGTACATGCAGACCATTAATGTCAGTGCCATTACGTTAGGTAATATCTTCAACGATATCATTGATATGGATAAGTTTGACCGCCGGAAACTAGAACTACTGCCAGCGCCGTTGAATTTTGAAGAATTTGTTGCTGAAATTGAAAGCATCTCGGCGTTGATGGCAGAGCAAAAAGGGCTTAGGTTTGATCTCGAACGGCTCAGTGATTTACCTGTTGCGATTGAAGTGGATGCTACGCGCCTGCGTCAGGTATTGTGGAACCTGATAAGTAATGCGATGAAATTTACCAAAGAAGGTGGCGTCGTCATGACGGTCTGCGCTGACATTGAGGATAAGTTTGCGCACATTACCATGGAAGTTGAAGACACAGGCATTGGTATACCAGAGGCTGAACTCGATAAAATCTTCGCCATGTATTACCAAGTTAAATCGGGTAAGGACAATTTGCATGCTGTTGGCACGGGGATTGGCTTAGCGGTATCTCGCCAGTTAATCAACTTAATGGATGGTGATATTTCTGTGAGCAGTGAAGAAGGTTTTGGTAGCACCTTCACCGTTTCAATTCGTGTGCCTTTGGCACAAGATGCCCAATTCAAACCAACGTTACCCGTTCCTCAAAAAAGTTTAGCCATTTTTATGGTTGAAGATATTGAGCTCAATATTACAGTTGCTCGTTCTTTGCTAGAAAGTTTAGGACACACGGTTACCGTCGCTATGACAGGTGAAGAAGCCAAACAAAAATTTGTGCCGCAAGAGTACGATCTGGTTTTCCTCGACATTCAACTGCCAGACATGACCGGGTTTGATGTCGCTGCGTTTTACCGAGAAACTTATGATAACCTTCCGCCATTAGTCGCATTGACCGCCAACGTATTGAAAAATAAAGCTGAATATCTAGAGAAAGGGATGGATGACGCGATCAGTAAACCATTGTCAGTACTGGCGATTCAAGAGGTGATTGCAAAATTCACCCATAGTGAGGCGATTCAACTTGCCGACGCTAAGGTTAAGGCTGCCTCAGAAGAACACAGTGAGTTGAACACGCATTTGCTCGATCTTGAAATGCTTGAGTCTTATATCGATATTGTTGGCCCGAAACCTGTGCTGGAAAGTATCCAAATGTTCGAGCAGATGATGCCCAGTTACGTTGAAGTGCTAGACTCCAATATGGTAGCAAAAGATCAAGCAGGCATTGTTTCAGAAGCACACAAAATCAAGGGTGCTGCGGGTTCAATTGGTTTGAAACACATCCAAAACGTTGCACAAAAGGCACAGTCACCAGAGCTACCTGCTTGGTGGGAAAATATTGGTGACTGGATAGATGAAATTAAAAATGGGTATCAACACGATATTCAAGTCTTGAAACAATGGTTAACTCAAAGGTAATGGTATGAAAAAAATCGGGTTGGCTTCATTAGTCATGGCGCTACTATCTGGCTGTAGTTCACCGCAAGTGAATTGGCTGCAGGACAGCAGTGCCGTGATATCAAATATCACCATTGGGTTGAAAAGTAACCTTTGGATCAATCAAATGCCTACAGCTAATGAGAGCGAAATACCTCTTGTGCATGGGACATTAAGATTGGATTCGTCGGCAATATTACCTGCCAATTTAACGATTGACGCGTTGATGGTCCAGCAAAGGGATAAAAATTGGCTGGTGGGCAGTGAATCGTTAGATTTACGGACTCAAAGTGAAGATCAATGGGAAGTTGTGTTTGAATGGCCGATGCAGCTTAATGTGGATAAGCCCGTTAATGTAGCTTTGCAATTGAGCGATGGTACAACAGCGCAGTGGCTTATCGAAAAGAGCGTCTTCATCGACAAAGTCTATTAGATTTATAGAACGGCTCCACGCGCAGTAGTCAGCCATGAAAAAAGCCCTTTAACCTGAGGTTAAAGGGCTTCTAACTATCTGGGGGTAGACGTTTAGTCTTCTAGATCACCACAGAAGCGGTAGCCTTCGCCATGAATTGTGGCGATGATCTCTGGCGTACCTGAGACTGATTCAAAGTGTTTACGGATACGACGAATCGTCACATCTACTGTTCTGTCGTGTGGTTTCAATTCACGGCCAGTCATCTTTTTAAGCAAATCTGCGCGAGTTTGGATTTTTCCTGGGTTCTCACAGAAGTGCAGTAAAGCGCGGAATTCTGAGCGAGGAAGCTTGTAGCCTTCACCATCCGGATTCACTAAAGAGCGGCTATTGATATCCAATACCCAACCGTTGAACTCATATTTTTCCACACTGCGTTTCTCTTCTTGAGTCGTATTGGTATTCATTGAACGACCTAGAAGATTACGAGCACGAATCGTCAGTTCACGTGGGTTAAATGGTTTGGTGATGTAGTCATCAGCCCCGATCTCTAAACCGAGGATTTTATCAACTTCATTATCACGACCAGTCAAAAACATCAGTGCAACATTAGCCTGTTCACGAAGCTCACGAGCTAACAGAAGGCCGTTTTTACCTGGTAAATTGATGTCCATAATGACCAAGTTAATGGGGTTATCAGACAGCACATGGTGCATCTCTTCACCGTTACTGGCCTCAAAAACAGCGTATCCCTCTGCTTCAAAAATACTCTTAAGAGTGTTACGAGTTACTTGCTCATCTTCAACGATAAGAATCTGCGGGGTTTGCATTGGCGGTACCTAAACTTGTGAAAAAATTGTGCTAATAGAATTAATTGTAGGCAAAAAATTGCAACATACAGGTAATCTGCTGCCGATAATAAACTAAAGTTTTGAAAAAAACACTTACTTCAGTTGCCCGCCGTCCTTAGGCATATCTTGCATTGAGGTCTCCATACCCTCGGTGTTCTACTAGTCTTTAAGGCGGATTCTATAATGTTAACAGCATGCTAACAACGGCAGAATGTTAATTCCAATCACTTTGTTGATTTACATCAAGAGTTCTAATGTAACAAATATTAATCGTCTTAAGCAGTTGTAAATTTACACCACATTACCCATGCAAATAGCATGCTTTTTGGGGATTTTCGCTGGGGATGCTAGCATTAGGCGCAATGGGCTTTACCTCACATGGAAATTTACCAGCAAAGAACTTGTTAACTCGATACTTGTCAAAAAATGGGAATTGCGTAAAAAATCAACGTTTACAGCGGGGGATATCGCACTATTATGGATGTCACCAATATGAATATTCAGTCTTTTAAATGCAGTTGGCCGCCAAGTTATGCTCATTCTCAGCGGGTTTTTCTTTGCATCGTTTGTATGAATAGGTGAGTAAAGTATCTGGCATTATGGTTCATTGAGCTGTGGTTTTACAGCGCGTCTAATGTGTCAGATGAAAATAATAAACAATAATCAAGGAAGAAGGATGATAGATATCACACCAGATATTTGCGATAAATTTGAATCGCAAATCAATATATTGGATTTGCCTTTGCAAACTTTTGGTTTAAGGAGTGCTTTTTGGGGGCAAATTGTCACCGTGCGTTGCTATCACGATAACTCTAAAGTTCGTGACGTATTAAGCCAAAATGGTAAAGGTAAAGTTTTAGTCGTCGATGGTAACGGTTCGTGTCAAAGAGCCTTATTGGGTGACCAACTGGCGATCATGGCGATTGAAAACGGTTGGGAAGGGGTCATCATTTATGGAGCGATACGCGATGTTGCTGCGTTATCGCAAATGGATTTAGGTGTGAAAGCGTTAGCGAGTTGTCCACTTAAGACCGATAAGAGAGGTGCAGGCGAAATTAATGTGACGCTGACTATCCTCAACCAGATGATTCAGCCGGGTGACTATGTTTATGCCGATTGGAATGGTGTTTTAACGTCAACTCAAGCGCTAGACTGGCACTAGAATCTGAAACCCACCCCAAATTGAACGCCTTGTTGCCACTCTTGATAATCAAGGGTGGCATGTAAATCAACGTTTTCTGACAGTTGAAGTCGGCTAGATAGCTCCGCCGCCATAGCATCGGCACTGCTCGTATCATTCGGATTACTGGCGGCTGACCGTAAGGTGCTTTTTAGTGATAATTTTGGGGTTAGCTGGTAGCTAAGGCCACTTAAAAAACCACTTTCGGATCCGTAGTCGGAATTATTTATCCTCGCTCCAATGTACAGATCTAAATTGTCAAAAAGGTTATAAGAATAACCGCCATCAATAGTCCAACTATCAAATTGTTGACCATCACTTTCGCTTGAAAGAAATAAGCGATGTGGAGATTGGCTCTGTGAAGAAGGAAGTGCAGGTAAGGTATTGGCCATGCTAGATAAAGAGACAAGCAGAAATAAACATAGTGCGACTTTTAGTTTCATCTGCCTCTCCTTATTATTGTTTTGAGTTACTGCGTCCACTGCGGTAACAACAATTAAAGCACAAATTTCACACGATGACAGCGTTATGTATATAGCATTTTGTTATTTGCTTATGTGCAAAATGGTTGCACTTAATGTGCAATAAGTATCTTATTTGTGTTTTTTAATTTGATTAATTCGGAATGACTATAAAAAATAGCAGATTTTCGTTGACTAATGATGACGAAGTAAGGTAAACGTAAAGGCAATTAAACACACGAGTATTTAAATTTTTCTATGTTACAGCGCAGCCTAGTAGTAATGACAACCACCATTATTATTACCGACATGACACATGTTGGGGCGGGCCGCTGAGCGAAAAGTTTTTACAAAAAAGGCCTGTATCCCACCAGATACAGGCCTTTTTTTATACCAATTTGAACTGTTTTGGAGGAAGGGATGCGAGTATTAAAGTTTGGAGGTTCATCGTTAGCCGATGCTGATCGTTTTTTAAGGGCGGCAGATATCATCGTTAACAATGTACAGCAAGAAGAAGTCGCCGTTGTGCTCTCTGCACCGGGAAAAACCACCAATAAATTAGTGGCAGTTATTGAGAGTGCTTTGCGTAATGGCGAAGCAGAACGCCAAATAGCGGAACTTGAATTCTCATTTTTCGATCTACTCGCTGGCATCAAAGCACAATTGCCTAATGTGGATTCGGCCGCTTTTGACAATCAAGTAAAAACGTCACTGTCTCAGTTGCGTCAATTTGTACACGGCATTAATTTACTCGGTATGTGCCCAGACAACGTCAATGCGCGCATTATCAGTAAAGGTGAGCGAGTCTCTATCCAACTGATGAAAGCGGTACTTGAAGCAAAAGGACAAGCGGCTGCATTGATTGACCCAGTACAATATCTTTTTGCTAAAGGTGAGTACCTTGAGGCAATGGTTGATGTTGAGATCTCCACGCAAAATTTCAAGCAAAATCCACTTCCGCAAGCGCATGTTAACATTATGCCGGGTTTCACGGCTGGTAATGAAAAGGGTGAATTGGTCTGTCTAGGCCGTAATGGCTCGGATTATTCTGCGGCTGTGCTTGCGGCATGTTTACGTGCAGATTGTTGTGAGATTTGGACCGATGTCGATGGCGTTTATAACTGTGACCCACGTTTGGTTGCGGATGCTCGTTTATTAAAATCACTCAGCTACCAAGAAGCGATGGAGCTTTCGTATTTTGGCGCGTCAGTGTTACATCCCAAAACCATTGCACCGATTGCACAATTTCATATTCCGTGTCTTATCAAAAACAGTTTTAATCCTCAAGGCGCAGGCACGCTGATTGGTCAAGATACTGGTGAAGATAAGCTGGCTATCAAAGGTATTACTACACTCAATAATTTGACTATGGTCAACGTCTCCGGCCCTGGCATGAAAGGAATGGTCGGCATGGCTAGCCGTGTGTTTGGCGCGATGTCTGCCGCAGGCGTTTCTATTGTGCTGATTACACAATCCTCTTCAGAATACAGCATCAGTTTCTGTATTGAGGCGCAAGATAAAGCCCTTGCCAAAAGAGCATTATCGGAAGCGTTTGAACTGGAATTAAAAGATGGCCTACTTGAGCCTGTCGAGTTTATGGATGACGTTGCGATTGTCACTCTGGTTGGTGACGGCATGCGCACTTCGCGCGGAGTGGCTTCTCAATTTTTCTCATCGCTGGCTGAAGTTCACGTCAATATTGTTGCCATTGCACAAGGCTCTTCCGAGCGAGCTATTTCGGCGGTGATTCCAGAAGATAAAATTTCAGAAGCGATCAAGGCTTGTCATGAAAATCTTTTCAATTCTAAGCATTTCTTGGATGTGTTTGTGGTCGGTGTCGGCGGTGTCGGAGGCGAATTAGTTGACCAAATTCATCGTCAGCAAGCCAAACTAGCCGATAAAGGAATTGTGATTCGAGTGTGTGGCCTTGCGAATAGTAAGGCACTATTACTGGATAGCGAAGGCTTGCCGCTGGAGCATTGGCGTGATCGAATGCATAGCGCGAGTGAAGAATTTAGCCTCGCAAGGCTTATCTCTCTAGTGCAGCGTAACCATATCATTAACCCTGTCTTAGTTGATTGTACTTCCAGTGAAGTGATTGCTAACCAGTACGCCGAATTTCTGGCTGCGGGTTTTCATGTTGTGACGCCTAATAAAAAAGCCAATACCGCAAGCATGGCCTACTATCACCAGCTGCGTGAAGTGGCGCGCAACTCGCGCCGTAAATTGATGTACGAAACGACGGTTGGTGCTGGTTTACCTGTGATTGAAAACTTGCAAAATCTCATTGCCGCTGGTGATGAGTTGGAAAAATTCAGCGGTATTTTATCTGGCTCTCTTTCGTTTATTTTCGGCAAACTGGATGAAGGTATGACTCTTAGTCAAGCTACGCAGCTAGCTAAAGACAAAGGTTTTACTGAGCCTGATCCTCGTGATGATCTGTCGGGAATGGATGTGGCTCGCAAGCTGTTAATTTTAGCTCGTGAGGCGGGAATGCCTTTAGAACTGGATGATGTAAAAGTCGATCTTGCTTTGCCGCCGGGTTTCGATATTTCGGGTACAGTTGAAGAGTTTATGGCGCGCTTGCCGCAGGCTGATGCTTATTTCCAAGAGCTATCCACTAAGGCTGCCGCCGAAGGTAAGGTATTACGTTATGTTGGTGAAATATCAGAAGGTCAATGCAAGGTAAAAATTGCAGTGGTCGATGAAAATGACCCAATGTTTAAAGTCAAAGATGGTGAGAATGCACTGGCGTTTTATAGCCGTTATTATCAACCGATTCCATTGGTGTTGCGTGGTTATGGGGCGGGTACAGAAGTAACAGCAGCAGGGGTGTTCTCTGATGTGATGCGCACCTTAGGTTGGAAGTTAGGGGTTTAATTGATGAGTTCAAGTGACATGAGTGTGGTGGTGTATGCCCCAGCTTCAATTGGTAATGTGAGCGTTGGGTTTGATGTTTTAGGGGCGGCTGTGTCGCCAATTGATGGCAGTTTATTGGGGGATCGTGTTGAAGTTAAAGCGGGCAGCGAACCTTTTGTACTCGAAACAGCAGGTCGCTTTGTCGACAAACTGCCAGAAGATCCAAAGCAGAATATTGTTTACGATTGCTGGCTTGTTTTTACCAGAGAGCTTGAAAAAAAGAGCATTGCAGTAAAGCCGTTGCAAATGACGTTAGAAAAAAATATGCCGATTGGTTCAGGCTTAGGTTCCAGTGCTTGTTCAATTGTTGCAGCTTTAGATGCATTGAACCAGTTTCACGGTAACCCACTTAATCAGACTGAGCTTTTAGCGCTGATGGGCGAAATGGAAGGTAAAATTTCAGGCGGTATACATTATGATAACGTTGCCCCCTGCTACTTAGGCGGCGTGCAATTGATGCTTGAAGAGCTAGGTATCATCAGCCAAGAAGTGCCTTGTTTTGACGATTGGTATTGGGTGATGGCGTATCCTGGGATTAAAGTTTCCACAGCCGAAGCGCGAGCGATCTTACCTTCACAATATCGTCGACAGGACATCATTGCGCATGGTCGTCATCTCGCAGGTTTCATTCATGCTTGTCACTCAGGTCAGCCTGAGCTAGCGGCTAAACTGATCAAAGACGTGATTGCTGAACCGTATCGTGAGAAACTTCTGCCCGGCTTTTCGGATGCGCGTAAATACGCTGCATCAGCCGGAGCGCTCACCACTGGCATTTCCGGCAGTGGCCCAACACTGTTCAGTATTTGCAAAGAAAAAGAGGTTGCCGAGCGAGTTGCTCGTTGGCTTGAACAACATTATGTACAAAATGAAGAAGGATTCGTCCATATTTGTCGCTTAGACAAAAATGGCTCGACCGTTACAGGAAGTGCTCTATGAAGCTTTACAACATAAAAGAAAATGATGAACAAGTCTCTTTTGGCCAAGCCGTACGCCAAGGATTAGGACGCAATCAAGGGCTGTTTTTCCCAGCAGAGTTGCCTCAGTTTGAAGATATTGACGCGTTACTAGCCGAAGATTTTATCTCTCGTAGTACAAAAATTCTCAGCGCCTTGATTGGTGATGAATTACCAGCAGAGCAAGTGAATGCGATGGTTGATGCGGCTTTTCAGTTTCCAGCACCGATTAAGCAAGTGAAAGGCGGCATTTATGCTCTAGAGCTTTTCCACGGTCCAACGCTGGCATTTAAAGATTTTGGTGGTCGCTTTATGGCGCAGTCACTGGCCGCCGTTTCAAATGGTGGACAGATCACCATTTTAACCGCGACTTCTGGTGATACTGGCGCTGCGGTGGCTCATGCCTTTTATGGAATGCCCGACATCAAGGTCGTGATACTTTACCCTAAAGGTAAGATCAGCCCGTTACAGGAAAAACTCTTCTGCACTCTGGGCAACAATATTCACACTGTCGCGATAAATGGTGACTTTGATGCTTGCCAAGCGTTAGTTAAGCAGGCTTTTGATGACGCCAAGCTTCGCCAAGAGATCGGTTTAAACTCTGCAAATTCAATCAATATCAGTCGTTTAATGGCACAAATTTGCTACTACTTTGAGGCCGCATCACAATTAAGCAAAGCGCAGCGTGAAAACTTAGTCATCTCCGTACCGAGTGGCAACTTTGGCAACCTAACCGCTGGTCTGTTGGCAAAAGCATTGGGCTTACCAATCAAGCGTTTTATCGCGGCAACCAATGCCAATGATACCGTTCCTCGTTACTTAGAAACGGGTCAATGGGATCCAAAACCCACTGTCGCGACCACATCGAATGCGATGGATGTGAGTCAGCCGAACAACTGGCCGCGCATCGAAGAGCTTTGTCGCTTAAAGGGCTGGGGGCTAGATACCTTAGGTAAAGGTGCGGTATCTGATGCACAAAGTGCGGATTCAGTTCGTGAACTTTACGCGCAAGGTTATTTGTGTGAACCGCATGGTGCCATTGCGTATCGAGTTTTGGATGAGCAGTTACAAGCGGGAGAAACGGGGCTATTTTTGTGTACTGCGCACCCTGCCAAATTTAAAGAAGTCGTTGACGATGTGCTAGGCACTGACATTGAATTACCAGCTCCTCTTGCAAAACATGCAGTGATGACGTTGCTTTCTGAAGAGTTAGACTATGATTTTGACGCTCTAAAAACGGTGTTAAGACGCGTTCAGCCTTAAAGAGATCCTGATTTCATCTTATTGAAGTCAGGATGATATTCCTCTAACGATAAAAATGGCGCTCATTGAGCGCCATTTTTGGATATGAATATTCTCATCAACGCTATGATTATAGCGTCTCAGTGAAAGTACGTGCGATAACGTCACGTTGCTGTTCTTGAGTCAATGAGTTGAAACGAACAGCGTAACCAGAAACACGAATCGTCAGTTGCGGATACTTCTCAGGGTGTGCAACGGCATCTTCAAGAGTTTCACGCTTAAGAACGTTCACATTTAGGTGCTGACCGCCTTCGATGCGAGGTGCTATTTCAATCGCAACTTCACGGCTTTCATACTCACCAAGGTCGCTGACCGCGATAACTTGATCTGCTTGGTAGCCTGCGTTAGCGGCAACGCAACGTGCTTCATTCTTTTCATTATCGAGTAACCAGATAGAATTTAGTAGGTTGTCGTTTGCTGCTTTTGTAATTTGAATGCCTTGAATCATCACTATCTCCTAGTCCACTTAAGTGGCGTTATTGGTGTTTATTTTCTAACTTTGTTGAGTTGGTTATTATATAGCTAATATCCTTAAAATTAATATTGATTTAGGTCAAAAAACAACGATAAACATTGATAATATGGGGCTTATTTTATTGATTTAAATCAATAAAGCATTTAAAAACAATGAGTTCTACTTTTTTTTAATACATAAAATATTTTTTATTTATTGTTTTGTTGTAATTTTACTACATTTTTAGCGCGTGTTTGACCTAAGTAACAGAAAATCAGACAATTGAAGTCCAATGTTGAAAGTACAAAGTGATTTAATGACAAATAGAATTCAGGGCCGTGGAATGAAATTTATTGGTGCTCATGTATCGGCCTCTGGCGGCGTTGACCAAGCCCCATTGAGAGCGAGAGAAATTGGAGCAAATGCATTTGCTTTATTCACTAAAAACCAGCGCCAGTGGGTTGCTAAACCGCTCGAAGAGGCAACCATTCGCGCTTTTAAGGCTAACTGTCACATGCTTGGTTTTAAAAGTGAACACATTTTGCCGCATGATTCATACCTTATTAATCTGGGCGCGCCAGAAGCCGATAAGCTTGCTAAGTCACGCGAAGCTTTTATTGATGAAATGCAACGTTGCCAGCAACTGGGGCTGACGCTTCTGAATTTTCATCCGGGTAGTCACCTTAAACAAGTCTCAGAAAGTGAATGTCTTGCGACGATTGCAGAATCGATAAACCTTGCACATCAAGCCGTGCCTGAGGTCGTTGCTGTGATTGAAAACACCGCAGGGCAGGGGACGAATCTAGGCTGGCGTTTCGAACATTTAGCCGAAATTATCCAGCAAGTTGAGGATAAATCGCGAGTAGGTGTGTGCCTTGACACGTGTCATACTTTTACTGCAGGTTATGATTTGCGCACAGTTGAGGCGTGCGAGGCAACCTTTTCAGAGTTTGATAGCGTGGTGGGAATGCACTACTTACGTGCAATGCACATCAACGACTCAAAGGCAAAGTTTGCCAGCCGTGTTGACCGCCATCATTCTCTAGGGCAAGGCGAAATTGGTTGGCCATGCTTTGAATTTATTGCCAAAGATTCAAGGTTTGATGGTATCCCATTGATTTTAGAAACAATCGATCCAGACATTTGGGCCCAAGAAATTCAAACATTAAGAGATCTACACGCACAATCGGTAGATTCAGTAGCATCTTAAATAAGTTGGCATCTTTCTTTCATAAAGACAAAGGCATAGCCGCGTCAAAATGAAGGAGGATGTCACTATGTTTCATATGATCTCACGTTCACCATCAATAGCTCGACCACCAGTCCGATTGCCTATACCTAACCGACATGTGAACGGTCAAGGGCATACTCGAACGCCACAAAAATCACATTAACTGGCAAAAGCTCTGTGACATGGACTCATGCAGTGGTGGCTTTTTATGGTTACAATGCGGTAATTAGTTAATTTGCAGAGCGTTGTTATGACTCAATCATTGACTTGGCACGATGTTATCGGCCATGAAAAACAGCAGGAGTATTTTCAACAGACGATAGCGTTTGTTGAAAAGGAAAGGCTGGCGGGGAAAGTGATTTATCCACCTGCTGCTGACGTGTTTAATGCGTTTCGTTTTACCGAATTTGGCGATGTTAAGGTTGTGATTTTAGGGCAAGATCCTTATCACGGGCCAAATCAAGCTCATGGGTTATGTTTTTCGGTGTTACCCGGTGTTAAAACCCCACCTTCACTGGTGAATATCTACAAAGAGCTGGTGCAAGATATCTCCGGTTTTGTTACTCCTCAGCACGGTTACCTAAAAAGTTGGGCCGAGCAAGGGGTGCTATTGCTCAATACCGTATTGACTGTTGAACAAGGTATGGCGCATTCGCACGCTAATACTGGTTGGGAAACCTTTACCGACCGGGTGATTGAGGCGGTAAATCAGCAGCGTGAAGGTGTTGTTTTCCTGTTGTGGGGTTCACACGCGCAGAAGAAAGGCAGCATGATTGATCGCAGTAAACATCATGTATTAGTAGCACCGCATCCTTCTCCTCTTTCTGCGCATCGAGGCTTTTTGGGCTGTAAACATTTTTCAAAGACTAATCAATTACTTATTGAGCAGGGGAAAGCGCCTGTGAATTGGCAACCCGTATTGGATAAGTGATTAATTGATGTTTTTTCGAGCAGGGTCAAAACAAGCACGCTGAAGCTTTTATACACTTATCTAAAATAAGTGTAATGGAGAAGCACAATGATGATTGAAAGGATCCGTAGAGAACACGGGTATATGGCGCGTTTGCTTGCCATTTTGCGAGATAAACAACGGCAATTGAGTAATGAACAAAGTATCAACTACTCCTTAGTGAGAGAGATTATTGACTACTTAGCGACACATTCAGAGTCAGTACACCACCCCAAAGAAGATATTCTCTATCACTATTATATTGATCATTATGGTCAACATAATGATATTCAAAATTTAGCGAGAGAACATGTAGAACTTTCTGAGAAAACTCATGCTTTTCTAGAGATAGTCGATATGATTTTGCAAGATGCCGTTGTACCACAGCACGTGTTCATCGAGCAGCTTGATGCATTTATTTCTTCCCAGAAGCGTCATCTGGAGTTAGAAGAACAATCGGTTTTACCTTTGATCAGCCGCACCTTTAATGTAACTGATTGGCAAGCGGTGGAGGCGAGCTGGCAACAATCCGAAGATGATCCAGTATTTGGTGAGACAATTGCGGAGCAGTACCAACAATTAGCTCACCGAGTTCGACAAACCGCACAAGAGTGCCAGTAATCTCTGCTGATTCAGTTAAACAAAAAGGCACTGTTGAAGTGCCTTTTTACTCAGAGTTTTATTTGATCAGCCTCGAAGCAGACATCCATCTCCATCAATTCTCTTTGTAACCGTTTTTGATCCTGAATCGCTTCAATTTCTCGCCACATTCTTTTTACTGGTTTAGTGCGACTAGAGCGGAGTTTTGTGATTTCCATTTCCAACATTTCGTCAAATTGCAAGCTTTCCATAAGCAACCTCTTGTTGTTGTTATTACGCCATGTCGTGCTCTCTAGATAGCACAGTTTTCGCTAGCCTAGCTATGATTTGTTTCTCATTTGTTTCCTTTTGATGAACCTTTTATTGGATTTTGACCAGAATTTCACAGTTTCAGTGGGATTCTTTAGTACAAAAAGGGAGCGGTTAAGCGACGCAAACGATTTTATTTGCATTTTAAAATGTTAAATAAATGTTGTTTTGAAAATTTACAATTGCCTGGTTGGTTGTTTTATGACCATTCAATAAAAAATTATCATAAATTTATGCAAGATTTAGTGGTGAAACTGATTAGCCCTTTATTCTCAAGGGGTGAGATTAAGTGAGTGCAACTGGGTTTTTATGGTTGTTTTTTATCTTTCAATGTTTCCAGTTTGGGTTGTTTTGGTTGCTAATCTGTTGCTGTGTTGGTTTGTTAAATGTTAATTAAAGGTGATTTTATAGTGAAAAATAACATTTTAACTAAACTTATTGCATATTGATTTTTGTTCTTTCAGGTTGCATTATCCGCCCGTCAAAAATACGTTGCCCCTTCAAAAGTTGAGACTCCTCACTTTTTGGACGAATAAAATGCATTGCATAATATCGATAAAAACATGCTGGTTAGAACGTTGACTCGCAGCATGTGCATTTTTTCGTGAAGCTTTTCGCTTAGGTCAGCGCTATCACTCTATGAGAGGTTCTTGTGACAGACTTAATCAATTTAATGAATGATTTACTTTGGGGATCCATCCTTGTTTATCTTTTAGTCGGTGTTGGTGTGTACTTCACCGTTCGCCTAGGATTCATTCAATTTCGCCATTTCGGCCACATGTTTAGTGTGTTGAAAAACAGCCGCAAAGCAGATAAAGCCGGTATTTCTTCTTTCCAAGCACTTTGTACTAGCCTTGCTGCGCGTGTTGGTACGGGAAACATGGCCGGTGTAGCCGTTGCTTTAACGGCGGGTGGTCCAGGCGCGATTTTCTGGATGTGGTTGATTGCTATGCTTGGTATGGCGACTTCATTTGCTGAAAGCACGTTGGCTCAGCTATACAAAACCCGTGACAAAGATGGTAACTACCGCGGTGGCCCTGCGTACTATATGGAAAAAGGCCTTGGTATGCGTTGGATGGGTGTCCTGTTTTCCATCTTCCTGATTATTGCTTTTGGCCTAGTATTCAATGCCGTTCAAGCTAATTCAATTGCAGGGGCTATGAAAAATGCTTTTGGATTTGATCCGCTGTATGTCGGTATCTTCATCGTTGCAATTTCGGCTTTCGTCATTTTTGGTGGTATCCGTAAAATTGCGCGTACCGCTGAGTTGATTGTACCTTTCATGGCATTAGCTTACTTAGCGATTGCGATGTTTGTAATGGTCACTAATATAGAAAAGCTACCAGCCGTATTAAGCCTTATTTTCAAAAGTGCATTTGGCCTTCAAGAAGCGGCCGCAGGCGGTTTAGGTTACGCGATTGCTCAAGCCATGATTAACGGCATCAAACGCGGTCTGTTTTCCAATGAAGCGGGTATGGGTTCAGCACCTAATGCAGCGGCTTCTGCAACGCCTTATCCGCCGCATCCTGCTTCTCAAGGTTACGTGCAAATGTTGGGTGTTTTTATTGATACGATTGTGATCTGTTCAGCAACCGTCGCCATTATTTTGATGTCGGGTGAATATGTACCGCACGGTGAAATTACCGGTATCGAGCTGACTCAGCGCGCATTAAGCTCACAAGTGGGCAGTTGGGGTGGGATTTTTGTTGCTTTTGCGATTTTCTTCTTCGCCTTTACTTCAATTATTGCCAACTACTCTTATGCCGAAACGAACCTGATTTTCTTAGAGCACAACAATAAGAAAGGGTTAACGTTGTTCCGTATTGTTTTCCTTGCCATGGTGATGTTTGGCTCATTGGCGACTTTGCCTACCGTATGGGCAATGGCGGATGTCTCGATGGGGTTAATGGCGATTGTTAACTTGGTGGCGATCATTCTGCTCTCTGGCATTGTGATTAAGCTCGCGAAAGATTATAACCGTCAGCTAGCCGCAGGTAAGGTTCCCACCTTCGATGCTAATGATTACCCTGAGTTAAAATCTCAGTTGGAAGATGGCATTTGGTACAACAACAAATAGCCTGTTATCGTTACTGACGATTAAATAGATTGAAAAAGCCATGCAGACACCGCATGGCTTTTTTTGTACTCTGTGAGCCATAAAATAAGAATAGAAAGGAAGGAAAATTATGCTCATTGTTGTTTCCCCAGCCAAGACGTTAGATTACGAATCCCCGTTGGTGACAAGCAAATATACTCAGCCGGAGCTTATTGACCATTCAGCTCAGTTGATCGATGTTTGCCGTCAATTGACTCCTGCCGACATCTCAGCGTTGATGAAAGTGAGCGATAAAATCGCTGGGCTCAACGTGGCTCGCTTTGCGCAGTGGAGCCCAACCTTCACGTTGGATAATGCACGTCCCGCCATTTTGGCGTTTAAAGGGGATGTTTATACAGGATTTGAAGCAGAAACATTATCGGATGCCGGATTTGAACATGCACAACAGCATTTAAGAATGCTCTCTGGCTTGTATGGTGTATTAAAACCACTGGATCTGATGCAACCATACCGTTTAGAGATGGGCACGAGATTGGGTAACCCGAGGGGGACTAACCTGTACCAGTTTTGGGGGGATATCATTACCGATAAACTCAATCAAGCTCTGAAAGAGCAAGGCGATGATGTGTTGATTAATCTCGCTTCCAACGAGTATTTTAAAGCGGTTAATCCGAAAAAACTTAAGGGGAGCATCATTACTCCGGTATTTAAGGATTGTAAGAAAGGGCAATACAAAGTCATTAGCTTCTATGCTAAGAAGGCTCGTGGCATGATGGCGCGCTACATTATCGATAAACAAATCTCTTCTGTAGAGCAATTGGCTCAGTTTGACAGTGCTGGCTACTATTTTGTAGAACAGGAGTCATCAGCAACTGAGTTGGTCTTTAAACGCGAAGAGCAGTGATGTAAGAGAGGCGGTTATGTGGCAGTGGTTGAAAAAGCAGGTTGCGCGTTATGATCGCTGGTGTGAGAACATGGGTTTAACACCAGATAAAAAACGTAGCTGTGTTCCTTATCGTCAAGATCCTGTTCAGAGTAAAGAACGTGAGCGAGAATAAGAAGCTGCGTTTATTTGATACGCATTGCCATCTCGATTTTTCTATCTTTGAGCGTGAGTTTGAACACCATTTACATTTAGCTCGCCAGCAGGGGGTTGAGAAAATAGTGATTCCCGCCGTTGGTCCAAGTAACTGGCAACGAGTGGCCGAGCTTGCTAACGGTTATCCTGAACTCTATTTTGCTCTCGGGTTCCATCCCTGTTTTTTATCAACCTCTTCCCCTGCGGATATCGACGAGCTTGAGCAAAAGTTACTTCAAAAACCAGCTCAATGCGTGGCTCTGGGGGAGTGTGGCTTAGATTTTGCGACTGATATTGCTCCCGCTTTGCAAGAAACAATGTTTGAAATGCAACTAGAGCTTGCGAAACGAGCCAGACTTCCATTGATATTACACAGCCGCAAAGCGCACAACCGCCTTATACAACTGTTAAAAAAACATCAATTTAGCCAAGGTGGAGTGCTGCATGCTTTTTCTGGCAGCGTTCAACAGGCAAACCAGTTTATTGAACTGGGTTTTAAGATTGGCGTGGGTGGTGTTATTACCTATCCAAGAGCCAACAAAACCCGTCTTACTATTGCGGCACTCCCCATCGAAAGTTTAGTGCTAGAAACAGATGCTCCTGATATGCCACCCAATGGTTTTCAAGGGCAAGCGAATCACCCACAAAAACTGCCGATTATCCTGCAAACGCTTGCGTTGCTGAAGAACCAATCAGAGCAAACGGTTGCTGATGTTTTGTGGAAAAACAGCCATTCTCTGTTCTTTCCGGTGTGAATAAATTCGAAATGAAATGTAGGTTTAATGATTCTAGTATTAGTAAATATTGAACGTGCTCACATAAATGAGTGAATGGGCAGTGAATCTTATAAGAAAGTGTGAGGCTGGCATTACTTTATCTTAGTGGTGATGAGTATAATCACCCCGCTTCATGAGCTCCATTTTATAACACGCCAACAATAACCTAATAAGGAAATCATAAACTATGAGCCTGTTTATGAGCCTAGTCGGTATGGCAGTTCTGCTAGGACTTGCAGTTCTACTGTCTGATAACCGCAAAGCTATCAATCTAAGAACAGTGGGTGGCGCTTTTGCTATCCAATTTATTATCGGTGGTTTCGTTCTTTACGTACCATGGGGTCGTGATCTCCTTGCAGGTTTCTCTGCGGGTGTTCAAAACGTCATAGACTTCGGTAAAGACGGTACTGGTTTTCTATTCGGCAGCCTAGTTAACTTTTCAGTTGACGGTATTGGCTTCATCTTTGCTTTCCAAGTTCTACCTACTCTAATCTTCTTCTCGGCACTCATCTCTGTGCTTTACTACATTGGCGTTATGCAATGGGTAATTAAGATTCTAGGTGGTGGTTTACAAAAAGCACTCGGTACCTCTCGTGCGGAATCGATGTCTGCTGCAGCCAACATTTTCGTAGGTCAAACAGAAGCGCCACTCGTGGTTCGTCCGTTTGTACCTAAAATGACTCAATCTGAGCTGTTTGCAGTAATGTGTGGTGGTTTGGCTTCAGTTGCGGGTGGCGTACTTGCTGGTTACGCATCGATGGGTGTACCGCTAGAGTACCTTGTTGCGGCCTCTTTCATGGCAGCACCGGGTGGTCTACTGTTTGCAAAAATCATCAAACCAGAAACCGATACTCCAGATGAAGAACTGGGTAGCGATATGGATGGCAATGATAAACCTGCCAACGTAATCGATGCTGCTGCAGGTGGTGCTTCTGTTGGTCTGCAACTTGCGTTAAACGTAGGTGCAATGCTACTTGCCTTCGTTGGTCTAATCGCCTTAGTTAACGGTATGCTTGGTGGTGTGGGTGGTTGGTTCGGTATGCCTGAACTGACTCTAGAACTACTGCTTGGTTGGCTTTTCTCTCCATTAGCATTCCTAATTGGTGTGCCATGGGAAGAAGCAACGCTAGCGGGCTCTTTCATCGGTCAAAAACTGGTTGTAAACGAATTTGTTGCTTATCTAAACTTCGTACCTTACGTGGGTGAGAACGCACAGATCGTTGCTGCTACTGGTGCGGTGATGTCTGAGAAAACTCAAGCTATCATCTCATTTGCACTGTGTGGCTTCGCCAACCTTTCTTCTGTTGCGATTCTACTCGGTGGTTTAGGTGGTCTTGCTCCTAACCGTCGTCACGATATCGCGAAGATGGGTGTAAAAGCCGTTTGTGCTGGTACACTGTCTAACTTAATGGCAGCAACCATTGCTGGCTTCTTCCTTTCTTTCTAATTAAACAAGAGAAAGAGATATAGACGCCGTTTAACATCGCCCCGTAGCAAGAGATTGCTGCGGGGCTTTTTTGTTTTGGCGAAAGGAATACTTTGATTCACTCTTTAGTCGGGTGGTCAGTGTTTATCACCTCAAGCTCTCTTTTATAAGTTAGCTTTTAATGGATAGATCAGAGTTTATCGGTAAACGAGATTATCGTTGACGCTGATCTTTTTTGAGATACAAACCGTTTGCTCTATGAATGACGCTACAGTTTTGTAGTGAAAATCTATACTGTATCAGTGGGATTCATTTTCAATAGAAGAGTGAAGATATCAGCTAGCGCCAATCAATACATGGAGTATGATTTGACGCAAAGGCAGCCCGTTTTATCATGTCGTGTTGCTTTGATATAAATTAGATACGGGTATAAGTTACACACGGATATACGTTAGACACGGCGATAAGTGCAAATAAGTGGCATATCATGGTTGTGCCATAGGCCAAATTGGTACTGTGCGGTGACAGGGATAGCAATTGAAATGCAAGTGCATTTCGAGTCTTCAAGGAACCAAGTCCGTTCATTTGTGGCTAGCAAGCCATCTCGCTCTCAACACTGAGCGTGGTTTACTAGTGAACTATTTGAATATATTGATCGGAGATAGAAATGAGCGATTTAAAAGCAGCCGCACTACGTGCACTGAAATTGATGGATTTGACTACGCTAAACGATGATGACACGGATGCGAAAGTGATTGCCCTTTGTCATGATGCCAAAACGGCTGTAGGTAATACCGCTGCAATTTGTATTTACCCTCGCTTTATTCCTATTGCGAAGAAGACACTTCGTGAGCAAGGCACGCCAGAGATTCGTATCGCAACCGTTACCAACTTCCCACACGGTAATGATGATATTGAGATTGCCGTTGCGGAAACTAAAGCCGCTGTTGCGTACGGTGCTGATGAAGTCGACGTTGTGTTCCCTTACCGCGCATTAATCGCCGGTAATGAGCAAGTCGGTTTTGATCTTGTTAAGCAATGTAAAGCCGCGTGTGGTGACATTCTGCTTAAAGTGATCATCGAAACAGGTGAGCTAAAAGAAGAAGCATTAATCAAGAAAGCGTCTCAAATCTGTATTGAAGCGGGCGCTGATTTCATCAAAACCTCAACGGGCAAAGTCCCTGTGAATGCAACACCAGAATACGCACGCATGATGCTAGAAGTGATTCGCGATATGGGCGTTGCCAAAACTGTAGGCTTTAAACCTGCGGGCGGTGTACGCACAGCGCAAGATGCTGCATTGTATCTCGCGATGGCTGATGAGCTACTTGGCGCAGATTGGGCCGACAGCATGCACTACCGTTTTGGGGCTTCAAGCCTGCTAACCAATCTTTTGAATACATTAGAAGTAACAGACCAAAAAGCCGATCCAGCTGCGTATTAATTATGCGCTGAAGTAGGACTGATAATAATAAGTCTGACTCGTGGAGCTGAGCCATCAGCTCCCGATTACCTCTTTACCTTACTGACCAAAGCATCATGCTTGGGAGGCAA
Organism: Vibrio sp. B1-2; assembly: GCF_963888445.1. Taxonomy (NCBI): domain Bacteria; kingdom Pseudomonadati; phylum Pseudomonadota; class Gammaproteobacteria; order Vibrionales; family Vibrionaceae; genus Vibrio; species Vibrio sp. B1-2. The sequence goes on from NZ_CAWPJH010000005.1 coordinate 50,630, forward strand.
CTAATGTATTCAACTCAAACTTTTTTACCTCAAGAAATCATTCGCAAAAAGCGTGACGGTGAGATCCTCACCACCGAAGAAATTAACTTTTTTATTCAAGGTGTGGCGAATAATACCGTCTCCGAAGGCCAAATTGCGGCCTTTGCCATGACGATTTTCTTCAATGAAATGACTATGCCAGAGCGCATTGCACTGACGTGCGCTATGCGTGATTCTGGGATGGTGATCAACTGGGATGCGATGAACTTCGGTGGTCCTATCGTTGATAAACACTCAACTGGCGGCGTGGGCGATGTTACTTCGCTGATGCTTGGCCCCATGGTCGCAGCCTGCGGTGGTTTTGTCCCTATGATTTCAGGGCGCGGCCTTGGTCATACGGGCGGCACGCTGGATAAATTGGAGTCGATTCCCGGTTATAACATCACTCCAAGTAATGACGTATTTGGTCAAGTAACCAAAGAAGCGGGCGTTGCTATCATCGGCCAAACGGGTGATCTCGCGCCAGCGGATAAACGCGTATACGCCACACGTGACATTACCGCAACGGTCGACAACATTTCACTCATCACCGCCTCGATTCTTTCTAAAAAATTAGCCGCTGGGTTAGATTCCTTGGTGATGGATGTCAAAGTCGGTTCTGGCGCATTTATGCCGACTTACGAAGCTTCTGAAGAGTTGGCTAAATCTATCGTCGCAGTGGCTAACGGCGCAGGTACGAAAACCACGGCTATTTTGACGGATATGAACCAAGTGCTGGCCTCTTCGGCAGGTAATGCCCTTGAAGTGCGTGAAGCGGTACGCTTTTTAACTGGTGAATATCGCAACCCTCGCTTACTGGAAATTACCTTGGCCTCTTGCGTTGAGATGTTGTTGTTAGGCAATTTAGCAAAAGACAGCAATGATGCTCGTGCGAAACTGATGTCCGTTCTTAATAACGGAAAAGCGGCTGAATGCTTTGGCAAAATGGTCAAAGGGTTAGGCGGCCCCGCTGATTTTGTTGAAAATTACGATCACTATCTTGAAAAAACCGAGCTGGTTAAGCCCGTTTACGCTCTAGAAAGTGGCGTCGTATCGGCAATGGATACTCGCGCGATTGGCATGGCCGTGGTGGAGATGGGCGGTGGACGCCGCGTCGCAACTGACACTATTGATTACGCGGTTGGGTTTGACCAATTTATTCGCCTAGGTGACGTTGCCGATAGCAGCAAGCCGTTGGCGGTGATCCATGCGCGTAATGAAGCGCAATGGCAACAAGCGGCCAAAGCATTACAAAGCGCCATTCAAATTGGCGGAGAATACACACCAACACCCGATGTCTACGGCCAAATTCGCGCAGAAGACGTATAAAAATATCGGTTGGAGAGAGCAATGAAAAGAGCATTTATTTTAGTATTAGATTCATTTGGTATCGGCGAAACCGCTGATGCACCACAATTTGGTGATGTTGGCGCTGACACTTTGGGCCACATCGCAGACCAATGTGCTAAAGGCGAAGCGAATAATACGGATCGCCAGGGCCCATTGACGCTGCCAAACTTATCGAAACTGGGGCTTGCCATGGCGCATAAAGAGTCAACGGGGCGTTTTGCTCCGGGGCTTGATGCCAACGCTGATATTATCGGTGCGTACGGTCACGCAGCCGAGCTTTCATCAGGTAAAGATACTCCTTCGGGTCACTGGGAAATTGCTGGTGTTCCTGTACTGTTTGAATGGGGTTATTTCAGTGATAAGCAAAATAGTTTCCCGAAAGAGCTGACAGATCGCATTGTTGAACGCGCAGGTTTGGATGGTTTTCTTGGTAACTGCCATGCATCAGGCACTCAGGTTTTAGATGATTTGGGTGAAGAGCACATGAAAACGGGTAAACCGATTTTCTATACCTCAGCTGACTCAGTGTTCCAAATTGCTTGTCACGAAGAGACGTTTGGTCTTGATCGTTTGTTAGAACTTTGCCAGATCGCACGTGAAGAATTGGCGGATTACAACATTGGCCGCGTGATTGCGCGTCCGTTCATTGGCCCGAAAGCGGGAGAATTTGCTCGTACTGGTAACCGTCGTGATTTATCCGTTGAGCCGCCAGCGGCGACCGTGCTGCAAAAATTGGTTGATGAGAAGCAAGGTAACGTGGTTTCTATTGGTAAAATTGCCGATATTTACGCCTACTGCGGCATCACTCATAAAGTCAAAGCGACAGGCATCCCAGCTTTATTTGATGCAACACTAGAACAAATCAAACAAGCGAAAGATAACACCATCGTCTTCACTAACTTCGTTGATTTTGATTCCGCTTATGGTCATCGCCGTGATGTAGCGGGCTACGCTGCGGCACTGGAGTACTTTGACAAGCGTCTGCCACAAGTGCTTGAGTTAATGGAAGAGGACGATGTACTTATTCTTACAGCGGACCATGGTTGCGATCCAACTTGGCCGGGTACGGATCATACGCGCGAGCATATTCCAGTCTTGATTTATGGGCATAAAGTGGCCCCCGGTTCATTGGGCCGCCGTGAGACGTTTGCTGATATTGGTCAGTCACTGGCGCACTATTTCGGTACGTCTGCGATGGATTACGGCACCAATTTCTTACAGTAAGCGTAGCGATTCATTTTTTGAGGATGAATAGAGAGATCACTTTCTATTCTTTGGTCAATTTAGATAAAGGATACTTTTAATGGCAACTCCACATATTAATGCTGAAATGGGTGCATTTGCAGACGTCGTTTTAATGCCGGGTGACCCACTTCGCGCAAAATACATCGCAGAAACTTTCCTTGATGATGTGGTTCAAGTGTGTGATGTCCGTAACATGTTTGGTTATACAGGTACATACAAAGGTCGTAAAATTTCGGTAATGGGCCATGGCATGGGGATCCCTTCATGCTCAATTTACGTGACGGAACTTATCAAAGATTTTGGCGTGAAAAAAGTGATCCGTGTCGGAAGCTGTGGTGCGGTCAGCGACGATATTAAAGTGCGTGATGTTGTGATTGGTATGGGTGCTTGTACCGATTCCAAAGTTAACCGCATCCGTTTTAAAGACCACGACTTTGCTGCGATTGCCGATTACAAAATGGTTAAAGCCGCAGAAGAAGCGGCTACGGCGCGTGGTATTAACGTGAAAGTGGGTAACTTGTTCTCCGCAGAGCTTTTCTACACGCCAGATCCAGAGATGTTCGATGTTATGGATAAATACGGCATTGTTGGTGTAGAAATGGAAGCGGCAGGAATCTACGGCGTAGCGGCGGAATATGGCGCAAAAGCACTGACGATTTGCACTGTCTCTGATCACATCAAAACTGGCGAGCAAACGACTTCAGAAGAGCGTCAAAACACTTTCAATGAAATGATTGAAATTGCGTTAGATTCAGTATTGATTGGCGACGCTCAATAATATTCTTTTATAAAAAACCTCAGTGTCGCAACTGAGGTTTTTTTATTTACAAAGCCTGCTAAGTCATATCATCCACATTCTGTAGCAGCAGGTTCTCTCCACCACTCTTTGGCTTTCGGCGCAGCAGTAGCAGTGTGAGCAATACACCGCTGACAAAGCTGGTTAGCAGCATGAGATACATGTAGCGATCACTTTTACGATAGTGGTGATCTGAAATTGCGGTGACGCGGCCAGTTTCAAAAGTAATGCGGATAAAACCAATGATACTGCTTTCATGATAGACAGGCTCAACCAGTTGCTGACGGCCAATGCTGGCCGTGCGCAGTGGTGTATCCAATCCTAATACTTCGCGTACGCTTAACGCGTTATCGCTGGCGGCTAATTTGACCCCTTCGGAATCATAAATGGTGGCATCAAACACCAGTTTGTCTTGAGCTAACTGGTTGGTGAGGGCTAGCAGGCGCTCTTGATCTTGCTCTGATATCATGCTGCCCGCAGATAATGATGCCTGTGAAATCAAAACCTTAGTTAATGTTTCTAGTTGGTTAGCCTGAATTCGTTCGTTACCTTTACTGATCACAACGCTGTTTTTTACGGTAAAGAAGAACATGCCTGCTAATAAAATGACGGTAAGCACACGAATTGCGACGCGAAATGAAAATAAAGAGCCGTCCATAACCCACCTGATTGGATAAATAAAAACTTTACTCATATTGAGACTTGCGTTTTTAAATTGCAATAGGGTAACGTCAGGGGCATACACCCATTTATTGATACTCGAGCATTGAATCGAGTTGATCCCTTTTTGCTTGTGGTGCGTTTAAGCAGGCTGAAGGAAAAGGATTGATTAAGGAATGATATAAACATGGATGCCCTCAAAACATTGCCGATCAAAAGGCACACAACGCTGCTCAACCGCTTGCCTGAAACTCGTTTCTCTTCACAATTTGACAAAGCAAAAGCAAGTTGGATTGTTTTTGCACCTTATCTCTCCACTCAACATTTTGATGATATTGACTTTTTTACAGGTTACTACAACGCTGTCCTCGATATGTGGAAAGTGGGGCATTATGAAGTGGCGTTGATGTCAGGTGAGCTGACAACAGAGCACGAGAAAATTTTACAAGGGCTCGAAATTGATTATGCCCGTTTGTGTGAAGTACCAGACCTTTCTAAACCGGGTTTGATTGTGATGGATATGGACTCCACGGTGATTCAAATTGAATGTATTGATGAGATAGCTAAGTTAGCGGGTGTCGGAGAGGAGGTGGCCGAAGTCACTGAGCGAGCGATGCAAGGTGAATTGGATTTTGAGCAAAGCTTGCGTCAGCGGGTTGGAAAGCTTGCTGGTGCCGATGAGTCGATTCTTGAAGCGGTTCGCTCTACATTACCCATGATGCCCGATTTACGTGAACTGGTAGCAACACTGCATGCATTGGGGTGGAAAACGGCGATTGCATCCGGTGGCTTTACCTATTTTTCAGATTATTTAAAAAGCGAACTGCAACTTGATCATGCGCAATCCAATACGTTGGAAATTGTTGATGGCAAGCTTACTGGTCAAGTACTAGGTGATGTCGTTTCGGCACAAACCAAAGCCGATATTTTGGTTGAGTTAGCACAACGTTATGAGATTGAATTGCACAATACTGTCGCGGTTGGCGATGGGGCGAATGATTTAGTTATGATGGCTGCCGCGGGGTTAGGCGTTGCTTATCATGCTAAACCTAAAGTTGAAGAAAAAGCACAAGCGGCGGTCCGTTTTGCAGGCCTTGGTGGCGTGCTCTGTATTCTCTCTGCCTCATTGGTGAAGCAGCAAAAACTCAGTTGGAAAGTGAAGCCTTAAGTAAAGCTCAACAGCAAGAGATAAGAGAGTGAGCGATGCCCACTCTCTCTTTTACCCACACTCTCTTTTACAAAAGTCAGTCGCTTTTACAAGGTCAGCTCTAAGCGAATCAATACTTCTTCTGTAATATCGATCACCTCTCCATAACCAATGATTGAGGTGATCTCTTTTTCTAGCGTACGAGCGTGATGAAGACTAATTTGTGCCAACTCATTGAGATCACTGCGCAGCAGCGTAGTGATTGGGTCAAAGACGGGTGCACTGCAAATCCTCAAGATGTAAATTTCACCCATGTGCTGCGCTTTTTGAATGAAATCAATACGCTCTTTAGTGTTTTCAAAATCACTTAATAATTTCGATTGGATTGATTGAATACGCGTGCCAAATTTGATTGCCGCAATATAAACGTCGTGATATTGCGGTATCGCTCCTTCAATGCGCCGCATCGGTTTAGCCAGTAGCGTATTGGTGTGGCCTTTGAATATTGGCTCTAACGTGATGCGATTTTCTTGGCCTAATTTAGCCAGTAACACAAGATGAGGCGGCAAGGGGTAATTTACGCCAATCACTTTAGGGCGTAAATTTGCACCGTGTTTATCAACGAAAATTGGCGAACTTATCATCTTATCAAGCAAAATGTTGTGCAACCCTTCCAGCAAGTTATGACTTGGTAGTACTTCTTCTTTCTGTAACAACTTATCTTGATTGTTTTCTATAATGCTATTGAAAAAAGCGATTGTTTTGATGGTATGTATATTTTCTTCTATCACCAATTGTAGACGCCGACCTTCGGGCCCAATTCGAATGACATTATAGGGAAGGCTATGCAGTGGCAGCTTTTTGTCGTAAAGCTGTAATTCGTGGTAATTGATGGTGACGTTATCGCCTGCTTTCACTGGTAGTGGTGTATCAACAATAATACTTAAACCACGTTTAGATAAATCAACCGTATGGCCAGCCGCATTTACTCCAGAGTCTGAGGTGATGGTTAGCGGTGTCTTGAATTGGTAACGAGGCTCTTTTCTACGCGAGCGAGCATCAAAATAAATGCCTGTAGGTTGACCAATGATCTGCCTTGGATGACGAAATTTATTGAGTTCGCTATTGGGTAAATTGGGTTTGTCAGTCAATAGGTAATCTTTTGCCGAATCCTCATCGCCAATTTCTTGTAAAACGCCACAGTGCGTTAAGTGGCTTGAGCGATCTGACAATTCATGGGCATGAACCGCAAGTTCTTGACGCTCTTCATCCGAGAGTTCAAAGACAAATAAGCGAAACGCTTTCCAACTTTGTCGACGAGCACCAACATGCCAAAACATTTTTCTTTGTTCACGGTTGGCCTCTGGCATCATCATTGAAAAAAAGAGCGTTTTTTCCTGATGTTCATGCTTAAAAGCATAAAGCACATTATTGCTACCCCGCATCCCCGGCTTGGTTAACTGTTCCATCCGCTCTTTATTGAATAACGAACCGAGTGCTTGTTGATTACGCTCGTCGTGCCAGTATTGCCAGATCGGTTGGTTATTTTCAGTCAGCAGCACCAACTTCAATTCACTGCCACTAAAAAACACTGGTAAGTTACAGGTGTGTTTTAAATAGGTGTGCTCGTAACCACGGGTTCGAGCTCGGATTAGTTTATCTTGGTTATCGTGGCGCGCTTTTTGAGTGTTATTTTGCAGCGATTCAGTAATCACTTTTTCGATGATGTTAGTGTCGGAAAGTTTTAGTGTACGCAGAAATTTCACGGCATCGTTATCGTAAGACTCATCAATACCTAAAATACGATATTCAATGGCGTGGTGCAGTCCAACCACTTCTGACGTTTTGTTGAGTTCGGAAAAATAGACTTTGATCACCTCACCGAGCTTGTAGTTAAAAGCGGCGGGAACTTTAAATTTTGCACCCGAAACGGATAGATCAACACTGAGGCCATTGACCAGCTGTTTACTAGGTAGGTGAATCTCAACTTGTGAGGTGACTTTTAAGCGATTTTCTTGACGCTTGAGATCATAACCAAGCTTAATTGGCTCAGCCTCAAAAAACGTACTGCCACCACCGTCTTTTTGTGGGTTTTGGGCACCACGTTGTTGCATCACACGGAAGTTGTTTGGCGTATTGTTTAATGCTTCCCATACACCTTCCGTGTACGCACCAAATTTTTTGACCCCTTTGTGATACGCGTTAAAGGCCACATCGTCGAACCAATGTTTGCGGCCATCTAATTCATATTCTCGGCATTCCCCTTGTACCCGACCTCGCAAGTCAATACTTTTAACACAAGGAGCCATGATGCGATTGAGCTCCATTTTGACCAGTAATTTTGCCGACGGTGATTCATCTTCTGTCATTTGTGAAAGAAGGTATTCAAAATCAGGTAAACGGTAAGCTGGGATCAAACGCTCTGCGATTGATAGAATTTCAGATTGCTGCATACTTTTCTGTTAGAGTGTCCGTCTCAAAGATTAATCGGCATCGTTATCATAATCTTTAGTTATCTGTTGCGAAGGTTCAACCTTTATTTAAACGTAAATCAACCTATATCACTTCATGATTACTTAACAGTTTAATCTTTAAGCTTGAAAAGTATAGGTTACCAACAAGAAACAGGAATTGTTGAGGAAGCATGGCAAAAGCAAAACGCGCCTATGTATGTAATGATTGCGGCGCAGATTTTCCGCGTTGGCAAGGTCAATGTAGTGCTTGTGGTGCATGGAATACTATCACCGAAGTACGCTTGGCAGCATCGCCGCAGGTTGCACGTAATGAGCGACTAGGTGGTTACGCTGGGGCAGTAACGGAATCACAAGTCCAAGTGCTGTCGGATATTAATCTGCAGGAAGTCCCACGGTTTTCTAGCGGCTTTAAAGAGTTGGACCGTGTATTGGGTGGTGGTGTCGTACCCGGCGCGGCGATTTTAATCGGTGGTAACCCTGGCGCTGGGAAATCGACTTTATTACTGCAAACCATGTGTCAGCTCGCGGCGTCAATGCCTGCTTTGTATGTCACGGGTGAAGAATCGCTTCAGCAAGTCGCGATGCGAGCCTCTCGTCTTGGTTTACCTAAAGATAAGCTTAAAATGCTGTCGGAAACCAATGTAGATCGCATTTGCCAAATCGCTGAAAAAGAGCAGCCCCGCATCATGGTCATAGACTCAATTCAAGTGATGCATGTGGCTGATGTCCAATCCTCTCCCGGTACGGTGGCACAAGTGCGCGAGTCTGCGACAACGCTCACACGCTACGCTAAGCAAAACAACGTTGCCGTATTTTTAGTCGGACACGTTACTAAAGACGGTTCTTTGGCTGGTCCAAAAGTGCTAGAGCATATTATTGACTGCTCGGTATTGCTCGACGGAGGGACTGATAGTCGTTTTCGTACATTGCGCAGTCACAAGAACCGATTTGGTGCGGTCAATGAACTCGGCGTTTTTGCCATGACGGGACAGGGCTTGCGTGAAGTGAGTAATCCTTCTGCCATTTTCCTTTCGCGAGGCGAAGAAGATACTTCGGGCAGTTCGGTGATGGTCGTATGGGAAGGAACGCGTCCACTGCTAGTGGAGATCCAAGCACTGGTTGACTATTCACAATTAGCGAACCCAAGGCGAGTCGCCGTTGGGCTTGAGCAAAATCGCTTATCTTTATTGTTGGCAGTGCTTCACAAGCACGGTGGCTTACAAATGTCCGATCAAGATGTGTTTGTTAATGTGGTTGGTGGCGTTAAAGTGACGGAAACAAGCGCCGACTTAGCACTTCTCATGGCACTGCTTTCAAGCTTCAGAGATAAACCACTTGCTAAAGATGTTGTGGTGTTTGGCGAAGTCGGTTTGGCCGGAGAAATTCGGCCAGTACCTAGTGGTCAAGAGCGATTAAATGAAGCATTTAAACATGGTTTTAAGAAAGCAATTATTCCGATGGCGAATATGCCTAAAGGTGGAATACCGGGCATGCAATTGCACGGTGTGAAGAAATTATCTGAAGCAATTGAAGCATTTGATGAGTTATAAATCTTAATTAAACTCGCCTCTTTTACGGTTATGACCTATATTTCACCGACAGTTCGTAACCGTACTATATTTTTTTTCAAGCAAGCGTATGCAAGGGTATCAGTCTTGACAGATTGTGATATACTCTGCGCGCACTTTATACCTTATTAACAGAGTAAGACAATGGCAGATTTATCAAAATACAGAAACATTGGTATTTTCGCGCACGTTGATGCCGGTAAAACCACTACCACTGAGCGTATTCTTAAGCTTACTGGTAAAATCCACCGTACAGGTGAAGTACACGATGGCGCTTCTACCATGGATTTCATGGATCAAGAAGCTGAACGCGGTATCACAATTCAATCAGCAGCGACGACTTGTTTCTGGAAAGATCACCGTTTTAACGTTATCGATACTCCTGGGCACGTTGACTTCACAGTTGAAGTTTACCGTTCTCTGAAAGTTCTTGATGGCGGTGTTGGTGTATTCTGTGGTTCTGGCGGTGTTGAACCTCAGTCAGAAACTAACTGGCGTTACGCGAACGATTCAGAAGTAGCTCGTCTGATCTTCGTAAACAAACTAGACCGTATGGGTGCAGACTTCTTCCGCGTTGTAGGACAAGTGAAGAAAGTTCTTGGCGCAAACCCACTTGTTATGACTCTTCCAATTGGTCGTGAAGACGAATTCGTTGGCGTTGTTGACGTATTAAACCGTCAAGCTTACGTTTGGGATGATTCAGGTCAGCCAGAAAACTACGAAATCAAAGAAATTCCAGCAGACATGGTAGAGCAAGTTGAAGAATACCGTGAAATGCTAATCGAAACTGCAGTAGAGCAAGACGACGAGCTAATGATGGCTTATATGGAAGGCGAAGAGCCAACTATTGAGCAACTAAAAGCTTGTATCCGTAAAGGTACTCGTGAATTAGCGTTCTTCCCTACATTCTGTGGTTCAGCATTCAAAAACAAAGGCATGCAACTTCTACTAGATGCCGTTGTTGATTATCTTCCAGCTCCAGCTGAAGTTGTACCTCAAGATCTGACTGATCCTGAAACAGGTGAGCCTACTGGTAAAGTTGCAACAGTTTCTGTTGACGAACCATTCCGCGCACTTGCATTCAAGATCATGGATGACCGTTTTGGTGCCCTAACGTTTATCCGTATTTATTCTGGTAAACTGAAGAAAGGTGACACCATTCTTAACAGTGCTACTGGTAAGACTGAGCGTATTGGCCGTATGGTTGAGATGCACGCGAACGATCGTAACGAACTTGATTCCGCTCAAGCGGGTGATATCATCGCTATCGTTGGTATGAAAAACGTGAAAACTGGTCACACTCTATGTGATCCTAAACACGAATGTACTCTTGAGCCAATGATTTTCCCAACGCCTGTAATCTCTATCGCTGTTGCTCCTAAAGACAAAGGCGGTTCTGAGAAGCTAGGTATTGCGCTAGGTAAAATGGTTTCAGAAGATCCATCATTCCAAGTTGAGTCTGATGAAGAAACTGGCGAAACCATCCTAAAAGGTATGGGTGAACTTCACCTAGATATCAAAGTTGATATCCTTAAGCGTACACACGGCATTGATCTTATTGTTGGTGCTCCTCAAGTTGCTTACCGTGAAACTATCACTAAAGCAATTGAAGACAGCTATACGCATAAGAAACAGTCTGGTGGTTCTGGTCAGTTCGGTAAGATCGACTACCGTATCAAACCAGGTGAGCCAAATTCAGGTTTCACGTTCAAATCAGTAGTTGTTGGTGGTAACGTACCTAAAGAATTCTGGCCTGCGGTAGAGAAAGGCTTTAAGTCTATGATGGACCAAGGTGTTCTTGCTGGGTTCCCTGTACTAGACGTTGAAGTTGAACTGTTCGACGGTGGCTTCCACGCAGTTGACTCATCTGCAATCGCATTTGAAATCGCAGCGAAAGGTGCATTCCGTCAATCTATGCCTAAAGCTGGCGCTCAACTTCTAGAGCCAATTATGCACGTTGACGTGTTTACTCCAGAAGATCACGTTGGTGATGTTATCGGTGACCTTAACCGTCGTCGTGGCATGATTAAAGATCAAGAAGCTGGCGTAACAGGTGTACGTATTAAAGCGAACGTTCCTCTATCTGAAATGTTTGGTTATATCGGTCACCTACGTACAATGACATCTGGTCGTGGTCAGTTCTCTATGGAGTTCTCACACTACGCTGCATGTCCTGCAAACGTTGCAGAGCAAGTTATTGCTGACGTTAAAGCACGTAAAGAAGCAGATAAGAAGTAATTCTTAAAAGCTAAGCTGAACGTAAAAAGCCCCACCAGTGAAAGCTGGTGGGGCTTTTTTATGTAACAACGAAATAGAAAAGGGCATAAAAACCGATAAAAGCAGAACCGATAAAAGTGGAAACTGCCGGGTGAAGGTAGTTTATACCACTCAATTCATATCGTTTAGTTAGCCCTTAAGGTTGATATAGATTTCTTCCACTTTAATACGTGCCCATTCAGTTTTACGTAAAAACTTCAAGCTTGATTTAATACTCGGATCCTTTTTAAAGCAGTTAATATTGACCATATAGCTGAGCTCTTCCCAGCCATAGTATTCAACGAGCTCCGTGAGTAGTTTTTCTAAAGTGACCCCATGCAGCGGGTTATTATCTTGTGTCATGATCCAATTATTCAATGGCGTTATTTAAGCTAAGTATAGCAGGCACAGGAGTTAAATTAGGACAAAATATTAGGCAATATAGGAGGTTGTTAGTGTGAAAACTTGGTGTATTGGCAGGTTAGAGGCTAAGTCCAACCTGCTCAATTAGAATGGATTACTCTTCCCAAACAACCAGTTGTCCTTTTGGCCAATTGTGCCCCATTTCATGATATTTCTGCTCTAATACATGCCGCTTGATTTTTAAGGTAGGAGTGAGGACACCATTTTCGATTGACCATGGCTCCTTTATCATCAGCACGCCTTTGATTTGCTCATGCGATTCCAATTCCTCATTCATCCGCTTAATGACTTTTTGAGTAGTACGCTCATAACGAACGCGATCAAAATGAGGGAAATTATGTGGAACAACCAGCAAAATAGGGGCGGGAAGCCCTAAGCCAATCAGACACATCATCTCGACTCGAGTGTATTCGAACAGTTTATTTTCGATAGGTACGGGAGCCACAAACTTGCCTTTGGCTGTTTTAAAGGTGTCCTTTTTGCGCCCTTGAATGGTGAGATAACCTTCAGCATCAATAAAACCGATATCGCCAGTATGTAGCCATCCTTCTTTATCAAATGACTCTTGAGTTGCAATGTCATTTTTATAATAGCCAGAAAATAGTCCTTGGCCACGCACCATAATCTCATGATCATTATTAGCGATTTTAAGTTCGATTCCTGGGCCTGCTCGTCCAACCGACCCCAATTTGTCGGCTCTAAACGGGTAGTTCAGGGTGCTATAAGCAAAAGATTCTGTCATGCCCCAAGCTTCGGTAATGTTTAGCCCAATTTGGTGATACCACTCTAATAACGCCGGTGATACGGGAGCCGAGCCACAACCAAGCACACGTGCTTGATCAAGCCCTAAGCCATCAGCAAGTTTCTTCTTAATCAGCGTGCTTACAAAAGGGATCTTTAGCAGAAAATTGAGCTTTTTCTGCGGTAATTTGTCTTGAATGCGTTGCTGAAATAGAGTCCATAACCTTGGTACTGAGATAAAGAGCGTCGGGCGCTGCATTTTGACATCTTCAATAAAGGTGTCTAATGATTCAGGGAAAGCCGTTTGTACCCCACCCATGATGGAAGAGCCAAAAATATAAACACGTTCAGTAATATGAGCTAAAGGGAGGTAGGAAAATAAACGGTCGTTTTCTTGAATGCCAATGTGGTTTATAAGCTGTTGAGCTGACCAGCTAAATGCACCGTAGGTTAGCATAGCCCCTTTCGGCAAGCCTGACGTACCCGATGTATAGACTAAAGACATCAACTTATTGTCATAATGTACAGGGCGTTCTGTGCTTGGCGGATAGTGCTCAATCAATTTTGTAAACAGGTGATCGCAAATGGGAGCTGAATCATAGGGTAGCGCAATACTGATGATATCTGGCAAATGGCTCAATACTTGTTGGGTGGCTTGGCCGTTATCGAGTTTACCCACAATGACTATTTTTGTTTCGCTATGGGTGAGGCAGTATTCGATGGTATCGGCGCCAGCCGTTGGAAAAATGGGAACACTGACAAAGTCGCCGAGCATCATTGCGAGATCACACACAAACCATTCAGCGCAGTTTTTGGAAATGAGTGCAATTTTATCTTGGGGTTTTGCCCCTAGCGCTTGTAGCGCCGAGGCGAGCCTGAGTGCTTTGTCGGCCACTTCAGCATAGGTGTATTCAACAAATTTTCGGTTAATAATTTGTCTTAAATAAACTTGGTTGGGGCGTTCCGCTGCCCATTTCAAGATCATTTCATTCGGTGGTGGGAGAGCACAAGTTGCTTTGCTTAACTCGTTAGGCTGAATCATTCTCTAACTCCATGTTATTGGCAAAAATATTATTATTCTTATGTTAATGTTTTGTTAACTTTAGCATGGTGGAATGGTTAGGTAAAAGAAGATTGTAGCTACTAAACGTTAAAGTTGCGCGCTGGATTCACTTTCTTATTTTGACACTATTAACTCAGAGTGACGTTTATTTCTGTTCAGTTGAATCTATCCTTCGGGTCGATTTCTGGGTGAATATCAATCACATGTTTTAAGTAATCTTGATGATAGCGAAGGGCATTGACACAGTGTTTATCAAGCTTGCCGCTCACGACCATTTTTTCCAGTTCGAGAAGGGCAAAAGGAACAGACCAAGCTTGTTTGTATGGACGATGGCTTGTTAAGGCATCAAAGACGTTGGCAACAGCAATAATGCGTGCCGATATCGGGATATTGTCTTGCATTAGGCCGTAAGGATAGCCACTGCCATCCAAAAACTCATGATGATAAGCGACGATCTCTTTTAATATGGATATGCAAGGGTGATCAGGTGTACCTATGTCATCAATAATTTGATTAATGATTTCAATACCTTTTTCTATGTGGCTATACAGTTGAGCACGCTCTGGTTTATCTAATGAATTTGGGTTAAGTAATAAGCTTGTCGGTAGGGCAAGTTTGCCTATGTCGTGATAGCGCGAAAACTGGATGATGTTATCAATGGTTTCATCATCCAGTTGATAAATGTCAGCAACCTCAGTAGCGATGACTTTGGCATAACAGCTAATACGTTCTTTATGCTCTTTCGATTCCAGTTGATGCTCTGGGGAGCGCGCTTGAGTCAAATTTACAGTCTCTAAAATAGTGTGGACTAAATCGTATTCAGAGCAAACTGCAAAGCGAATCATCTCAATAAAAGGTTCTACATTCTGCCTTACCTGTTCGGTAAACAAATGGCTTTGACACGAGTTGAGGAAAATAAAGCCAATAAATGCTTGCTGGTGGTAAGTCGGAATCGCCAGTGATGAACAATAACCTTGCTCAATTAGCCAGCGAGTATGAGGATAGTCTGGCTTCAATTGGATTGGGATATTTTCAACGCTACGACTCTGGCCATTTTGTGCGCATTGCTTAAGGACTGGAAGCTCAGCAAGTGGAAACTCGTAATGTATAAGCTCGCCCCCGTGAAAGGTGCTGTCGGCGTAGGTTTTCAAATTGTCATGGTGATGGTCGTATAGCGCAAAAGAGATACGGTCAATCTCTGGGACTTTGACTTGCATTCGTTGGTGTATGTTAGCCAGTTGCTTATTGAGTGGACCAACATGTGGAAAATAGGCGTGCTCGCAACCTTTGCTATGCGTATCCATCGCGTGTTCCTCTGCGCTACAGGGTCTCCAAGGTTGAAATGGAGAGGCTCTTCTAATTGATAAGTTTAGAACAGATAAGCGATGCGTGCGTGAAATTTAACTAAAAAATGGGTTATATAACCAAGCAATATGAGGTGGTACTGGAAAGCCGCTGGATGACGCTGAGTCACTAGATAGATACGGCTATTTGACGCCATTTTTAGTCACAAGGCGTATGGCCAATTTCAGTTTAATCCAAGTGCAATACCACTGAGCATAAAGAATATAACCAGCCAGACAATAGGCAGTTTGAGCTGTTTTAGTAGGTAAAAACCGATCAGAACGATCGCCATATCTAGATGATTGCTGACCGAGCTTGTAAATACAGGGTGATATAAGGCTGAGAGCAGCAAACCAACGACGGCGGCGTTAACACCGTTGATTGCTCCTGATACTGATCGATAGTTTGCTAAGGCTTGCCAATTTTTAAGCACGCCGAGCAGTAACAAAAACCCCGGCAAAAAGACGGCAATGGTCGCCAGCGTTGCGCCTAAGATTGGCGCTTGTGGTAGTAGAGCGTAGCCAATGTAAGTGGCGAAGGTAAACATTGGACCAGGAACCGCTTGTGCTGCGGCATATCCTGTTAAAAATAGATCCGGGTCAAGCGCGTCGCCAACCAAATTTTGCAGCAATGGAAGTACGACATGCCCACCGCCAAACACTAAGCTACCCGCTTGATAAAAGTGGTTAAATAGAGCGATTTCAGGCATCAAGTGTGTGGCAAAAGGTAAACCGACCAGTAAGCCAATAAAGAGAGTGAAAGGGATGAAAGCGGGGACAAATGAACGTTCAGTTGCTAAATCTTGACTAGGGAGCCATTTCACTCCGATCAGCGCTGCCGCAATGAGAACTCCGATTTGCGTTCCAATACTGGGTGCAACAATCAGCATCACAGCGGTGGCCACACACAACCCAACAGTTAAGTGATTCTTACAGAAGTTTTTATACATTCCCCATGTGGCATCCGCGACAACCACAACGGCTAGCAGTTTTAAGCCGTGAATCACGTTTTGAAATAAGGGGGCTTGTAGTAATTGGCTGCTGGCGATGGCAAGGGCAACCATGATCAAAACTGAAGGGAGTGTAAAACCAGCAAAAGCGGCGCATCCACCCAGTAAGCCACCACGATGGTACCCTAGTGCAAACCCAACTTGGCTTGAACCTGGCCCTGGCAAAAACTGACTTAAGGCAACGATCTGTGCGTATTCTTTATCTTCAATCCATTTTAATTTTTCAACGAATGTATTGCGGAAATAACCAATGTGAGCGGCTGGCCCGCCAAAGCTTATCCATCCAAGCAGAAAAAAAGTTTTGAAAATAGTAAACATGTGCATAAGCACTCTTAAATAGACGTTGTTTTGCTACTTTAAAAGGATGTTTGAGCAGATTCAAATTTAATCATTAACCATTTGTAAACCGCAGGAAAATGATAGACAGATTGGCATGGGTTAACTGAGTTTAAACTTAGTCCAAACCTTAGATCGCCAACGCCTAAACATGATGATGCCTCTGAACCATTCATCCACCGAAATGGCCACCCATGCACCCATAACTCCCCATCCCCAATGTAGGCCAAATAAGTAAGTTAAACCTGCGCCAAAAGTCCACATGCTTAATATGCCCATCTGCACTGGAAAGCGAATGTCTCCTGCGCCTTTGAGTGCGGCAATAAAAATTAGGTTAAACGTGCGCCCGGCTTCCATTGCAATGGAGCCAGCAATTAACCCTGCGACCAAGGCCGTTATCTCAGGATCAGAAGTGAAGAGGGCGATGATGTCAGCGCGCAGTAGATAAATTGAGATCGTCAATGTGCTGGAGACGAGAAAGCCAACCACAAAATATTGTTGAACTTTAGTCAGAATCTCATCCACCCAACCTTTACCAATGTAGTAGCTAGTTTGAATTTGCCCGGCTTGCCCAAGAGCCACTGAGAATGCAAAGGCGAGACGGGCAATATTTTGCGCATAAGTAAACGCGGCCAGTGAAGCCGTGCCCATTTTTACAACGAAAAAAATCACCGTCAGTTGCATCATGTTATAGGAAAGAATCTCTCCCGCATTCATCATGCCGATCTTGATGATCTTCTGGTATAGCGGCTTCGGGATGATTTTCCACTCTTTCACCGGTAGTGATATGTGGTAGTACTTAACGGTGTAGTACAGCAAAATAGTGCTGACAATTTGGCTGAACACTGTTGATATCGCAACCCCTTGTACACCGTAGACGGGCAGTCCAAAGGGTTGAAAAATAGCAATATAGTTACCGATGATATTCAATAATCCGGCAAATAAATTAATGAACATCGGCGCTTTGGAGTAGCCGTTACTGCGCAAAATCGTCGCCAGTACAATGCCGATGGTAACGTTTACTGTAAAGCTGCCACTGATAACCAGATATTCATAGCCATATTGTGCAACCTGCGCTTCTAGGCCGTAGGCATTCATGACTGAATTAGCGCTCAAATAAGCGGCTAAACTGAGCGATGAGCCAATGATTAATCCAAGCAGTAAACTGGCCACCCCAACATGTGCCGATTCACTTTGGCGGCCAGAGCCATTGTATTGCCCAATTAGGATCCCAGTACCACTGCTGACCATCATTGAGACAATCAGCAAGAAAAAATTGATTTGAGTGATAACCCCAACCGCTGATACAGCCTTGTCTGAATAACTACTCAGCATAAACACATCACTGGTGTTAATCGCCGTCCGTAATAAAATCTCAATAAAGATCGGCCAAGTCAAAGTGACGATATTCATTCGGTTATTCAGTTCTACACGGCTTTGGGTCATGGGCTAAAACTCAGCAAGGTAAGTCGAACTAGAGAAGATGATGGTGCAAGGTGGTGGGCTGCAAAATATCTCACTAGAGCCTACCTGTGCGTATTGTATACGTAATTTAAATAAAATCAGTTAAGTGAAGGGAATTGTTTTAGAGTTTTCGTGGAAACGTTTACATTGTGGTGTTTTGATCACAGATTGAAAGCGAGTAAGGCTGTTAGACTTTTTCAAGAGCGAGAATCAACCTCTATCGGTATCCCAATAGGAGAGTATGGTGAAAGTATTAGTGACGGGCGGCATGGGCTATATCGGAAGTCATACCTGTGTACAAATGATACAAGCGGGTATCGACCCCATTATCGTTGACAACTTATCTAACGCGAAGATTGAAGTATTAAGCCGTATCCATGCACTGACAGATAAAACGCCCGTGTTTTATCATGGTGATATCCGTGATGAGGCCTTTCTCGATAAGGTATTTTCTGAACATAATATTGATGCTGTGATTCATTTCGCAGGTTTAAAAGCCGTCGGTGAATCCGTGATAAAACCGCTCGAATATTATGACAATAACGTCAATGGTTCGTTGGTGCTAGCGCGCAGTATGCGTAAAGCTGGAGTGAAAAGTATTGTATTCAGTTCATCGGCGACAGTGTATGGCGATCCTGAAATCGTGCCGATAACTGAAGATTCTCCAACCGGATCAACCACCAATCCTTACGGTCGTAGCAAATATATGGTTGAGCAGTGCCTGTCGGATTTAGTGGTTGCTGAGCCAGATTGGAGCGTGACCTTACTGCGTTACTTCAACCCTGTGGGGGCTCACCCTTCTGGCACTATGGGCGAAGACCCGCAAGGTGTGCCGAATAATCTGATGCCGTTTATTGCCCAAGTTGCGGTAGGTCGCCGCGAGAAGTTATCCATATTTGGTAGCGACTACCCCACACCGGATGGTACGGGTGTGCGTGATTACATTCATGTTATGGATCTAGCCGATGGCCATTTGGCCGCTTTAAATACGGTTGCGATGAAAGCGGGAAGGCATATTTACAACCTTGGATCGGGTAACGGATCGAGTGTGTTAGAGATAGTTTCAGCCTTTGCTCAAGCAAGTGGTGTTCCTATTGCTTATGAGATTTGCTCACGACGCTCGGGTGATATTGCCGAGTGTTGGGCTAGTACCACAAAAGCGGAGCGAGATCTGGCTTGGAAGGCGACGCGCAGTATCAATGAAATGGCTGCTGATACATGGCATTGGCAATCCAATAACCCGCAAGGGTACTAGTTTTTATCCGGCGTGACGCGCCGGACTATCAAATAGCATAATTGAGTAAGCAATATGTCGAATGTTGAATTTAACCCAGTGGATCATCCACATCGTCGCTACAACCCACTCACGGGGCAGTGGATTTTAGTCTCACCACATCGCGCCAAACGTCCTTGGAGCGGGGCTGATGAAAAGCCAGCGGTAGATGAACTGCCAAGTTATGATGAGAAGTGTTTTCTTTGTCCGACAAACGCGCGCATCTCAGGTGATGCCAACCCAGACTACCGAGGTACATACGTATTCAACAACGACTTCGCAGCACTGATGGTAGATTCGCCAGATGCACCGAAGTCCGATAGCCCTCTATTCAAAACTCAAGGTGTGCGTGGTTTGAGCCGAGTGATTTGTTTCTCTCCAGATCACAGCAAAACTCTGCCAGAGTTACCCGTGGGCAACATTCGCAGCGTGATTGATACGTGGAACGATCAAATCGAAGAGTTAGGTAAAGAGTACGTTTGGGTGCAAGCATTTGAGAACAAAGGCGAAACCATGGGTTGTTCCCAGCCTCACCCACACGGCCAAATTTGGGCTAATAGCTTCTTACCCAATGAAATTGAACGCAAGGAGCACAACCTAAAAGCGTATTACCAACAACAGGGTAGTAACCTGCTGGTGGATTATGTGCAAGCTGAGCTGAAAGATGGCTCACGCATTGTGCTGGAAACAGAGCATTGGGTGGCTGTTGTGCCTTACTGGGCTGCATGGCCATTTGAAACCATGTTGCTGCCAAAAACGCATATCCGTCGCATGAGTGAGTTGAGTGATGCGCAACGTGACGATCTCGCCGTTGCGATTAAAAAACTGACCAGCCGTTACGACAACCTGTTCCAATGTTCTTTCCCTTATTCTATGGGCTGGCATTACGCGCCTTTCTTTGAAGAGGGTACGAACATTGACCATTGGCAACTGCATGCACTGTTCTACCCACCACTACTGCGCAGTGCCTCGATTCGTAAGTTTATGGTGGGTTATGAAATGTTGGCTGAAAGCCAACGAGATTTAACCGCAGAACAAGCGGTGCAGCGTCTGCGCGAGCTAAGTGATGTTCACTACAAAGAGCAGTAACGTCATCTGTGCAGTTGTAGCCTTGTTGCTGCGTAAACGCACCCTAAGAACATAGGTAATCTATGTTCATTGGCTGAATTTACTTATCACCTCGCTGCGCCTCCAACGACTTGGGCTTAACAAAGTTTTTTTCATAGCGCTAAGTGGTTAATGGGAAATGAAAACCAGTTTATGAGTTTAGGAATGCAAATGTTTGATTTAATCCAAAATGTGAAAGCGTCTTTTGAGCAAGTGTTGGGCTACGCGCCTAGCTATATCATCCAAGCGCCAGGCCGTGTAAATTTGATTGGTGAGCACACCGACTATAACGACGGTTTTGTGCTCCCCTGCGCAATTAACTATCAAACCGTGGTAGCGGCTGCCAAGCGTGAAGATAATTTAGTCCGCATCGTATCTGTTGATTATGGCAATGCACTTGATGAGTTTGACCTCACCCAAGAGATTACTTTCCAACAAGACAAAATGTGGGCGAACTACATTCGCGGCGTGGTGAAATGTTTGCTTGCGCGTGGGTACTCGTTTACCGGGGCGGATATTACTGTCAGCGGTAATGTTCCACAGGGAGCGGGGCTTAGCTCTTCGGCTGCGCTTGAGGTCGTGATCGGTCAAACTTTTAAAGAACTTTATCAACTGGATATTTCTCAAGCGGAAATTGCACTAAATGGTCAACAGGCCGAGAACGAATTTGTCGGCTGTAATTGCGGTATTATGGATCAAATGATTTCGGCGCAAGGTCGTGAAAACCACGCGCTACTTTTAGATTGCCGTAGCCTAGAAACACAAGCGGTTTCAATGCCAGAAGAGATGGCAGTCGTGATCGTCAACTCCAATAAAAAACGCGGCTTGGTGGATAGCGAATACAACACCCGCCGTCAGCAGTGTGAAGAGGCTGCGCGTATTTTTGGCGTCAAAGCGCTGCGTGATGTAAGCATTGAACAGTTTAACCAAAAAGTTTCTGAGCTTGATGAGTTGGTGGCTAAACGTGCTCGTCACATCATTACTGAAAATGACCGTACTGTTGAAGCGGCCCAAGCGCTGCGAGCCCACGACATGAAGCGCATGGGCGAGCTGATGGCCCAATCACACGCATCGATGCGTGATGATTTCGAAATTACGGTCAAAGAGATTGATACCTTGGTTGATATCATCAAAGAAGTGATTGGTGACCAAGGCGGTGTGCGTATGACTGGGGGCGGCTTTGGTGGCTGTATTGTGGCACTTGTCCCACCGACATTGGTTGATGCAGTGAAAGCGGCTGTCGATGAGAAATATGAAGTGGCGACTGGCCTGAAAGCGTCGATTTACGTCTGCCAAGCAAAAAAGGGAGCTGGTCTAGTGGAGGCTTGCTGTACATCTTCACTTGTTCACACTATGGCTCAGCAAGTGGCCTATGATGGCCGCCCTGCACAACTTGTTAGTTTGACTAACCGCATTGGTAGCCGCGTAGTATTAATGGATATTGGCGCGACATGGCTCAGTTGTGAGTTGGCGCTTAAGGATGGGGAACGCAGAGAAGTTCTGTTGGGTGTTTCCACCATGAGCGACTTCCAGCAGCAACAAAGCTATATGGGCGTCACTGTGGGCCGTTATGCCAACCGGATCGCTAAAGGCCAATTTGAATTAAATGATCAACGCTATCAAGTGACGACCAACCAAGCTGGAAATAGTTTGCATGGCGGTCTTGAAGGGTTAGATCAGCGTCGTTGGACTACTGCTCACAAAAGTGCTCAACAGGTGACGTTTTCAATCCATTCATCGGATGGTGACCAAGGTTTTCCCGGTAATGTTGACATTGCCGTGAGCTATGAACTGAACGATCAGAATCAATTGATCCTCCGCTATTTAGCGACCACAGATAAACCAACGCCGCTTAATTTAACCAACCACGCCTATTTTAATTTGCTAGGCGCAGAGAGTGATCATACGATTTTAGATCATTCACTCTTTATAAAAGCCGATCAATTTTTACCCACAGATCCACATGGAATCCCATTGTCAGGGCCAAAATCTGTCATCGACACGGGCTTTGATTTTCGCGTTGCAAAATCAATAGGTCGTGACTTACTCAAAGATGAGCAGCAACAAGCAAGCAAAGGGTATGACCACAGTTATTTATTGCCTGATAAAACTGATTTAACCGTGTGCGCCGCGCAACTTAAGTCACCAGATGCAAAGGTAACCATGAGCGTATTTACGACTAAGCCTGCCATACAACTTTATAGTGGAAACTGGCTATCGGGGACGCCCAATCGGCGCGGTGGGGTTTATCAAGGCTATGCGGGGGTCGCATTAGAAACTCAATACTTGCCGGATGCTCCCAATCATGCCGAATGGCAGCAACCCAGCTGTATTACTCTGCCAGGGCAAGAATATACTCATACCACCATTTACCAATTTGACGTTTAAGGTGGGTGCGTCGCTTAGATGTTGAGTATTGATGCCCAAAGTGGCGAGTGAAAGTGTAACCTGAGTGCGTCAGATTTTTTCTACCGAACCTCGACGCACCAAAGTCGGTGAGAAAATCATCGGTTCTTTTTCTATCGTTTCGCCACGGGCTAATTGGAGTGCCAGTTTAGCGGCTTTTTCAGCCATCATCTCGATTGGGTAGCGGATGGTGGTCAGCCTTGGGCGAATGTAGCGTGCGATCAACGCATCATCAAAGCCGATCACTGAAATTTGCTCAGGGCTTTTTACACCATTCTCCTCAAGCACATTTAACGCGCCCGCTGCCATATTGTCGTTGTAGGCGACCACGGCAGTCATGTCGATCGAACGGATCAGCAAGTGAGTCATCGCTTGCTCGCCACCTTCGCTGTGTGGTTCGGCCAACTCGATGTAATTAGGAGCGATTTCAATACCGTGATCTTTCAATGCGGCTTGATAACCAGCTACGCGATCTGTAGCGTCTTCAATCGAATGAGAAGAGCCAATACAAGCGATTTTTTTATGACCGTGGCGGATTAAAAATTCAGTCGCCAAATAAGCACCTTTGTAGTTATCCAATGAGATGCAGCGGTTAGCCAGTTGCGGGATATGACGGTTGATCAATACCATCGATTTCACTTCGGCGGCGTAGTCGATCAATTCTTGATCCGATAAACCTTTCGAGTGAATCACCAAAGCGTCACAACGGCTGTTGATCAACAGTTCAATCGCTTGGCGCTCTTCTTCAGCACGGTGATAACCATTGCCAATCAACAGATGCTTGCCATTGTCATGAGCCACATTATCGACCGCTTTCACGAGCATGCCAAAAAAAGGATCGGAAACGTCACTGACTAGCACGCCTATGGTGTCGGTACTTTGGCTGACTAAAGCTCGTGCGGCGGCGTTAGGCCGATAACCAAGTAAACTCATTGCGGCGGTGACCGCTTCAATCGATGTTTTACTCGCTTTAGGGGATTTATTGATGACTCGTGAAACCGTTGCCACTGACACACCTGCTTCGCGAGCTACATCTTTTATGGTAGCCATATTACACCTCTTGCTATTGCTCGCTGTATTTAACAATGGTGGTGTAAATAAGGCAAACGAACAATGCAATCAATGTGATAATTACGACTTTCTATACAGGTAAATCAAGGCTTCTAATTAATGTAAACGTTTAAAATTGGAATAAAAGCTAAGGCGCTAACGGACCGTAGCCATCAGCTCATCAATGATCGCATGATGACAGGGTTCTACCCCTGCTAAATTACCGTATTTCGGCGCGAGGCGATCGTTAATCAGCGGATGTTGCCAGCCAACCGTGTGCTCGACAAAATGGCGCGCAAAGGTTTCTGAAAACTCTAAACAACCAGCCAGCACGGTATCGACATAGGTTTGTACGATAGGGCTTCGCTCGCAGGGAGGCTCTGGTGCCTCTTTGACATAAACCCAAATCGGCCATTGAAGGTTAAAAGCGTCATTACTCTCGATTTGATTAGCGTTGAGGGGCACTCGCTCATAACCACGTTCTCGACGGTCAAATTCTGCCAAAGCGGTTTCATCGATCTCCAGCAGTACCCCGTTGACTTGCCCTTGTCCTTCATTCACCACCAAAGGTGACAATATGTAGCTCTTATCAATTTTTCCCCAGTAACGAACTAAACCATGCGCGACCACGGGAATAGCTCTTCCTGTTTGCCCTGTTAACTGGCGAGAAGCGGAGTTGATTAAGCTGCCATAACCAAAAATATACATCATCAGTGAATTACGACTCCTTGTTGAAAAAACGTAACCGATGCAAAATCCAAAACTCTAAACCAAAAATACCAACCAGTGCGATGCAAAAGAGAGCAAAAGCAACGGGGGATTCAGTACCGGGAATACCGCCGACATTAACCCCAAGTAAGCCAGTTAAAAAGCTTGTGGGTAGGAAGATCGCCGCAATCACCGAGAATAAATAGGTGTTTTGGTTCATCTTCTCTGCATGATATTGACGCAATTCCCCTTTGATCAGTTCGAGCTCACCAAGGTAAAAATCGAGGGTTTCATTAATGCGCGTGATGGTGTTAACGCTGTGGCGCAGACGCAAGTTTCTATCATTTGCCAGCGAGACTTTGGAATCACTGAAATCATCGATGGCGTATTGCTGAGGTTTGATAAAACGTTTGATTTTGAGCAGCGCTTTATGCGTCTGCATCAGCTCGTCACTGAGTTCAATTTCGTTATCGTATTGGGTGACTTTCGCTTCAATGCTGTTTAAGTAGTTATCGATGTTTTTGTTTAAACCATCAATGATCTGCACGAGTACATCTGAAAGAGTTTGCGGGCCTTGCCCGGCCTGCAGTAGGTCACGGATTACATTGACGGCTTTTGACGGGATTTTTCGGGTTGAAAACAGCGCGCCATTGAAATAGAGAATGCGAACGCTCAACATATCTTCTGGGTTGGCGTTGTCGTTCATGTTGACGCCACGCAAAATCAGTAAAAAGTTATCATCATCGTATTGTTCAAACAGTGGGCGAGTGTCCTCTGCTAAGAGGCTGTCGACAATTGAAGTGGGGATCTGATACTGCAGCAACCACTCTTTTAAACCGGGAATATCGCGTTGGCAGTGATACCAATTCCCTGCTTCAATCAGTGAAGCACTATTGAGTTTTTGCTGCGGAGCGGATGCAGAAAAATGCCACTGGTCGATCAAAAATTCCATGAATATCCTTATCACTTGCTCCTCAATGACTCTGCATTGAGGAGCAGTAGATTATACCAATTGAGATCAGAAACCGCGCATTTGAATACGGCGCAGAAACTCAGTCATGATCCTATCGTAAAGAAGATCGCCTAAAAACGCATCCTCAACTTGGTGATCAATACTAGGGTTATCGTTCACTTCGATTACGTAAACTTGGCCATCAATCTCTTTCAAGTCAACGCCGTACAGGCCACTGCCGATAAGGTTTGACGCTTTTAAGGCAACATCAACCACGTTTTTAGGTACTTGTTTTAAATCCAAGGTTTCAAAGCCGCCAGAAGAGACTCGGCCACTGTTGTGGTGTTGATAAATTTGCCAGTGGCCGCGGCTCATCATGTATTTGCAGGCGAAGATGGCTTGGCGGTTCATTACACCGATGCGCCAGTCAAAGTCAGTTGGCATGAAGGCTTGTGCCAAAATCAGAGCACTTTTTTCAAACAGTGCGCCGGCTTCGCGTTCCAGCTCTTGCTCGTCGCGTACTTTGACCACGCCACGTGAAAATGCGCCATCT
The DNA here is from genome assembly GCF_963888445.1 of Vibrio sp. B1-2. Classification (NCBI taxonomy): domain Bacteria; kingdom Pseudomonadati; phylum Pseudomonadota; class Gammaproteobacteria; order Vibrionales; family Vibrionaceae; genus Vibrio; species Vibrio sp. B1-2. The sequence goes on from NZ_CAWPJH010000005.1 coordinate 76,573, forward strand.
GGAATTTTTAATACCATGGGAAAGCTCAACTCCTGCATGACATTGCTTTTCCATTGCTCATCAAAACTTTGCAAAATCACGCCTTTTGGCGCAGGCACTTTGTTGCGTTGCAACAACTCAGTTAAGAACACTTTATTGGTGCATTTCATGATCGATTCAGAATCATCCATCACCACCAAGCCCATTTTCTCAGCCGTTTTTGCAAAGCGGTAAGTGTAATTACTGATGTTCGTGGTGGCGCGAATAAACAAGCCATCAAATTCACCCAAACGCGATAAGTCATCCGGTGAAATGGTTTCTAGGTTAACCCCTAAACGGTTTGCGGCGCGGCGAAAACGTTTTAATGCTGAGGGATCAGAAGGTGGCATTTTCTCTTCTTCGTCCACCAGCATGGCAATATCGTAACGGTATTTTTTCTCTTGCTTCGGTTTACGCCAAACTTTGGTTGAAAACAGCTCTAATGATTCGACGAAGAAATCTTGCTCTTGGTCGTTCAAATCTTGGAATGGGAAAGGGCCAATTTTGCTGATTTGCCACTGCCCTTGAACGCGGTTCATTTCCAACTCAATAACGGGCACCATAAACTGTTCAAACAGGCGGCGAGCCAGTTTATCCAAGCCTTTTTCTGCGGTGCGGCCAAAATAAATTTTGCACTGTATAAAATCGGTTTGGGCGCACAGTTTATTGAGTTTCAATAAGCCAGAAGAGAGTAAAAAGGGTTGATTGATGTCGTTGATTGCCATCACTCGAGGGATAACGCGGTGGCCGCGTGCCTCTGCCATCAGCGAGCAGTAATAGCCGCTGCTCATGTAGCCATAATCGCGACACAGGTTGACCACTTGCAGGCTGCGATGAGTATGGGTGCCATTACTGTTGAGGTATTGGTCTACACTTACCACTTGCTCTGAGGGGAAATATTGTTGCCAGTCACTGGACTGGTCGGTCACGATCAAAAGGTTTGCCATTGCTATTCTTTTCCTTAATCAATAGGAATAATATTGAGCCGCAATCTTGCCAACCACTTAAGGACGTCGTATGGACTTTCGTCTTGCGAAAAGTGCTGATCTCACTGCTCTTAATGCGTTAGAACAACAGCTGTTTGACGGAGATAAAATCTCTCCACGTCAAATGAAGCGTTTTTTACATTCCAACCAAGCGGTGTTGTTTGTGGCCGATTCCGGCACAGAGCTGGCTGGATATGCATTGCTACTATTTCATCAAGGTACACAGCTATCAAGGTTGTATTCGATTGCCGTAAAACCTGATTTCAGAGGCCGGAGGATTGCTCAAAATTTGGTCGAGCAATGCGAGCGTGCTGCTCTTGATCAAGGTGCCACTACATTACGATTAGAAGTGCGTGAAGACAATACGGCAGCGATAAATTTATATGAAAAAATGGGCTATAAAACCCTGAAATTTCTTATCCATTATTACGATGATTTGTGTAATGGACGCCGGATGCAAAAACGCTTGTCGCCACAAGGGCCTAAGGTGCAATTGCCAATGCCACTTTATGTTCAGACTACGCCATTTACTTGCGGTGCGGCATGTTTGCTGATGAGCTTTTCTTGCTTGTCTAAATCGTTTGAGCCGAGTCGCACCGCTGAGCTGCAACTGTGGCGAGAAGCAACAACGATTTTTATGGCGGCAGGGCACGGTGGGTGCAGCGGCCAAGGGTTGGCATTGGCTGCTAGTCGACGCGGTTATCATGTGGAGCTGTGGAGCCAATCCAAAAGCACGCCTTTTATTGATAGCGTGCGAGATGCCAATAAAAAACAAGTTATCGAATTGGTTCATCTTGATTTTTGTGAGCAGCTTAGTCATCAAGATGTGGCGATGATTGATGCACCACCGAGTCAAGAGCAACTAGAAGCGTGGGTGACGGAAGGGGCATGTGTGCTGCTACTCATCAGCACTTATCGTTTCGATGGTAAGAAAGAGCCGCATTGGATCGTACTCAGTGGTATGAGCGATAAATTCTTCTTCATTCACGATCCTCATGCAGAAACAGAAGCGGATGCGATGGCTTCGGCTTTCATTCCGGTCGGCAAAAAAGCGCTGTCACAAATCATCGGTTTTGGTAAACAAAAACAGACGGCTTGTGTGGTGATTAGCCCGAACCGCAGTGCTATGCGTGTAACCACTGCTATTGGTGTAACCACTGGTTAAGATAGAGTTTAAGTGAATTCATTGAGTCATAATGACTGTTTTTTCTTGAGTTGTTATGACTCTTTTTTTGAGTGATATTTTTTATTTTATTGTTTTTATTGGGTATTTTTATTGGCTTAAATTGTGCTTGTGGTGTTGGTCGTCTGTCATGATATCCACTACCGCCGTAAGAGGTCACAGTGCTCAATATTACCGATATAAAAGTAGAACAACGCATACCCGCTTGGTTGCGCCTTGGTTTTCGTCCCTTTTTCCTACTCGGTAGCGTATATGCCGTTTTAGCGGTGACGTTATGGGTCTGGATGTTTCAAACAGGTCAGCCATCGGCATTGCAAGTTCCTGCGCTGTGGTGGCATGTACATGAAATGCTGTTTGGTTTTGCTATGGCAATTGTGGTCGGTTTTCTATTGACTGCCGTACAGAACTGGACTGGCATAAATGGCACGAAACATTATCGCTTAGCCGTGTTAGTCGCCTTGTGGTTAGCGCCTCGAATCTTATTGTGGACGCCGACACCTTTGTGGGTCATCTCTTCTGTCGAAGCGCTTTTTTTGGCGGCTTCGGCCTATGAAATTGGCCGCCGAGTAGTGCAAGCGAAAGGCTGGAAAAATCTCTTTTTTGTGCCGCTGTTTATTTTAGCGATCGGCGCGAACTTTGCGAGTTATGCCACCATTAAAGGAATGCCGCCCTTTAGCTCGGCGGCGGTATGGCAGGCGATGTTGTGGTGGTTCACATTGTTGCTATCAGTCATGGGAGCACGCGTGATCCCTTTCTTCAGCGCAAGGCGTTTTAACTTTGAAAAAGCACAGCCATGGGTATGGCTCGATTGGTTAGCCAATGCACCCATTGCGGCCTTGTTTATTTTGAGTTTCTTCCCGCTGACGATGGTGCAGATTGGTCAGCCTATCATGTTACTGGCTGGGTTAGCGCAGTGGGTACGTTGGATGCGTTGGAAACCATGGCTAACATTGAGTGAGCCTCTGGTTTGGTCGCTGCACGCTGCGTATGCCTGCATTCCTTTGAGCTTATTACTGCGCGGGTTGATTGATGATGTATATGTCACTCATAACCTGATCCATCTCTTTGCTATTGGAGCCATCTCAGGCTTGATTTTGTCGATGATTGCACGCGTGACTATGGGGCATACCGGCAGGGCGATTTATCAAGGGCCTAAAATGAGTATTGCGTTTGCGGCTTTGATGATGTCGGCATTGGTACGCAGCCTCGGTGTAGCGTTTTTCCCAGCACAACTCTTTTTGATGGTGAATATCAGCGCCGCACTCTGGATATTGGCTTTTACTCTGTTTGTGTGGAAATTCGGCACGATGTTACTTACGCCGAGAGTCGATGGCCACCCGGGATAACGGTTTGGCTCGTAACGTGGAAGTAGCAAAATAAAAAAGTAGAAAGTAGCCTAGCAGTAGAAAGCGCGCAAAAGAAAAAGGCTTGGCACATCGCCAAGCCTTTTTATCAGAAAAACTGGATCAGTTATGGCTGTGCAGCATGCTGTTCAGCTCAACGGCTGATTTATTGGCTAAACACTCAATTTGACCTGTGATCGAGTTGCGGCGGAAAAGTAGATCCGATACACCAGCTAAATCACGTGCTTTGACGATTTCCACTTCTTGGCCTTGGTTATCGAGCATACGCACTTTAGTACCAGCAGTTACATATAAACCTGATTCTATCGTGCAGCGATCGCCGAGTGGGAAACCTAAGCCTGCATTTGCGCCAAGCAGTGAGTTTTCACCGATAGAGACCACGACCTTACCGCCGCCAGAAAGCGTACCCATGATAGAAGCGCCACCGCCGATGTCCGATCCATTACCAACAACCACACCTGCAGAAATACGCCCTTCAACCATGCTCACGCCTGTTGTACCAGCGTTGAAGTTGATAAAACCTTCATGCATCACAGTGGTACCTTCGCCCACGTGCGCGCCAAGACGAACGCGCGAGGTATCCGCAATACGGATGCCCGCTGGGACAATGTAATCAACCATTTTCGGGAATTTATCGACACAATCTACCGTTAAAGCTCGGCCTGCAAGGCGAGCTTCAATTTGACGATCTGCTAGTTCAGGTAGGTCGATAGGACCTTCATTGGTCCATGCGATGTTGTGCAGCAGGCCAAAAATACCATCAAGCACAGTACCGTGTGGTTTCACTAAACGGTGTGAAATCAGTTGTAGCTTCAAAAAGCCTTCAGCGACTGATTGAGGTTGTTGGTCGGAAGCTAAAATAACCAGCACTAGTGGTTGTGAGGCGTTAGCGGCTTTATCGGCAAAATTGGCATTGTTAGCCTGATCATGTTGAGCAAATATCGCGGCGAGTTGGGCGCTTTGCTCAGTTGAGATGTCGAGATACTGGTTGCCTTCGCCATAACCAGAGACTTGAGCAAGCTCGCTCACTAGTGCGTCACTTGGGTTGAGAATTGGCGCTGGAAAAAACGCTTCAATAATTTTTCCATCACGGTTTTTGGTTGCCGTGCCAAAGGCAAGTGCAAAGTAAGCCATTTTGATATCTCCATGTTGTCACTATTGATGCGCTCGCCAGCGTAGGTTGAGCATCATTGCGGCGCACTCGATTTATCAAGCATCATAAAGAGTGAGGCAGGGGTAGGAAAGGGCAAAAGGGGAGAAAGTCCGTAAAACGATACCTTTTGTCTTTTTAGCGATGTATTTCTTTAGACAGAAATATAAAACCGCTGACGAAGCAGCGGTCTTTTCACGTTCTATCATCTTAAGTTAAGCGTTTAATCGCCTTAAGCTGCATCTTCTTCTGGTGCTTCGTCTTTTACCGCTTTGGCTTTTTTAGGCTTAGCCGGTGCAGGCTTGCGCTTTGCGCCAAGTGCGTAAAGCACTTCTTCTTTATTTTGCGCTAAGAACATCGCCAAAGCTTCTTGCTTGGCTTCATCTTCTAGCAACTCACTTTTCCCTAACAGTTCGAAAAGCTCATCTGCCATATCGAGCATTTTGTCATAAGCGTCAGCGTCTGCTTTAGAGGTAAAAGTCATCTTTTCTTCTCCGTTGCGTTCCACCACGTACTTGACGATTACAGCCATGGTTAATCCTCTAACTTAGTCATTAATTCTACTGGCTGTTTATACAGTTTTTAAACCATGAAGTCTAGGTGAGTAGGAAAAAGTGAGAGGTGGATGGCTACTCTTTGTTCCATTGATAACAAAATTCAATAAAGTGTTTGAGCAGTGGGCTTTGGTATTTTTCTTTATGCACCAATAGCCAAAAACGGCGTTTCATGTCCAGCGGAACATGGAGTCTTTTAACCCGGCCATCTTGCAGTGCTGAATGCGCAGCAAGGGTGGATAAACAACCCAAACCTAACCCTGCCGAAACACTGTTGATTAAGGCTTCAGTGGTATTCAATTCAAAGGCTTCATGCCACTGCTCAAGTCGTGGTGCGATCGCCCGTAAGAAAAACTCTCGCGAGCCAGAACCCGCTTCGCGCAATACCCATTGGCTCTGTTCGAAATCATTTAGGGTGAGCTGATTTATCATTGTGAGTGGATGTTCGGGTGCGCAAATAATACACATTTCATCGTGTGAAAAAGGCGTTGAAATCAGCTCTGGGTGCAGTGTTTTTCCTTCAATCAACGCAAGATCCAGTTCGTAATCGACCAACTTTTGGCAAATCAGCGCCGAGTTGGAAATAAACAAACTTTGCGAGATGTGTTGGGTTTGCTGGCGAAATTGACTGAGTAGATAAGGCGCAACATGGTTGCCAATCGTATCACTGGTGCCAATGCGCAATTGGCCTGCGAGGGTTTGCTCACTGTCAAACAGTTGGTTAATGTTGCTCGCACGGCTTAGCAGTTCATCGGCGAGCGGCAACAGTTTTTGTCCCTCTTGATTGAGGATTAAACGGTTATTGACCCTATCGAACAGCGCATGCCCAAGCTGTTTTTCCAGTTCAGACAGTGACATGCTCACGGCCGCTTTTGACAAAAACAGCGCCTCTGCGGCTTGGGTCAAGGTTTTATGTTGCGTAATCGAAGTGAATACTTTCAATTGCTTAAGAGAAATATTGGCAGCCATAAATTTGTTTAATTAATCTGAACGTGTGTTCTATATATTTAGATATATCAGAACAAAAGGCAAGCGTATGATAGCGACATTGAACAACTACTTTGTTAGTTCTGATGAGAGGTCAATATGATTCGAGCAGCAAAAGCGAAAGTTATGGGTGCGCCAACCCCTATGGCGGGTTTAGCTCTAGGCATCGCAAGCTTGGGTTGGAGTTGGGAAAACTTTGCACCATTACAAGGTTATGGACAATTAAGTGGGGCCGTTATTGCCAGCGTGTTGCTGGTGGTTCTTGCGTTTAAATTTCTCTTTCATGGTCACTTATTACGCCAAGATCTCGCTCATCCGGTTGTGGGCAGTGTTGTGCCTACTTTTGCGATGGGCACAATGGTGGTTTCCAATTCATTAGGCCATTTTTACCCAATGGCTGGTGATGCGTTATGGCTATTTGCTGTGGGTTTACACATCATCTTCTTGGTCAGTTTTTTGTACCATCGCGCGCAGTCTTTTGAACTTCACCACATGGTGCCAAGTTGGTTCGTTCCACCTGTGGGTATTATTGTGGCCGACGTGGCGTTTTCTGGAAACCCAGCACTTGCACCAATCGCAAATGCAACCATGATGTTCGGTTTAGTCGCTTATGCGGTGATGCTGCCGATGATGATTTACCGTTTCATGTTCACACATGAAGTTCCAGATGCAGCAAAACCAACTATGGCTATTTTGGCGGCGCCAGCGAGCCTCTCATTGGCTGGTTACTTAACTGTCACGGCTAACCCATCGCCAGTGATCATCGGCATTTTATTTGGTATTGCCGTGTTAATGACAACGATTATCTACTTAGCTTTCTTTAAATTATTACGCTTGCCTTTTAGCCCAGGCTACGCAGCGTTTACCTTCCCAATGGTGATTGGTGCAACGGCGCTATTTAAACTCACACATTGGATGGAAACCGTTGGGGTGAGTGCTGAGTATGTACAGCAAGTGCATTGGTTAGCTGGGTTAGAGTTGATTGTGGCAACTATTGTGGTGGGTTATGTTGCTATTCGTTACTTAAATTTCTATCAACCTCATCGCGTGCTACTCAGCAGCATGAATGAGCTAGAAGAGCAAGATGAACACGCATTGAACTGTGAAATGAAATAGCCTGCAGTTTAGGCAATTCAAAACATAAAATTCTCAAGTATAGAATGCACTTATGCTAATCTCAGTCCTTATTGTGACAAGAAAAGCGTGAGTGCATTTTGTTTACTGTCTACCATTCCAATAAAGTCGATACCTTAAAGATCCTACTCGTGCATTTGATCAAAAGTGCACCGTTAGCCAACCCCTTTGAGAAAGAGCAGATCTTGGTGCAAAGCCCGGGGATGTCGCAATGGCTCAAAATGGCCTTAGCGAAAGAGCTCGGTGTGGCGGCGAACCTTGAGTTTCCTCTACCGGCGACCTTTATCTGGGACATGTTCACTAAAGTGCTACCTGATGTACCTAAGCGTAGCGCTTTTAACAAAGAAGCGATGACGTGGAAACTGATGCATTTGTTGCCAACCTTGCTCACGCTCGACCCCTTTGCCCCTTTGCAGCGTTACCTTGAACAGGATGATGATCATTCCAAGCTCTATCAGTTGGCCGAGAAAATTGCCGATATTTTTGATGGTTATTTAGTCTACCGCCCCGACTGGATTGCCAAGTGGGAGTCGGGCGATGACGTGAGCGAGATTGGTGATGAGCACCCATGGCAGCCGATATTATGGCAAGCCTTATATCAATACACGCTAGCTCAAGGCCAGTCGCACTACCATCGTGCCAATCTCTATCAAAGCTTTATTGATCAGCTTGCGCGTGGCTCGGTTGATTTAACCAAACTGCCTAAACGTTTGTTTATTTTCGGTATTTCGTCACTGCCGCCTCGTTATATGGATGCACTCAAAGCGTTGGGCGAGCAGATTGATGTTCACTTGATGTTTACCAACCCTTGTCAGCATTATTGGGGCGATCTTCGAGATAGAAAAACGCTCGCCAGACTGCACAGTCAGCAACGTAAAACGTTCGCCTTACAAGGTGATGAGATTCAGTTTGAAGGGCAACGCTCGCCGCTTAAAGGTGACATTGAAGCTAACCTCGTGGATGAATTGCATACCGAAGCTGCGGTTGGCAATGAGTTATTGGCCTCGATGGGAAAACTTGGGCGCGATAATCTTTTTTTACTCTCCCAAACGGAAAATGAAGAGCACGAATTTTTTATTGATCTGCCACGCGATAACTTATTGCATCAGTTGCAGGCCGACATTTTACATTTGCAAGAGCATCGAGATGATAGTCAACTGGACAGTAGCGACCACAAACAAGTGATTGCTTTGGATGATCCATCGCTCACTCTTCATGCTTGCCATAGCCCGATGCGAGAAGTGGAAGTGTTGCATGATCAATTGCTGGCAATGTTTGATGCTGACCCTGAACTGAAACCGCGCGATATTATTGTGATGGTGGCGGACATCAATGCTTACAGCCCAGCCATTGCGGCGGTATTTGGTAACGCGCCGGGTGAGCGCTTCATTCCTTACTCCATTTCAGACCGTACGGCAGATCAAGAGAGCCCGATCTTAGCGGCATTTATGCAATTAGTGCATTTACCCGATTCTCGCTGCCTAGCGTCAGAGTTATTAGAGCTGCTTGAAACTCCTGCTATGATGGCAAAATTTGAGCTTAATGAGCAAGACTTTGCGCAAGCCAAATTGTGGGTAGAAGAGTCAGGCATTCGCTGGGGGCTTAATGCTAGCACCGCGCAACAATTTGAGTTGCCGCAGACCGAGCAAAATACTTGGCAATTCGGGATTGAGCGCATGTTACTTGGTTATGCCATGCCTGCCTCAGCAGGTTTATTTACGCAAGGCGAAGTGACGCTCGCGCCTTATAATGAAGTGCAAGGCATGAACGCTGAATTGGCGGGTAAATTAGCGCACTTTATTCAGCAAGTGAGCCATTACCGCGAGCAGTTAGCACAAATCCAAAGCGTCGACGAGTGGCGTCGCTTGCTCGGTGAGATGCTTGGCGCTTTTTTCAAGGTTGAGTTGGAAGGGGAGCTCGCACTCAAGTCGATTCGCGACACCTTGTCGCAGTTAAAAGATCAACTGGCCGAGGCCGGTTATGAGCAAGCACTTGCGCCAAGTATTATTACTCAATATTTGCAAAACAAATTGTCAGGTACGCGCATCAGCCAGCGTTTTCTGGCGGGACAAGTCAATTTCTGTACTTTAATGCCAATGCGTTCCATCCCTTTTAAAACCGTTTGTTTACTAGGAATGAACGATGGCGTTTATCCGCGCACTATGCCAGCCGAAGGGTTTGATTTGATGAACGGTCGCACCCGCGCTGGCGATCGCTCGCGGCGTGACGATGACCGCTATTTGTTCTTAGAAGCGATGCTCTCGGCGCAGCAAACCTTGTACATCAGCTACGTCGGACGCTCAATTCAAGATAATACCGAACGCGTTCCTTCGGTGTTGGTCTCTGAGCTTTTAGAGTATTGCCAACAAAATTACTGTTTGGTCGGGGATGAAGCGCTTGGCAGCGATCAATCGGCCAAAAATTTAGCCTGTGCTTTAACGACCACTCACGCCATGGTGCCTTTTAGCCCTAATGCTTTTTTGAGTAAAACTGGTAGCTATGCCAAAGAGTGGCTACCTGCCGCCAGTCGGCAAGGGCGAGCCAGTGGTGAGTTTAATCTCGCCCTGAGCGATTATTTACAAGGGGCGAGCTTTCCTGTCAGTTTAGATCTGGTTGAGCTGCAACGGTTTTGGCGTTTGCCTGTGCAATATTTCTTTAACCGTCGCCTTAAAGTGACGTTCGAGCCTCCGTTACCGGTAATGGAAGACGATGAACCCTTTGCCTTAAATGGCTTGGTGAGCTACCAGTTACGCGATGAACTGCTAGAGTTGCTGCTTGAACAACCCAATTCACCGCATGCCCTTGAGAGATTCATTGACCAGCAGCGCGCGCAAGGAAAGTTACCGATTGGTGCTTTTGGATCCTTGGAATTTGAAACTAATCGCGTGCAAGCACAAGAATTGGCGCAAAGAATCGCTTTCTTATGCCATTCGCCACTTGATGACCAAGAGATCGATCTGCGATTTGAATTGTTTGGTGAAGGCAAAAACGTACAACTGACGGGGTGGCTGACTAAGCGCTATCAATCCGGTTTAGTGCGCTACCGCAGTGGTTCGATTCGCGCGCAGGATTATTTAGCTGCGTGGATTGATCACCTCTCACTAGCGGCGATGGGCGAAAGTCAACCTACTCATTTGATGGGCTACGATCGTAAAGAAGGTGTGCAGCATTTTATTTATCCGCCCATGCCTGATACCGAACAAGCCAAAGCGTTGCTCGCAGAACTGGTGGATTTGTTTTATCAAGGTATGACAGCGCCGCTCGCTTACTTTCCAAAAACCGCGTTAGCCTGTGTAGAAGCTGGCTTCAGCCGTGGTCAATGGGTTGATGATCGCGATAAATCGCTCAAGAAAATGGCCGATAGCTTTAATGAAAGTTACATGAGCCACGGTGAAGGAAGCAATGTTTACATCGCGCGGATCTGGCCACTGTGGAATGAAGCCTTAGCTGAGCAGGTGCGTTTATTGGCCACGTTGGTGATGCAAGGGCCACGACTGTGGGTGCAAGTGGCGCAGGATGTTTAGCGATGGATAACTGCTTGGAAAGTAGAGTGGCCGCCAGTCAATCATTATTGTGTAGGGCGTTTTCTGTACGGCCACAGGTCAGAGGGACCATGATTTGGTTGGTTCGCATCATCGTGAGATTGACGAAACACGTGGCGCGGATAGTAAAGGCTGCCCGTTTGGCGAACCGTGAGAAAGATCTCACAACGTCTTAATTTATAAACTTATTTTGATTATTCATACCATTATTCAAGCGCGATCACATTCGCTTGCGTATTCAAAGGCTAACTGTTTATGAGTATGACCCCGGCTACGGTCACAACACCATTAAATACCCTTACGTTCCCGCTGCACGGTGCAAGGCTTATCGAAGCGTCGGCGGGCACAGGTAAAACCTTCACCATTGCAGGTTTGTATTTGCGCCTGTTACTTGGGCATGGTGATGCAAAGTCACGTCATCAAGTGCCACTGACGGTCGATCAAATTCTAGTGGTTACCTTTACTGAAGCTGCCACTGCTGAGCTTCGCGACCGTATTCGGCGGCGCATTCATGAGGCGCGTATCGCTTTTTCGCGCGGTTTCAGTGATGACCCTGTTATCAAACCGCTACTTGAGCAAACCAGTCATCACAAGCAAGCGGCGCAAATATTACTGCAAGCGGAACGGCAGATGGATGAAGCGGCAGTCTATACCATTCACGGCTTTTGCCAGCGTATGCTCACCCAAAATGCGTTTGAATCGGGCAGCCGTTTTAATAACGAATTTGTGACCGATGAAAGCCATCTAAAAGCGCAAGTGGTCGCGGATTATTGGCGTCGTCAGTTCTATCCGTTGTCGATTCAGCTTGCTGCGGAAGTGCGCCGTTTATGGTCATCACCAGCGGCGCTGCTTGAAAAAATCAGTGGCTATTTAACTGGCTCGGCGCTAACACTCTCTGTTGAAGCGATGAGTGGCGATTTAAGCGCGCTTTATCAATCGTGCCTGTCACGCATAGAGTCGTTAAAAAAGCAGTGGCTTGATTCATGCGATGATTTACCGCCGTGCATTGAAGCTTCAGATTTGCATGCAGCAACCAAGAAAGCGTTACTGAAACGGCTAGAAGGGTTAGCGTTGTGGGCGAGCAACCCGCAGCATGAATTGAACCTACCGAGTGATTTACAAGAGTTTGCACAAAGCGCGTTGGAGGCTAAGTCGAAAAAAGGTCAGCCCCCGCAACATGCGCTGTTCACGACCATTGAGCTCTTTTTGCAACAACCCATCAGCTTAGAAGCGCCGCTGCTGGCGCACGCTATTACTCATTGCCGAGCCATGCTTGCCAAAGCGAAAGCACAAAAGCAGTGGTTATCGTTTGATGATTTGCTCACTCAGCTTTCTGCCGCGATAGATAATGATGAGCTGGGCATACTGACTGAGCGGATTCGCAGCCTTTACCCCGTTGCGATGATCGATGAATTCCAAGATACCGATCCGCTGCAATACAGTATTTTTAGCCGCATTTATCTGCCTAAGGCTGAATGCGGTTTGTTTATGATTGGCGACCCAAAACAAGCGATTTACGCGTTTCGTGGTGCAGACATTTTTACCTACATCAAAGCGCGTAAACAGGTGAGCGCACACTACACCTTGGGGACCAACTGGCGTTCTAGCGCGAATATGGTCAATGCCGTCAATCAGATTTTTAGTACGCCTGACAGTGCTTTTATCTACGACCAAGACATTCCCTTTTTACCCGTTGAAGCCAGTCCAAATGCGCAGCAGCGTCAATGGTGGCTTAACGGAACCGTGCAACCTGCGCTCACCTATTGGCTGCAAGAAGCGCAAGACAGCCCGTTGCCAAAAGGCGAATACCTGCAATGCATGGCCAAAGCGTGCGCCAGCCAAATTCAGACAATTTTGAGCGCCGCGCAGCATCAACAAGCGTACTTTGATACTGCTAAAGGGCAAAAGAGCGTGCAAGCTGGTGACATCGCAGTCTTAGTGCGGACGGGTAATGAAGGTCGTATGGTGAAAGAGGCGCTCGCCACGCAAGGCATTGCCAGTGTTTATCTCTCGAACCGCGATAGTGTTTTTAGCAGCGAGGTAGCACAAGATGTACAGCGTCTATTGCAAGCGGTACTGACTCCTGAACATGATCGCGCCTTGCGGGCTTGTTTGGCCTCACCACTTTTCGCGTTAGATGCTGCCAGCTTGGATGATTTAAACAACGACGAATCGGTATGGGAAAACGCGGTTAACGAATTTAAACAGTATCGCCAATTGTGGCTTGAGCGCGGCGTGCTTCCTATGTTGCGCAGTGTGATGAGCAAACGTCACGTCGCTGAACGTTGGTTGGAAGAGCCGCAAGGTGAGCGCTCACTGACCGATTTTATGCACATCGGTGAGCTACTACAGCAAGCGCGACAAGAGATTGATAGCGATCACGGTTTGCTGCGCTGGCTGGCACAAGCTATCAGTGACGCCGAGCATGGCCTAGGGGGCCGTGATGATCAAATTCAACGTTTGGAATCCGAACGCAACCTAGTGCAGATCGTCACTATTCACAAATCGAAAGGTTTGGAATATGACTTAGTGTTTCTGCCGTTTGTGGTCAGCTATCGAGAGGCAAGTGAAGGCAAATATCATGATGCCGTGAATGAGGAAACTGTGCTGGATATTACCGCCAGTGAAGCTTCTCTCAAGCAAGCAGATAAAGAGCGGCTTGCGGAAGATCTGCGCTTGATTTATGTAGCGCTGACTCGTGCTGTGTATGGTTGTTTTATCGGCATTGCGCCGCTGCGTAATGGCCGCTCCACCAAAGAGCCAACCGGTGTGCATTTAAGTGCCATTGGCTATCTGCTGCAAAATGGTCAAGCCGCAGGCATTGCCGATCTTAACGCTGCGTTGCACGCTCAATCTAATCAATACATTCGTGTCTCTGAGCCACCAGCCGAGCAACCAGAGCCGTTTAAAGCGTTGAGCGTCGAGACGCCGGTATTGAGTGCCAAAACACTGCAAGCGCAGATTGACCGTTTTTGGCGAATGACCAGCTATTCTGGGTTGGTAAAACAAGGTGTGAAACACGCTAGCCACGACGCGAGTTTAGAAGTCTCAGGCTTTGATATCGACTCTGCTGATGAGCAAGCGGAAGCTTTACTGGTTGAGCCAGAACGTTCCATTTTTACTTTTCCACGCGGTGCAACGCCCGGTACTTTTTTGCATTCTCTCTTTGAAGAGGTTGAGTTTACTGAGCCTGCTAGCAGCGATGCTAACCAAAAAGTGATACTGGATTTACTGGTGCGAGAACAAATCGATATTGAATGGTTACCAGTATTACAAACGCTGGTCGATACCGTGTTACAGACACCTTTAGATGGCAAAACGTTGCGTTTGAACCAAAAAACCGCCACTCAGCGCTTGGTTGAAATGGAATTTCTATTACCGATAGAAGTACTGAGCGCTCCTGCATTGAACCGTGTCATTCAACGCCATGATCCACTGTCGGCTAAAGCTGGAGATCTTGGTTTTTACACTGTGCAGGGCATGCTGAAGGGCTTTATTGATTTGCTGTTTGAGCATCAAGGAAAGTATTACGTGCTGGACTGGAAGTCGAATCATTTGGGGGATGATGTGAGCGCCTATCATGGCGAGCGTTTGAAAGCGGCGATGGCAGAGCATCGCTATGATTTACAATATCAACTCTACGCATTGGCGCTGCATCGATTCTTACGCAGCCGTCTAGCAAACTATGACTACCATCGCCATTTTGGCGGAGTCTATTATCTCTTTTTGCGCGGCATGGATGGCGAGTCTGAGCATGGGATTTTCTCAACCAAACCGAGCTTTGAACTGCTTGATGAGATGGACAGATTGATTGATGGAGAAACCGTAGATACTCGCGCGACCGATGCAGGGCAAATGGAGTTAGATTTATGAGCAGTACGCTAATGACAACGCTTAAGCAGTTAGCGGAAAAAGGCGCTATGCGTCAGTTAGATTACCAATTCGCGCGTTTTATCGAACAAAAAAGCCAGCAGCAACTTGGCGCTGAACATAGCCAAGCGCTCGGATTTATTGCCGCGGTGGTCAGTGCTGAATTGGCCAAGGGGCATATCTGCTTACCTTTAGTGGACGCTTCAACGGCGCAGGGTGTCGACCTCGCAGCTAAGTTAGGCTTGTTTGGTGAGGCAGCATTGGCGGTCAATCAGCACCTATTGGCGATTGATTGGCCTTGGCTACTCAACCGTTCAGACTTAGTCGGACAACAAGGGGAAGCGGTGCCTTTAATGTTTGATGGGCAACGTTTATATCTACACCGTTATTGGCATTATGAAGTTACCTTAGCACAGCGTTTAATCAGCTTTGGGACACCCATGAGCCTAAAGCCTACTGATGTCCAAAAACTAAAATTGCTGCTTGATACACTGTTTGCGCGTCAATACCACTTTCTGCTCCATGCGCTTCGCCAATTGCCAGAGACAGCCAATGCATCAGCACGCCAGCAACAAGTGTGTGATTTTCTGGATGTGGTCAACGCCGATGAACTTGATTGGAATGAGATTGATCAAGTCATTAGCCAAGCACGTACGGCGAAAGAACTCGAAGCATTAGAGACGCTGATCCCGCAAAGCGTTTGCATCAACTGGCAAAAAGTCGCAGCGGCAGTGGCACTGACACGCCGCTTTGCCGTGATTTCTGGCGGGCCGGGAACCGGTAAAACCACCACGGTTACCAAATTACTAGCCGCTTTGATTACCCAAGCTCAACAGCAAGGTGAGACGCCCACCATTAAATTGGTGGCACCAACGGGTAAAGCTGCGGCACGTTTAACGGAATCGATCGGTAAAGCGGTGGCTGAACTGGCGGTTGAGCCGGCGTTGAAAGCGGCGATTCCCACCGAGTCGAGCACACTTCACCGTTTATTGGGCGTCATACCTAACAGTGTTGAGTTTCGTCACCATCAGCGTAACCCGCTGCATTTGGATATATTGGTGGTTGATGAAGCATCGATGGTCGATTTACCGATGATGGTCAAGTTAATCGAGGCATTACCCAAACACGCGCGCTTGATTTTACTGGGTGATAAAGACCAACTCGCGTCAGTCGAAGCGGGCGCTGTGCTGGGGGACATTTGTTCATTTTTGACCTTAGGCTACAGCCGAGCGAACAGCGAGTACCTAGCTAAGTTAACAGGCTATCAAACACTGATTGCTCATTCACACCCTAACGCAACCCCGATTTCAGACAGTTTATGCATGCTGCAAAAAAGCTACCGCTTTGATGTCCGATCAGGCATTGGTCAATTAGCGAAAGCGATTAATGCTGGGCAAGTGGCTATGGTGGATGAGGTATTAAAACGTAATTATGCTGATATTACGCACCACTCACTCAGTAGTGAAAGCTATAACCTAATGCTGAAAACCTTAGTCAAGGAGTATGGTCGTTATCTCACGCGCATCGAGAGTTCTGGTGCTGACGCTTTGGAAACTCAAGCCCAAAAAGCCAAAGCCGTATTGGATTGCTTTAATCAATGCCGTTTGCTTTGCGCTATTCGTGAAGGGGATTTTGGGGTAAGTGGTTTGAATCAACGCATTGAACGTGCGCTGATCGCACGTAAGTTGATCAAGACTCAAGATGAGATTTGGTACCACGGCCGACCTGTGATGGTGGCGCGTAACGATCATGGGCTGGGTTTGTATAATGGTGATATCGGCATATGCATGCTTGATACGAGTGAGCAAGAACCGCGTTTGAAAGTGTATTTTGAGCTGCCAGATGGTAGCGTGAAAGCTATTTTACCAAGCCGCGTACCAGAGCACGAAACAGCCTATGCGATGACCATCCATAAATCACAAGGCAGTGAGTTTGATCTAACACTGATGATTTTACCGCCTGATTTTAGCCCGATATTGACCAGAGAGCTTATCTATACTGGCATTACGCGCGCCAAGAAGCAGCTGATGCTTTTTGCTGACATGGGAACGATGAAACGAGGGCTCAAGATAAAAACGCAGCGAGCCAGCGGCTTAGTTACGAGATTAGACAAGAGACTAGCGTAAATCAGCAACTGGAATAAACGAGTTTGAGCTGTCCCCACACAGTTTGAAATTTACATGGTATGTTCAATTCATTCCGTTGTTTGGGGGAAGCTCAATTACTGATTTGGTGTGCTGCTATGCGAAAGCATGAGTAAAAGAGATGTTTCTGATTTTATAACGATCTTGCGAGCTGAGTATAAAGACTCGTAGCTTGTCGTTAACGGGAAATACGCAATGCACATGTTGGCCTTCAAGGAATTGGTTATCAGCCATATCCCAAAAGCTTTGAAGTGAGTTACAAATAACAGTTTTCATAGAATTTTTGCTCTTAAGTACGTGTCGTAGTAAAAGCAATCCGTGCAAGCCGACCTACTGGTATCTGACCAATCGGTATAAAGCCAAGTTCCTGTGTTGTTCATTAAATGTACATCGTTAATGATGTCGGCGGATTCTACACATAATATTAAGTTAAATAAAGCGCTTATTTTGTATACAAAACAATGAAAACGTTTGCACTTGATCAAAGATAAACTATTCACCATAACTTAACGAATAAATACAATATCCTGACGTTAGAGCGTCAGTACTAAAATTTTTGAACGGCGTTGATAGTTGTACAAACTCTGTTTAGTTATCGGTAACGATTCCACACCGACTTCATAAAAACCTTGCTCTCTAAACCAATGTAAACTGTGCGTTGTCAAAACAAAGAGGCGATCTAAACGCATCGATTTTGCTTGTTGCTTCATGTGATTGAGTAACAATAAACCGCGGTTGCCGTCCCGATACTCCTGGTGAATAGCGACACACGCCATTTCTGCCATGCCCTCTTCTGGGTAAGGGTAAAGCGCGGCGCAACCAATCAATAAGCCATCTTTATCAATAATCGTGAATTTGTGGATCTCTTGCTCTAACTGCTCACGCGAACGCCGTACTAATATTCCTTGTTCTTCTAACGGGCGGATTAAATCGAAAATTCCGCCGATATCATCGATCTGTGCCTGACGGACTTGTTCAGCACTTGCCATGACGATCTGAGTGCCGATCCCGTCAAAAGAGAACAACTCTTGGATCAAAGCACCATCTTGTTTGTAACTGACTAAGTGACTACGTGGCACACCTGCACGGCACGCTGAAACGGCGGCACGCAGAAAGCGTGAGGTACCTGAGCTATTATCCTGAACTTGGTCGGTATCTGCTTCAATACGCTGCATTATCCGTTCAACATCAGATGGAAACAGTTCAGCAATCGCGTTGCCTTGCTCATCGATAATTCCTTGCTCTGAGCAAAAACCGATCAGCTTATCTGCTTTTAGGCGTATTGCGACTTGTGTGGCTACTTCTTCAGAGAGCAAATTAAAACATTCGCCAGTGACGGAACTCGCAATGGGCCCCAGTAGCACGATCGAACCTTGGTCAAGCATACGGTTGATGCCTTCAATATCAATACGGCGAATGCGGCCACTGTGGCAATAATCGACACCATCATCTATACCTAATGGTTGAGAGATAACAAAATTGCCACTAACGATATTGAGCTGAGTACCAGCCATTGGTGTGTTATTTAAGCTCATTGAAAGGCGTGCTGTGATAGCGAGTTGGAGCTGCCCCGCGGCTTGCATGACTAAGCTGAGCGCTTCCTCATCAGTGACCCGAATGCCTTTGTGATAAGGAGTGGAGCAATGATGTGTCGCCAGAATTTGATTGATTTGTGGGCGAGCACCGTGCACCAAAACAATTTTGACACCAAGGCTATGCAGCAGTGCGAGATCGCTGATGATATTAGCGAAATTTTTATCGGCAATCGCTTCACCGCCGAGCATGATCACCATGATTTTACCACGGTGAGCGTTAACATAGGGAGCAGATTGTCTAAATCCTTTAACGAGAGCTGTACTGCGAATTTTCACTCTGAGAGCACCTTGGTGTTTAAATATGTTCAAATAATGACTTTTTATTCACGTGTCGGCAAGTGGTTTTTTGAGTTTGGTGCAATTATTCAATCGCCGATTTTATCTCTGATTTAGGACACGTTAGACTGCTTGCCAATAAAGGCGAAATATGGCCAAAACCAACGAGTTGAGTCGCATGAAAATGACAAAAAACGTAGGCCTTACGGCTACGCCTCAGTTCACAAACTTGCGAAGACGTAAGTACATTGAACGAGGCTTGATGCTGGTTGTGATGATTGGCTTGCTTTCCGTAGCGTCGCTATACGGTGATCTCTTTACTCGGTTGGAAAACTATTTTTCGCCAAAGGATGAGGTGTATGGGGTTTGGGTTGAGCAGTATGTTGCCCCTTATTCAGCCAAACGAATTGAATTGGGGAAAGCCGGCGTGATCAGTAGTGGCCGAGTACTCACCACTTCATTTGAGTTTGATGGTCATTTTTTAGAATACCAGATTGGTGATACGAGCTATCGTTACAAAATGCGTGATGATAACAATACCGAAATGACACAAATGTCGTCGTCGCACTACAATCCAACCTTCCGATTGTCAGGAAAATACCAAAAAAACCTCCGTTAACAATTCGCTGATTGCGGTTTAGGCGCGAGTTTGTCATGCTTTTAGCAACTCAAATAACGGATAACTTCTG
Source organism: Vibrio sp. B1-2 (assembly GCF_963888445.1). Lineage (NCBI taxonomy): Bacteria > Pseudomonadati > Pseudomonadota > Gammaproteobacteria > Vibrionales > Vibrionaceae > Vibrio > Vibrio sp. B1-2. The sequence continues at coordinate 96,065 of NZ_CAWPJH010000005.1, forward strand.
TGATTAAGCAAATTTTTCCTCTTGCGGCAGTACTGCTGCTGTTTGGTTGTGCGCAACCGACCGACCGTGCTCAGCAATATTTGGATGGTGATTTCTCTAAAGCGCTCAACAAAGTAGACACGGTGCAGTCCAATACGCCACGTGACTTTACGCAATTTTCCAAACAGAGCGAACAAGTGGTGACTCGCTCGGCGTCGATGGCAGCGATTTATCAACCTTTGTATCAACAGATCAGTGAATGGATTTTGCAAAGTGGTGATCCACAAGATTTGGCGAATTTTGGAATACAAGCGGCGCAGCTTGGTGGTGGCGATAAAAAAGGTAATGTGCTTTTCACTGGCTATTTTTCTCCGGTGATGGAGCTTCGCCATCAACCGGATGAAATATTCAAATATCCCGTATTTGGTTTGCCTGAATGTTCGGCCGATTGCCCAACGCGTGCGCAAATTTATGATGGTGCGTTAGCTGAAAAAGGGCTTGAGTTAGGTTATGCGGCGAACCTGATTGACCCTTTCATTATGGAGGTGCAAGGCAGTGGTTTTGTGCATTTTGAAGATGACGATACGCTTGAGTACTTCGCTTACGCGGGTAAGAATAACAAAGCCTACATCAGTATTGGCAAAGTCTTGATTGAACGAGGTGAAGTGACACGAGAGAAAATGTCACTCAAAGCGATCAAGGAATGGGTGCTAGCCAATGATGAACCGACGGTAAGAGAGCTGCTAGAGCAAAATCCTTCCTATGTCTTTTTTGCGCCCAAAGCGGCAGCCCCCGTCACTGGCTCTGCCGGTATTCCACTACTGCCGATGGCCTCGGTGGCCGGAGATCGTTCCATCTTTCCAATGGGCACACCTATTTTAGCAGAAGTGCCGCTGCTCAATGCCGATGGTACATGGAGTGGCGCTCATCAGTTGAGAATGTTGATTGTGCTAGATACGGGCGGCGCGGTAAAAGATAACCACCTCGATCTGTACCATGGCATGGGCGAGCGCGCCGGAACGGAAGCAGGGCATTACAAACATTTTGGTCGCGTTTGGAAACTGGGGTTAGAAAACTCAGCAACACAAGCACCTTGGGCATTGCCGCCTGAAAAGCTACAATAGTGACACAGGTTTCGACCTAGACTTTTAAATAAAGAGTGCGTATAAATCGCACTCTTTATTTTTCTATCGCTTTCAATCGGACTTTTAATTATGCGTGAACTCGATACCCCCGCTTCAGATAGCTACAACCAACGCTTCGGAGGCACTCGTCGCCTTTATGGAAATCGTGAGGTTGAAATACTGCGTGCTGCGCATGTGTGTGTGATTGGTATCGGTGGCGTTGGCTCGTGGGCAGTCGAAGCATTGGCGCGCACCGGCATTGGCGAGTTAACGCTGATTGATATGGACGATGTGTGCGTCACCAACATCAACCGTCAAATCCATGCGATGAGCGGTACGGTTGGGCAAAGTAAGATTGAAGTGATGGCCGAGCGGGTCAAGCTCATCAACCCTGAGTGTGTGGTGCACTTAATTGATGACTTTATCACGCCAGATAACCAACACCGCTATTTGAGTCAAACGTTCGATTACGTGCTTGATGCGATAGACAGTTTGAAAGCGAAAGCTTCACTACTGGCTTATTGCCGTAGCAATAAAATTAAAGTGATTACCGTCGGTGGTGCGGGTGGTCAAGTTGACCCAACTCAAATCAAGGTCGCGGATTTAACCAAAACGATTCAAGACCCATTGGCAAAAAAACTCAAAGATACGCTTCGTCATCGCCATAATTTCCCTGTAAACCCTGCGCGTAAGTTTGGTATTGATTGCGTGTTCTCAACAGAGCAGCTCAAATATCCGCAAGCCGATGGCAGTGTGTGCGCGGTGAAATCAACCGCAGAAGGGCCAAAGCGGATGGATTGCGCCAGCGGATTTGGCGCTGCGACGGTTGTTACCGCAACCTTTGGTTTTGTTGCCGTAGCGCGCATTGTTGAAAAGTTAATTCAGAAACATAAGGTGTAACGTTAATGACTCCTTTTCCTGCCTCCCCCTTTGGTCGTGAGATTAGCGCTGATGACATTGTGGCGACCATGCAAAATTTTACTGGCTGGGAAGATCGCTATCGACAAGTGATCCAGTGGGGGAAGTTATTGCCCACGATGCCTGATGCTTTGAAATCGCAGCAAGTCAGTGTTGCAGGCTGCGAGAGTCAAGTATGGTTAGTGGGGCAGGAGCACCAAGGAATATGGTCTTTCTGTGCCGATTCGGATGCGCGGATTGTGCGTGGTTTAATTGCTTTAGTCCTTGCTGCGTACAACGGCAAGACCTACGCACAAATTCAAGCGTTTGATGTGGATGCTTATTTTGAAAAAATAGGCTTGATTGCCCATTTAAGTCCTTCACGTGGTAATGGCCTTAAAGCCATTGTCGATAAGATAAAAAATATCGATCCAAGCTGAGCATCTCCCCCTTTTGATGAAAGGGGGAATTATTACAGCATATCAACCGCTTTAGTGATGGCGGCGATCAACTGTTCAACCTCTTGTTCGGTATTGTAAATACCAAACGAAATTCTCACTGTGCCAGTTAACCCGAGCGCATCCATTAATGGGTGAGCGCAGTGATGGCCAGAGCGAACCGCGATGCCTTGCTGATCGAGTAAGGTGGCTATGTCTTGATGATGAACGCCATCCATCACAAAACTGAGAATACTGGCATTCGGTTGATAGCCGATTACGCGAATATCATCGAGCTGTTGCAGGGCTTGATAAGTGCGTGCTTGCAATCTATGCAGGTGAGTTTCTACGGCCATTCGATTGCAGTTTTGTAACCATTCGATTGCTTTGGCAAGGGCTATCGCCCCTGCGATATTCGGTGTGCCTGCTTCAAATTTCCCCGGCAGTTCGGCAAATGTTGTACCTTCAAACGAGACTTTTTCTACCATCTTGCCGCCGCCATGCCATGGAGGCATTGTTTCAAGCAGCGCTAATTTTCCGTACAGAACACCAATGCCAGCGGGAGCGTAAAGCTTGTGCCCAGAAAAGAGATAAAAGTCGGCGTCGAGTTCGCGCACGTTGACGGTTTCATGCACAATTCCTTGCGCGCCATCAATCACGACCACCGCGCCGACTTGGTGCGCCAGTTTAATCACAGTTTCAATCGGTTGGCGCGTACCCGTCACGTTGGTGGTATGGGCTAGGGCGACAATTTTGGTTTTACTCGATAATCGTGCTTGAAAAGCCTCAAGATCAAAGTGGCACTCTGGCGTGATGGGGACTTTGACGACGCTTGCTCCGGTTTGAGCCGCGACGATTTGCCAAGGCACTATATTGGCGTGGTGTTCCATTTCACTGACCAGAATCTCATCACCAGCTTGCAATGTATTACGTGCGTAAGTCTGCGCTATCAGGTTGATCGCTTCGGTCGCTCCGCGAGTCCAAATAATCTCTTTACGAGATGATGCGCCAATAAATTGAGCCACAGCGTCACGCGCCGTTTCAAAATCGCTGGTCGCTTTCGCCGTTAAGCGATGACTGCCACGATGTACATTGGCATTTTGCGTACTGTAGTAATGGCTAATGGCATCTATCACCACTTGCGGCTTTTGCGTGGTAGCGGCGCTGTCTAGATAAATCAGAGTTTCGCCATCCACGGCTTGATTGAGTGCGGGGAATTGATCGCGAATGGTCTGCACGTCAAACATTATTGCTCACCTAACTTGTGATAATTCAATGCAGCCAGTGTCACCATTGGTTGTGCAACTGACCATGCGTGTGCTTTACCTGAGAGTGATATGATGATCTCCATCGCGAACTCAAGTGCTGTTCCCGGCCCTTGGCTGGTGATTAATTGGTGGTGTGTATCGATGGTTACGCGTTGATCTCGCCATAAATCAGTGGGGATATGATCGCGAAAAGCCGGGTGCCCTGTCATGATCGCTTGCGGGAAAAGCTGATGATGTTGCAAAACTAAGGCTGGCGTGGCACAAATAGCCGCCAACCATCGACCATGGTTATGCTGTTGCTTGAGCATTTCGATTAGCACTGGATTGTCACGAAAGATCTCAGCGCCTCCAACGCCACCGGGCAGCGCAATCACGTCAAACTCTTCATCGATCACATCCAGCAGTTTACAGTCTGCGGTTAATGTCACTCCGCGTGAGGCTTTCATCATCAATTGCCCGTCGAGATTAGCACTGGCAACCACGACTTGATAGCCAGCTCTGACCATCATATCAATCACGGTGATCGCTTCCATCTCTTCGCAGCCCGTTGCTATCGGGACTAAAATTCGTTTACTCATTGGCTTTTCCAGCGGTGTTCTATCTGTTGAATGGCGTGATATAGCTTACTATTTTCTGGTGTTACGAGCTGATGTTGCTCTGCTTTCTTCAGTAAATAGCCCGTAATAAAGTCTATCTCAGTCTTACGTTGATAGAAAATATCTTGATGCATTGACGAATAATTCTCTGCTGTGGCTTGAATCACCTGCTTAACCTTAGCAAGCAGTGATGATTGAGTGATCGCAAAGCCTTCAGCGCTCATGACATCGGCGACTTCTGCAACAATATTTGCCAACGGCCGTTGGAAGCGTTCATCGGCTAAATCACCATTGCGGCATTGCTCTAACGCGGTGAGCGGGTTAATCGCGCAGTTAATCGCAAGCTTATGCCATAGTGCTTCTTCAATCGTGTTATTCCACATTACGTCTGGCAATGCATGCTGAAGTACATCCACTAGAAACTGACACTGCTTGCCTTGGGCGTTGTAAGCCCCTAATTGAGTTACGCCTTTGCCAGTATGCAATACTTGATTCATTGACGGCTTGAGTGCACCGTGCGTAGTGGTTGAAAGCACAATAGGAAAGTCATTCAGTTGATCCTGCATCGAATCAAGCGCGCCCATGCCGTTGTGCATAAATAGCAAAATGGTGTCACGATTGAGTGTCTTCAGCTGTGGAGTGAGCGCTTGTTCGACTTGCCAAGCCTTAACGGTAATCAGTAAGAGATCGGCATGGCAGAGCGCGCTGTGATCATTGCAGGGCAGGGTAATAGACGCCTGTTTATCTAAAGCAATGGAAAGTGAAGATTGAGGTTGTCTGCCCCATAATGAAACGCGGTGTCCAGCAGCATGCAGCTTTGTCGCCCAAAGCAACCCAACCGCGCCCGGCCCAAGCACGACGATATTCATAACACCTCTCCATTGTTGACTTTGCGCCAAGGATAATGAGGTAGAAATGGAAAGCAATAAAAATGGCGCTCGAGAGCGCCATTTGCCAAAACTTAGGTTCGATTAGAACTTGTAAGTCACAGCTAGATAGTGACCAACGCCTGAAGATTCAGCTTTAGCAGATGCATTCCACGGCAGGCCTTCATTATCCGCAAAACCGTATACATCATGGTAAAGTTTTAGACCATAACCCACGGCAAAGCGATCAGAGTGCCAGTAGATACCGTTAAACATGGCACCGCCATCGCTAGATGTTGCGTATCCTTTGTCTGTTTCCATGCCAAATTGGTAATCGATGTAACCTTGGTAAGAGATAAATGAGCCGTTTTCAAAGAAGTAGAAAGGTTTGAACCAGTTGGTTGAGATTTGGAAACCATTCCAATCTTTCTTATTTGAATCGTAAGTACCGTACAGGTTTAAACCTACTTTACCTAGCCAAGGCACATTCACATCAGAGCCAAGGCCCACTTTTTGAGTGTTAACGCCAGACTTACCACCCCATTCCATTAGCGTAGAGACATACAACTCTTGCACTGGCCCGAAAGACAAATCTTTACCTGTAAGTGCATCTAGTGACATACGAGGTGCAAATTTCATAAAGATTTTTTCTTGGTTTTCCTTGTCACTGCTTGGATTGCTTAGCAGGTTAAAGATATCAACGTAACCGTACAGATCAAAAATCCCTGAGCGGCCGCCAAATTCCATTTCTAGATAATCGTGACTTGATTCAGATACGCCTTTTTCGTTTAGCGCAGCCATTAAGTTAAATTGCATCCATTTGTAATCGTTTTTATGGATGTCGCCATCTGAATAGTCAGCGGCCATAACTGGAGCAGAAGTTGCAGCCATTAGGCCTAGAGCTAGAAGTGATTTACGCATAAGGGGGACTCTCTATGTTTTGTCATAATTCAGCACACGTATATTTCTGATGTGCGTTCAATTGGCCCGAATAATAACGATAAAAATCTCAATTAAAAGTGATTGCGAATGCAAAAGTGAACAAACTTAGTGACTACGGTCACGTTAATGAATATTTGCTCGGAACTAAATTAATATTTCGTTCGCTTGCACCTTTAATGTGATTTTAATCACTTAAACGTTTGCTTTGGTATTGTTTTATGCAAATCGATAAACCAACATTTTTAGTTAGTGATCGTTTTGTAATCTTCAACGTATTTATTGACGGGCATGATGAAGAGTGATGAATGATGAAGAAATTGATGCTGTTTCCTTTAGCTTCAATCGTTTTACCAGAAGGGAAAATGAAGCTACGGATCTTTGAATCAAGGTATAAGAGGATGGTCACTCAATCCAGCCAGTCTGACTCTACATTTGGGATTTGTTTGATTGATAACAAAAAAGGCAATAAAGCAAATCAGTTATCTAAATTTGGGATGTTGGTTAAGATTGTTGATTTTGAAGCGCTCGACAATGGGATGTTAGGATTAACCGTGATGGGAATGGAGCGCTTTAAAATAGAGTCAGTAGTGAGCGAATTTGATGGCCTGCGAGTTGCTCAGGTCACGTCATTGCCCAGTTGGCCAGTAAGAGATTTAGAACCTCACGAATGGTATTTAAGCCACCAGCTACAAGCGGTTTATCAGCAATTCCCTCAGCTTGGCGAGCTCTATTCGCACTGTTTTTTTGATGATGCCAGTTGGGTGGCGCAGCGATGGCTAGAGCTGCTCCCTATCTCGATTCAACAATTTGATGATTTAATGAGGCAGGATGACGCGCACAGTGCGGTTGACTTTTTATTGCAGGTAATCGAAGTCTCACACTAACTTTGAAAGCGTGCAGTAAACTTAAACGAGAAGTCGCTCTGTAGTAGTGGCTCTGCATAAAAAAGAATACGACGAGTGATCGATGTATGCATTACTCACGTATAAAGGTTTATGGCTACTGTATGCCAATAACAACGGTTACTCCTAAAGGAAGAGCGCAGCATGAGCAGTGATTCTCAGCATAGTGTGTCGCTAAGCCCAAGCTACACCAAGCAAGACTGGGCTGAATGCATGGAACGTGTCAAGCAACGTGATAAGCAGGCGTTTGCCTTAGTGTTTCGTTATTTCTCTCCTCGCTTACAACAGTTTGCGTTTAAGCATGTAGGCAGTGAGCAAGTGGCGTTAGAAATGGTGCAAGAAACCATGACCACGGTGTGGCAGAAATCTCACCTATTCGATAACCGAAAAAGTTCGCTTTCGACGTGGGTTTACACGATTGCACGCAATTTGTGTTTTGATCTCCTGCGTAAGCAGCGCGGACGAGAGTTACATGTTTATGCCGATGATATTTGGCCAACTGACTACTGCCCACCTGATTTGGTTGAACATTATTGTCCTGAACATGACATGTTAAAAGAGCAAATATTAAAGTTTGTGGCGTTGTTGCCTGAAGCTCAGCAAGCCATCGTGAAGGCGGTGTATCTTGAAGAACTGCCCCAGCAGCAGGTCGCGGAGATGTTCAATATTCCTCTCGGTACTGTCAAATCGCGTTTACGACTAGCCGTTGAAAAACTTAGACATTCTATTCAAGCGGAGCAATTATGAGCCACCATCCAAGCAACGAAGTACTGCAGCAGTATGCCAATGGTTCAATTGATGCGGCGCATGGCATTATGATTGCCACTCACCTTGAACTCTGTACTCATTGTCGTCAACAGGTTCAATACTTCGAAACTCGGGCCGCCGAAGTGTTGTTAAGCCAATCGTTGCCGCAACAAAGAATGGCTGCTTCTAATGATGATCATTTAAACCAGATGTTTGAAACGATCACGGCGCTGGATACCCTACACCCATCGACCTTGCGTAAGCCTGAGTCGATAGAAATTAAAGTCAATGATCGCGTTGTGATGCTGCCTAGTACGCTGAGCCAACTGATTCGTTTTAAAGGCGAGTGGCGCAGCTATGGTGGTAAAGTTTTTAGTGCCCATCTAGATATTGCTGAAGACTCTCGCATGAACCTGATGTACATCAATCACAACGTGCAGATCCCTCAGCATACACACAAAGGGGTTGAGTGGACCTTGGTGCTCCATGGTGGCTTCAGTGATGAAGATGGGCATTATCAAGTGGGTGATTTCATTCAAAGAGATGCGAGTATTAAACACAGCCCTTTTACCAAAGTGGATGAAGATTGTTTATGCTTAACGGTGCTAACTGAGCCGATGCTGTTTACGCAAGGTGTTGCGAGAGTGTTTAACTTATTTGGTAAAGGTCTCTATCCGTAGTCTATAGCGGGCACATCAAATTAAAAAAGGTCGTATTGTACTAATGCCGATCAGTTAAGGCCAAAGTGATCGGTTGAACGATCCTTCAGAGCTGTCAAAATCCAAGTGTATTTAATGCACTTGGATTTTTTTATGGATGTTTCTCAAGCTCTAAACATAATTAATGA